>JAEOUH010000092.1 GCA_016839365.1 Candidatus Hermodarchaeota archaeon
CCAAGATGGATCCTTTGTCGAATCGAAACAGGAATCAAGCGGTATCCACTGTGAAGTAGACAAAACCGGTAAGAAAATCCGAATGATTGTGCCTCAAGGCACCAGCCTCATTGAACGACGAACAGCATTGCGACTGGCTGACACCGTTGCGCGGAGTGGATATCTATTATCAACCGGCGAACGCGTCGGACAAGGTTACGAACTTGTTGTCGATGAAAAAGGCTCAGCAATACCAGATCGACTCAAACAAAGTCCAAGAGTCAGCTACAGCTCGGTTACAGTTGGCAGCGTCGTCGACAAGAAGTAGGCCACACTCCGTGAAATGGTGAAGCGTTCCAAATATCAGATGAAAACAAGGCTGCAAGACATCCTGACCAGTTGAGGTGATTGATGTGAGCGAAGAAGAAAGTAAAGGGGTCTCTTTGAGCGAGGAGCTGAAGCGCGAAATTAAGAGGGGCGCAAGTCTCGAACACGCACCAGAAGTCAAACCCAGAGAATTTGACTTATCCGCTGAGAAAGCCCTCCTCGAAAAGCTCAGAGCAGAAGGGAAACTCGAAGAAGAGGAGTAACTCCTCCCCCTCGTCGATAAATCCCTCCCATTTTCTTTTCCAAAACAACCAGCCCCACACTATGTTGGGGACTTTCCTTTACTCAGGTTTTTAATAATCGGAAGATCTCGGTATTTTTGGATTCGTTGCAGGATGTCAGCTCTGAGTTGCTGATAGACTGGTCCTGTACGAAGCACCCATTCAGAGAAATGCTCTGCCATTGCCTCGGGGCTCCAACGATGCTTTCCATCATCACTGGTCCATACAATTTCGAATGAATCACCTTTCTGTATGATTTCACCATGTGCCTGACAGAGTTGGCATTCGACCTGATTGGGCCCTCGAAACTGAAAGAATATCGTTCCACATTGTGGGCAACCATGTTTGGGACTATCTAATGCGACTGTGTACTCAGGTTGGCGGATTTGGCGTACAAGCGTTTTGCCGATTTCCTGAGCCCGCTTCACTGTTGCTTCATCGAGGAGCACTTCTCCTGGACCTGGTCGATAGGCAACGAAGCGGTCAACAGGTTGAAGTCGTAATATTCCTGAAAGCATTGAAAGCATTGGTAAAGTAAAAGGATCCCAGTTTTGGAGCCCTGCCGTGGCGATGATAGCGCCAGGTCGCGTTGTCATCTGACTAATTTGCAGACTGTATTCGAAGAGTCGGTCGATGAGAAGTTTGATTATTCCAGCAGGACCAAGAAAGTAGGTTGGGGCCGAGAGGATAATTGCATCAGCCCATTGGAAATGCTTCCACAAGACATGCATATCATCATCCAAGCGACACGATTCCCCCTTAAGTACGCAGGCTAGACACCCCTTACAAGGGAGTAGGTGAAAGTCGGATAATCGGAGAGCCTGCACCTCCGCGTCTTCATTTTGAGCTTGCATTAAAGCCTCCTTGACTAAGACTTCGCAGTTTCCCAGTTTACGCGCAGAACCAATCACGCCAAGAACCTTCATAGGATGCACCACAGGCTAATCTGATACTTAACCTTAAGAGTCTACAGCATCAGGAAAAACTCTCGGTTCCATTAGGCTGTTCGTGAAACTAGTATGTAATCCGGAAGTCACGAAGGGTGGAATCAACCGGGACATTGATAATAGCGACATTGTCGACATGCGCCGATGGGGATCCATGATGGAGGAAACGAATAAACTCTTCGATGACCTGATCTGCACCTTGGGCATGGCATTCGACGGTTCCATCCGGATTATTTCGCACCCATCCTACAAGACCGAGTTGATGTGCCTTGTCACGAGTATAGGCACGAAAGAAGACCCCTTGCACTCGACCGTGTACCAAAGCTTGTATCGCTCGCATTATCAATTCATGGCTCAATATGTAAGTGCTACTCCTTAAGACATTTCATCGTTATAGATGATCGGAATTTGGAGGTTGGTTTAGGAATCCTTAAATCCGTCTACCCTATCAGCCACTCCGAGGAATACGCCATGAGCCACACTAATCCCGATCCCAGCACCCAAAAAGAGCTTTCTAATATTCCGGGAAAAATCGGGCGAACTGACTATCGCGAATGGGTTAAAGTGTGTCCTCGCTGTTTTAGTCCCAACATCCAACCACTCACTAATATTTCAGGGACACTGATTCAAGAGCAATGGTACTGTTCTGAGTGTGGTTATGCTGGAGTCACTATAGAAGTAAAAACCGAGGACCTCATCCGATTCCGATTGCAGCAGTTGGCGAGGCTGTACAACAGAAATACAAAAGGAAGGTCCACTTAACGGCCGATGAATTGATTCCTAAGCAACCTGTGGGAAGGCTACCTCTGCTGCAGCTCCCATTAGGGTCTTAAATAGTAGTTCCTTGTTACGAGGATCAATGGCGACCAAGCCAATGGTTCGGAGTCCAAGTAGCCGGGCAACAGTATCAGGAAGGAGAGCATCTTTCAAGTCCTGCTTATTTGCAATTGCCCAGACTAAAGCACCATCAGTCCATTTCTGAATTATCGGAATCAGTTTCCGAGTTGACATCACGTTCTTTAATGTCGAATCGGTGACCATTAACACAACATCTGTCCCACGGAGATAATCTTTCCATTTTGGAACCAACAGTTCCTGACCAGGGAAGTCCCAAACGGCCAGTTCATAAGGGCCAAGCTTTGCCGTTTGCATCTCTTCTACGTACACGGCCATTGTAGCTATATGATTGAGGTCGGCGCGTTGACTCATGAGCATTCTTAGGATTGTGCTTTTGCCCACACCGCCTTCGCCGAGAAGGACAATCTTGAGTGTAGACACAATGGCTTGATCGATGACAGGTCCAAGTCCTTGGAAAACTTGTGAATTCCTGTTACTTTTGAAATCCCAGATCTGTTTGGCGAATTTTTGCTTCATGGTCCGGACGGCGTTGTCGATTTTTTCTTGAAGTATTTCGTCTTTGTCTTGACGATCAGCGACCAAGACGAGGATGAGGTCCGAGTCGACATATTTATGGATGAATTTCATGCCATCCAAAAAGATGGGCACGGGGAGATCTTCGCCGGTGTCTCTTTCGAGCTGGCGGAGAGACTGTATATATTCAGAAACGACTGGTTGGTCAATTTCAATTGCCCAGTATGAACGGTGGAAGAGTTTGATGCCGTTTCTGGTGATTAACAGGACGTTATGTATCAACCGCGCTCGTCTCCCGGCTAGTATGTCCCACGGTTCTGGGTGTTGGATATTTGTTTTTGAGCTTTAAAATAGTTCTACCTAGAGGGGAGGAGTTCGTTTTGCATTAAACATTTCTAATTGATAAAAAAGATCATTTTCAGCTTGGACCATGGGGTAGTGAGGAATTCTTATGACGCTTCATGAAGTTTTTCGCAATCGCATTCAAATCTTGAAGTTGTGAGTCGTCTAATTTGGGTACGTCGTGGGTGGTTAGAATCTCTTTGACACGCTCACGAGCACGGTCTAAACTGGTCAATGCTCCTTGGGATTGCCAGCTTTCAAATGGTTGGCGGTCGACTAATTTACCTGGCATATAGTGTTCTTTCCTGAACCAGGCTAGCGTATGACGTAAGCGGAGGAAATCTCCACCTTTTGTCCCGACTTCTCGGAGCTCATCTAGAGCAAGGGTGTCATCATTCACTTCAACGCCGGTGATGAACCGTTTCATCATCCCCGCAAGCATGTCGTCGATGACAAGCTTCTCATAACTTTGGGTGCTTTCAAAAATAAGCATCCCTGCACCAGCGATATTGTTGATTCCTGCCATCGCCGCAAGAAGAAAACCGGTTGCTGCTTCATAGCCCACTTGTGCATCGGCACTAATTTTCGCATCTGAAAGGCCCATGTACCCGTGGGTTGGGAGGTTGTAATGTTTTGCTATCTGTGCATAGGCGCATGTGAGCATCATGCTTTCAATGGCTCCCAGCCGTGCTGTTCCATACTGCATATCGACAGCTGTAGGAGAGCCGCCATAAATTACCGGTGAACCTTTCTTTGCAAGTTGAGTGAGTACAACACCACTTAGCGACTCAGCATTATGCAATACCAAAGACCCAGCGATTGTAATCGGACCGGTTGCTCCGAGTTGGGGCATTGAAATAAGTTCAATTGGAATTCCGGCAGCCGCACCGAGTAGGAGATCATGAACTGTCAGTTCACTCCACTGTAATGGAGCAGATGGACATGTATCAAAGATGGCACGTGGTTTGTCTCGGAGCTTCTTGGGTCCCCCTGCTATGACTTCAAGCATTTGCTTCATATCGTCAAAGGCGTCAAGTGCAAAGGTGCCGGTTATGATGGGTTTTGTTGAGTGCTGTAGGAGTAGGTATAGCCGGTAGCGATCCGCGAGGAGTGGAGGTACATCTGCTGGGATGAGGGCCGTGCTTTGAGCGTCGATGAATGGTAACGCATCAGTGACTCGGGCGAAGTCGATAACATCTTTGACGGTTGGATGCCGTCGCGCACCGGTTTCTCGGTCCAGAATATGCGTTGCAGCCGAGCCTGGATTGAATTGGATTTGATTTCCTTCAAGGAGAACAGCGGGATGCCCTTCACGATCAAATAGCTGGATTGAGGATGGTGCATGTTTTATTTGCTCTTCAACGAGTGAAGAGGGGAAATAGGCATGCTCCTTGTCAAAATTAACTGAGGCTCCGGCTTCTTTGAGGAGTTCTAATGCGTCACGGCTTTGGATTTTCATTCCAACTTCCTCAAGGAGAGAGAGGCTTTCTGAGTGAATTTGCTGAATCTCCTGCTCCGAGAGCATCTTCAATTGGGGTCTTTGTGTCAATGTCTCTTGTCTCCGATGTTGTTTCATCCTTCTGTCGCGCCTGTCAACCGTTTTGCGATTTTCACTGCTTGATTAAAATCAACACCGTAACCATCAGCACCAATGCTGTCTGCGAAATCTTGGCTGACTGGTGCTCCACCCACCATGATTTTTACCCGTTGATCAAGTTTTTCCGTTTTTAATAGCTCAATGGTTTCTTGCATCCGGTCCATAGTCGTGGTCAATAACGCAGACATCGCAATAATATCCGCGTTGACTTCCCTGGCTTTGGAGACGAACTGAGCTGGTGTCACCTCAACACCTAAATCATACACGGTAAATCCCGCCACCGTTAGCATGGTCGCCACAATTGATTTTCCGATATCATGGATATCCCCTTGCACCGTACCTATCACGATAGTACCCAGGGCATCCTCGTCTTGAGATTTAGCCAGATGGGGTTCAAGGAATTCAAGGGCCTGTTTCATCGTTTCCGCGGCTACTGCGAGTTCTGGCAAGTAGGCTTCGCCTTTTTCAAATCGATCACCTAACACTCGAATACCTGCCGTAAGCCCTTGGTTGACAATAGTAGTTGCATCAATTCCTTGATCAATGGCCTTCGGAACAAGGTTGAGAACTCGTTCAGTCTGACAATTAATCATCTCTTCACGAATTTCATCAATAATTTCATTTCCCATACAGTATCCACCTTATCTCATTGGTACTGTTGTGTTACTCAATGATTTCCCAATTACGCTGGTATTTGTCAAGTTCAGTTTTGGTTCGTGCATCCATAGGGTGTTCTCTATCTGGGATGTCCAGAGCTTTTGGTTCACCACACAACGGAGTGCTGAAGTAGCGTTGTCCACTGTCATTAATCATGGTCACAATCGTTTTGAGTTCAGGGTGTCGCTTTGCTAGTTTCAGAGCTGCGGCAACATTACACCCTGACGAGATTCCACAAAAGAGTCCTTCTTCGCGGCTGAGCCATTGAGCCATTTCTAGAGCTTCATCTGAGGTTGTAGTAATGATTCCATCTAACATGCTCAAATCGAGATTCAAGGGCACAAATCCATCGCCAATGCCTTCGATGTGGTGAGATCCCCATTTTCGATGTGCGAGAAGGGGCGCTTCCGTAGGCTCAATGGCATAAAGCTTCACCTTTGGATTCTTCTCACGCAAGAATCGTCCCACGCCTGTTATCGTTCCCCCAGTGCCTTGGCTAGCGATGAACGCATCCACGTTTCCAGCAGTCTGTTCCCATATTTCTTGACCTGTCGTTTCATAATGGGCAAGAGGATTATCTGGATTGCTGAACTGTGCGGGTTCCCAATATTTTCCTGGATTCTGCTCTTTTAGTTCCTTAGCTTTCTTTAGACACAAGTCCACATCAGATTCCCCACCCGGAGTGAGGATAATCTTAGCGCCATACGCCGCCATGAGTTTTCGACGTTCTTGACTCATCCCTTCGGGCATGATTATGGTCACGGGGTAGTTCAACATCCGACCAACAAAGGAACAGGCAATACCGGCATTTCCCGTTGACGACTCGATGATCTCCATACCTGGTTTTAAGTCTGCACGGGCAATGGCTTCGTGGATCATCTTGTAGTAGATACGGTCCTTCAGGCTCCCTGTGGGTGAATACCATTCGATTTTTCCTAGGATATTGACTCCCGCCTGCTTGCTAATCTTTGGCAAGCGCAACAATGGCGTTAGACCAATGAGGTCAAAGACATTCTCTTGGACCTGCTTGTATTTTTCCCAGTTTAAGGGCACAATAAACAACTCCTAACAAATCAGTCGCAGCATAGTCTAGCCCGTATATAAGCATACAGCTTCGTGGGATGCACGAGGCGAAGAATCATAAAGGAACAAGACAGGGCAAAGAGAAAAGACCAGCAGGAGCCCTTTCTGTGAAACTTCAAGGACCCTTTCATTACGGAAATTTTCTCGAACGTCCCAATCGATTTCTCACTATCTGCCAACTCAACCGAAAACGTGTTCAAGCTTACATCCCCAATCCAGGGCCTATGCCTGATTTACTCTTTCCTGGGGTCGAGGTCCTTCTTCGACACAACCCTGGTGTTCACAGGAAAACAGATTACGATTTGGTCTGTTCCCGTAGCCAAGGGGTTCTGCTCTCTCTCGATTCCCGTGTTCCCAACTGGATTCTAGCCGAAGCGCTTCCAAAAGGTCAACTACCCCCGTTTTTACAGTATAGTGAATTCATCGCTGAACCCCAATACCGTGAGAGCCGTCTCGACTTTCTTCTACACTCAGAGGGTGTCTCCTCATGCTATATTGAAGCAAAATCCTCGACTGACGCTGTGGACAAAATCGGTTTATTTCCCCGTGTTCCAACCGAACGTGGACAACGACATCTTCGGGAGCTGATGCAAGCCGTTGATGAGGGGTATCGCGCAGCCATTGTATTCATTGTTCAGCGCACTGATGCTACTAGGCTGCGACCGAATGACCTTGTCGATCCGGAGTTTGGAACAATCTTACGCAAAGCCGTCAAGCATGGTGTTGAAGCCTACGCGTGGACTACACGCTTTGACGAATTAAGTCACGAGATCGTCATTGATCAGTCCATTCCCGTCGACCTGACTCCGCCCAGCCATGCAGACTAGCTAGCTGAATTGTCCATATTTTTCAGCTGCTGCTACCATAGCCCGGATATTGTTAAGAGGAGTTAACGGTGGCACCTCACAACCGCTACTCAGGATAAAACGCCCATCTTGACCGACTGTTTCAATGCACCACTTTGCAGCGGCTTCCACCTCAGCTGGTGTTCCATTCAAGAGAAGTTCGGTTGGATTTAGGTTTCCCATTAAAATCACCTGTTGCCCGATGTGCTCTTGAGCCTCTTGCATATCCACAAGATGATCGAGTTCCAATATTTGTACCTCTGTGCTTGCCATCTGGTCTAATATCATAGCTGTTTTTCCGCAAATATGCAGTGAAGCAATACTTCCTACCCGGGTAACTGCCTTAGCGATTTGAGTAAGATGAGGGGCTGCAAAGGTGGCAAATGTCTTTGGGCTGATGAGGCTACCGCTTGCCGTAGGATCTGCTGTTACAATGACATTAACACCTGCTTCAACGTTGGCTAGAGCATACCGCATGGACGCTTTAGTGGTCAGACTGAGGAGGGTGCTAACAAATTCGGGGTTGCGAATCGTTGCTACCATTAAAGCATTGACACCTGCAAGCTGCCCAGCCAAGGTGAAAGGGCCGGGCGTATAGGCAAAGAGCGGCACGTCACAATTGACCGCATCTTTCACAAGTTTCACCATTTCCATGTGGAGAGGTAAACGCCCGGAGCTATGGGGATCTGGTATCGCCACCTTATCGATATCGTTTGGGGACTTGACGATATGATCCGCCACTTGTGGAACTGAATCTTTGGGGAACCGCATCGTACATCCCATCGCCTCGGCTAACAAATTAAACGAACTTTCCCATCCCACATAGATGGCGTCATATCCGAGTTCACGTTGCCCAGCCAAAAGCGCTTCTGCAGTCTTTTCAGGGCTATGGAGGGCTTCCACTAAGCCAACTCCAGTTATCTGCGCGGTCGTATAGGTGATTTGTGGAATAACGGGAACGCGATCTGGCTGCTCTCCACGAAGTAGGCTCATAACACGTTGAAAGGGAGTAAGTGAAGGCATTTGTTCGCTTCCACAGTTTTTTGATTCCATCTAGGTATCTTGAGTTCATACTAGCTTTTGCTTGTTTATTTTCGTTTGCTACAGGTGGAAAAAACCATCCATGCCTAAGGCAGCATCTTTAAATGACAAATATCCACAGTTTGGGTGGGGAATGTGTCTTCCCCCACGCGCGTGCCGGATAGGCTGGGTTCGGATCCGATACCTATGTCTGAAAACAATCGACGGAAGGCTCAACCAGATACAACTCCTTCAGAGGACGAACCACAAACCTGTCCCAACTGTGGAAGCAATCACCTTATTATGACATCCTCGCGTGAACTTGTCTGCTCCAATTGTGGTCTCGTAATTAGCGATGATGTCCTCGATTTTGGAGCCGAATGGCGTGAATTCTCGCCCGAAGAACGTGATAAACGAGCCCGTGCTGGACCTCCCTCTACGCTCACAATGCACGACCGTGGACTCTCCACAACCATCGATTGGCGAGATGTGGATGCACGAGGACATAAACTCGATGCCCATCGGCGAGCGGAAATGCAACGTATCCGTAAATGGCACAACCGCAGCCGCGTCTACCAAGCCAGTGAACGGAACCTCGCAAGTGCCATGAGTGAACTTGACCGCTTATCGGGGCAATTGGACCTGCCCCAACGAGTCCGACAGTCAGCTGCTCTTCTTTATCGACGAGCCCTAGATAAGAATCTCATTCGTGGACGCAGCATTGAAGCTATTGTTGCGGCGTGTGTCTATGCTGCCTGTCGTTTCACCAGCTTCCCTCGAACCCTAGCCGATGTCGGACGATATACACGGGTTGGACGAAAGGAACTGGGTAGATCATATCGACTCATTGTCCGACGACTGGGCCTCCAAATGCCAATCACCCAACCTGAGGATTTCGTTTCACGCTATACCAATGCCCTCAAACTCTCCCAACGCACCCATGCCCGAGCCCTTGATATTCTCATGAAAGCTCGGACCAAGGGCATCACCTCAGGCAAGGACCCCACTTGCATCGCCGCCGCAGCCATTTATATTGCCTCGATTCTGGAAGGTGAACGCCGAACCCAACGTGAAATTAGCGAAGTCGCTGGAGTCACCGAAGTCACCGTGCGGAACAGGTACAAAGAACTTGTTCGGGCTTTTGATCTTGGGGTCGAAGTTTAGATTCACGCAAACCGAGTTTCCTAATCATTCAGTCTAGACAAAGCTACTTAAAGTCACATTCCTGAGTGTATGGAAGGTTTCCAGCTGAGGCGTTTTAATGCCTTAAGCTAGTTTTACATTTGGAAGCGGTCATTGTGAAACGATTATCATTACTATCCGGGCTTTTCTGCATGGCGGTCATCTTTGCCCTTCTTAGCAATCCCGTTACCGCTGAAGCAATCTCCGGTTCAACGAATATCAATAAAACAGTCCACTCAACTTCGATATTAACAACCACTCCTCAACGAAATCCCGTTCCAATACTCGCACCACCATCTCCTGCAGGAGAATATGTTGTAATTATCGTAGAGACTGGGCTGTGGGGTTTGACGGCAATTCAGAATGCCGTGAATACCTATCGAATGGACTTAAACAATACCGGATATAACACAATCCTCTATACTAGCACCATTGCCAACGCCCCTGCGCTACGTACATTGTTGCAAAACTGGTTCTCGACAAATAACATCATTGGTGCAGTGCTCATCGGCAACCTCCCCTATATCCGGTTCTATCATCCAGCGAACACCTCTGGTCAAAGTGGCGGTCAAGGTACATATGGGGCTGATACCTTCGTATGTGATCTTTATTATATGGACCTAGATGGTAATTGGTTCGATACAAATACCGACACCATCTATGATGTCCACAACGCATCTTCAGGGGCTGATATTTTTCCTGAAATCTACGTTGGTCGTATTGATGCCACCAACCGTGTATTAGGAAGTCAAACCAACGCCAATGATATTATCACTGTACTTAACAGAATCCACTCCTATCGGGTTGGTGGTGTGGCACGGACGCATCGAGCGCTAACCTACATAGATGACGATTGGCAATTATGGGCTGATGGGACATATGATAATTGGCCTGCTTGGCTCAATAATGCCTATCCGACTCGTACTGATGTCCATACCCCCGCAACTTGGACTAATGCCACCGATTGGCTCAATAATCGGATAAACCAAGACTATGAATGGGCTCATCTTTGTGCCCATAGTGGAGCCTCTCCTGGTACTCACTATTTCGGTCCAGGGGGCTCAGGTGAAGGCACAGTCACGTCCACACAAATCCACAACCAAGTTCCCACTTTTAACTTCTATAACCTCTTTTGTTGCCATGGGGCTGATTGGATTACCACCGACGACCTGGCCACCACCTACCTGTTTTCTGGTAGTCATTCACTTGCTGTCGTTGGAACGACCAAAACCGGAGGAATGCTAGAAGGATCAAGCTTCTATAATGCGCTAGGTCAGAATGAAACGCTTGGAAAAGCCTTAGGGACTTGGTTCCAAGGCATTAAAAGCTACGCGTATTATTGGCTTGAATGGTTCTATGGCATGACAATCCTGGGAGATCCGTTCCTCACCACCCACTATGATATCACCGCACTTGCTCCTACAATTTCCTCCTCGACACATCCAACTCAATCCCAGTGGTCAACTAATCCAACCCCTCAATTCAACTGGACCATCCCCGTTGATGTGAACGGTATTGCAGGTTACTATTATATCATTGACCAAAATCCGACCACCATCCCTACTGCTGCAACAGGGACCTATACAACAATTAACGGAACCCTCTCCTCAACGCCTTTAGCTGATGGAACTTGGTATCTCCACGTTGTTAGCAAAGATAATGTTGGCAATGTTGGATCGGAAGCCGCACATTATCAAGTAAACGTCGATGCAACAAATCCAACTGTCACCATCACGTCACCTACTACTGGTAGTTTTGTTTCAACCACATTTGATCTTGTCTGGACAGTTACTGAAACTGGTTCTGGTTATAGTACAGCTGACATCTATGTGAACACTTCACTATTCACAACCATCAGTGCACCTCTCTCCAACACCACCATCACTGATCTCATAACAGGCACATACGTGATCAATGTCACGGTCTTCGACGTTTCAGGGCTCAGTGGGTCACATCAAATCACTGTCATCGTCTTACCTCTCCTACCGCCAGGAATTCCGGGATTCCCATTTGAGGCAATTGCATTAGGAGCCATCCTTGCGGTCAGCCTTGGGGTCTTATATAGACGACGTCGACGCTAGAAAAACACAATCTGGACGCGTTACAGCGTCCCCCTCTTTCCTTTTTTAACGCTTCACCGAGTTATTGAGTGTCACTTCACATCGCTTGAAAAGCTGATCGATGTTCTGGGCAAATAGGTGGCTTGGACTCACCTGGACCAGGATTTGCCGGCTTCCCAACTCGATTAACCGGGTAAAGAGGGGCACGACCGTGGCCACTTCAAAGCCATACTCTTGCTCGATGTCTTTTTTCACTTTATCAAAATCATAAATGCCAGGAACTTTATTGCATACGATATAAGTGGACGGTACCCCAAGTTTCCTCGCCAAGGCTAGGGTAATTGCTGTACCCAGAAAGTCCTGTTGGTCAAGACGCATGATAACAAACAACAAGTCTGTCGTAGCAATGGACAGGAGGGTTTCTTGATCTAATCCTGGATGTGTGTCAATGAAGAGATAATCCAGTTGCTTTGCCTGCATAATTTGCTTAAAGCCTTGACGAAGGTCTGCCACCTCATAGCCTTCGCGAATAATGGTGGATATATCATCGGCGTTGAGACTCGCTGGAATGATGTGCAAGTTACCAGCCTTCAGTCTCATAGCTTTGGTGTGGTCGATAGTAGCTTTTTCGATGGTGCACTTCTTTCGGAGATAGTCATTCAGAGTATATTTGAACCGTTCTCCGCCTAAACCAAAGAGGACGTGTAATCCAGGGCTTTGAATATCTGTGTCCATCACGCCGATGTTTCGACCTTTCATTGCCGCGTAGGTGGCAAGATTGGCTGTCAGATTGCTTTTTCCGGTACCCCCTCTGAAGCTGTGAACGGTGACAATTTTACCCATTACAGTATCCGCCTTAGTATTGACATCCCTGTAGTTCTCGGAATCGGATTCTTTAGTTCTTGATTCGAGGTTAGAATTTTGCGTTATTAAAGCATTGGTTTAAGTCAACCATTCGATGTTTGCCCCCAGTTTTCGCAACACCGCGATAAGCTTCTCTTCGTCCACACCAATGCGTCGGGCGATATCACTTGAGGTATTGTTCCCATCACAATAGGATTTGGCGTCTTCTAAGATTTTGTATTCATCACGGGGGAGTCCAACGGTTTCCAGATAGGCGAGGAACCTCCGGTCGCTGGCGACAAGTTTCGGGTAAAATTGAACTCGTCGGATGTATCCCCGTGTAGAGAGGTAGCTGAGAATTTCCGATAATTGCCGTCCATGGACTCCGGTTCGAATCCGAATTTCTTCCACCGTTGAGATCCCGTCAACAGCTTGAAGGACATCACGGCCTGCTTTGCCAAATAAATTATCAAATTCTCGGGCTTGTCCTGTGCTTTCAGCAAAGAGGGTACTTTCCATCATGGGATTAGAAGCGAAGACATCAAATTCTGAGAAGGTTTCAGTAATTAATGTTTTAGGCTGAACTTTTACCATACTCGAATAGTCAATATTGCTAAGACCATAAACTAGCGGTGATATCATTTCTGCACATCGACCGACCTTCATATCTTCACGGATTATCACCAGCAAAACCAAATCTGGTTTAAGGTGATGAACGAAGAGTTTAGTGCCTTCTTCCAGAGTAGTTTGAGATACAGCAAAATAACTTGGCAGCTCCATGTTTCGGGATTGATGGATTTGGCGTGAACCAACTTCAAACTCGTGTTGTGATAACTTTGAGGCAATTACAAATCCATCCTGAGTAAGCAATGCAGCTCGCAAAATGCCACGTTGTCCCTCAATAATATTGAGTAGTTCTTCGATTCGCTCAAGGTTTTCAGGAGGAATAATCGCTGTGGGATAGCGTTGCTGGATTTCGGGTATCTTATCATATTTTTTTAGAATCTCCATGACATATTCGCGGAATCCAATAAACAGGTGAGATGAAAGGACTGATTGCTGTAAAACATGACCATATTGCTTTTCAAAAGCTTGGGCAATTTCTTTGATGATTAATCGGTAGATGTTCTCATCATCAGCTTCACCAATCGCAATGATGAAAAGCAGATCCGCCTGGCTCTCATAAACAAACTTGTTCTCAGCGAAGGTGACGACCCTTATCTGCCCTTCACCAATTTCTTCAGCAAATCCTGCCTGTGCTGAAAGAAAGCCTGCGACGAGGGCATCAAGCTTCGGAGCTCCATCGGGAGCAAAATTAAACAAGGGCATACCGCCCTTCCGAAGAACAATAATCTCTCTAACAGGCAAAGGGTGTCACCAGGAATTAACCATTAGTAAAACCGCGCGTTGATTAACCTTTGTATTGTTAAAATCACTTCTCCATTGAAACCCTTATAATCCCTTCCCACTATTGTTCACCCCCATCTTGTATTGCATCTGTGGAGAACAATGCGATGAAACGTGACAAAAATTGGGCTATATCAGCGATCCTTGCTCTCCCCTTTGCTTGGGTCATCGCGTTTCTCTTATTCATGCATCCAGTTTTTCTATCTGATCCGGTTCTTCTTCTCCCAGTGATAATCGGATTATTCCTCGGCCTCCTAGTCGGGGGCTTTATTGCAGACAAACTGCCTGGACGAAACCTTCTCCTTGTTCTCTTTCATGTAATGATTCTGGTTATCGGAATCGCACAATGGATACTTCCAACAGGATTTTGGAACTCCTTATTCGGTCAGCTTCTGCTTGCCTTTCTCCTTTTCCTGTTCGGCAGCGATCTTGTACTCTTCACTGTTTTTCTCAACCGATTAGTATCTAGTGTGAATCGTGAAAGAGTCGTAGCTATTACGACTGCAGTCAGTCTTTTTTTCTCGGGTCTCTTTCTGTTCTCATGGAAATTTTTTGGCGGAACAAATTTCGCTCCTACGGTTACAGCCGGACTGATTCTCTTCAGTCTACTGGTCGTGTTTTTCATTCAACCGTGGAAGGGAGAACTACAAACTTATTTGGTTCCAGGTTTTATCCGACCCTATGCAGCCTGGTGGGTCATCTACTTAGCCGCGTTCGGGTTGTATGTCTGGGCGACACGACTCGAATATCGTCATTTGTTCAATGGCTTATTTTACAACGCACCAGAACTTCTTCCTCCAGAACTTGTTTTGATGGGCTTTTGTGGAGCCGCCCTCCTTTTTGCCCTAGTACCTTATAGATTTGGAAGAAAAGTCGTGTTCAACATCGGCACACTTCTTTTGGGCTTACTCTGCATCTTTGGGGGCGCTCATGAGGAATTGTTGATTGCCGATACTGTTTCCATCGTCTTATCAATCTTATCGGCTTTTGTTGTTGCTTTCATAATTGGAGTGGGGGCCTGGCTCGTCTGGGCTGAAATTGGATCAGTTCGGATGAAAGGCCGTCGCGCTGCATTTGGATGGTTGATGGTAGGGTGTCTTATTGGGATTATTTGGTGCATTACTGTATTCTCATCCTACTCATTGACTCCGTTGCTTGTATACCCCATTGCGGCTTCTCTGGTACTAATCAGCATATTTCCATTGACAAACGCCCGAGAGGTAATATGGAATGAACGCCTCGTTGAGGACATCGATGTAAGTGTGGACAGC
>JAEOUH010000026.1 GCA_016839365.1 Candidatus Hermodarchaeota archaeon
AGGACTATTATCGAATTTGTTAATACATTGTAAAGGGTGTGAGTGGTCTCTATCATGTTTCCTGCCGTGTTTGCCATAATCTTGTTCGTGACGATAATTCTTCTTATTATGCTAGACGTGATGGACCACACAGCTGCCGCCCTCATTGGAGGGGTAATTGCAATTTTCTATATGGCAATGATCTGGCCAGCATGGCGAGACGTAGTGATCACCTCTCATCCAGAAGCCAACTATGACCTTCTCCCTCCCAACTTCAGTGTTGTTGTTTTCGCTTTCTTTTTCAATAAATGGGTCGACCTCCCCACGCTCATACTTATCCTTTCAATGATGGTCATCACTGAAATCGCAAAAGATTCTGGCGTCTTTCAATTCATCTCAGTACATGCAATCAAATTCACAAAAGGCGATACTCGCAAGCTGCTGATTATTTTATGTGCCTTAAGCTTCGCCATGACCACCGTTCTAACTCAAATAACTACAATCTTGATTATGGGGACTTTGACCTTTCTCGCCTGCGATGCTTTAGAAATTAATCCTGTGCCGTTTCTCATATCCATTGCTCTTGCCTCCAATGTCGGTGGAATTACATCGATGATAGCTAGTGTCCCTGCGATGCTAGTTGCTGGAGCTACCCTCTATAGTTTCCCCTGGTTCATCATCAACATGATGCCATTAGGGCTGATATTAATCGCAGTCATGCTGTTTGTGGTCCTGCGTCTCTTCCGTAAAGATCTCATCAAACCTCGACGCGCTCGGATTGAGGATCTCATGGAGCTTAATCCTTGGGAGATGGTTCCAAGTCGCCCAGTATTTTACCGCACAGCCTTCCTCCTAATTCTCATCATTGCTGGATTCATTATCCTGGGATCAGCAGGACTTACATTTCTGGTTGCCCTGGGAGGTGCACTCCTTTTTGTTGTGTTAAGCGGTATTCGACCTAGTCAAGTGTTTAAAGAAATTGAATGGTCTGCATTATTCTTCTTCATCGGCTTATTCTTTCTCGTGGGACTACTCGAGGAGTTCGGGGTACTACATGCAATAGGGTATGGAATACAAGCATTGACATTAGGTAATCCGTATATTGCTGCCACCTTGATGGTGTGGATCGCAGGAATGACCAGCGGGTTCGTCGATAATATTCCAGTGACTCTCACCTTCATACCTGTAGTTAATGTTCTGGCATCGGGTCCTACCCCGATCCCCGCAGGTGCCTTATGGGCATCCTTACTTGCTGGAGCTGTGTTAGGCGGCTGTCTTACCCCAATAGCCAGCGCGGCTAACGTCCTTGTCGTAACAATTTCCGAAAAAGAAGATCGTCCAATTCCCAAGAATCGGTTCCTATTTACTGGAGTGGTTCTAACTCTGTTGTTTCTTTTATTCAGCACGCTCTATTTATTACTCAGGATATTTCTACTACCCATCGCTGCTCCTTTCGGGCTATGACTTTGGTAAATTCTTCGTCAAATCTAGTGAAAAGCTTATTTGACGAATTACCCTTAAGAAATAATAAGAGACCTGACTATTAGCAGTCAGACCGTCCACTTTAGGGCGACGATAATATGCTGATGATTTATCCGGCTGTTTTCATCAGTCTGTTGTTTATCGCAGTCATTTTGATGATTACATTCGATATGACCGACCACACTATTGCCGCCCTCATTGGTGCATCAATCGCCATTATCTATTTTGCTCAGATATGGGAACCCTGGCGCCTATCACAGATTCAGATCTATACGGATCTAGCAAACGGTTTCCTTCCTGGCAGTCCTGAATATGAGCATTTCATGGAACAAGCGCTAGGCTATCAGTTTTTACCCATCGTGTTCAATGCTGAGGTTTTTGCTCACTTCTTCGGAGAATGGGTCGACCTGTCCACCATCATCGTGATTCTTTCTCTCATGGTCATTACCGAGATTGCCAAGGACTCAGGGTTGTTTCAATTCATTGCAGTGAAAGCTCTCCGATTCAGTAAGGGATCACCCAGAAGGTTGTTGCTCATATTTTGTGGACTTACCTTCGCCATGTCGACCGTACTGGCAACAACAGTTCTGATCATCGGTCCATTGACGATTCTTGCCTGTGATGCTTTGGAACAGAACCCTACACCCTACCTTATTGCGAATGCGATGTGTGGAAATGTAGGTGGTATTACCACCGTAATTGCGAGTGTTCCATGCATGTTAGTCGCTGGGGCAACATTCTATGACTTTGTTTGGTTTGCAGCCACCCTGCTCCCCTTAGGCTTAATCCTGCTTGGTGTAACGGGTATGGTTGCAATCAGGTTTTTCCGACGAAAGTTTTCCAAACCACGACCCAGTCGGGTTAATGATCTCATGGCCCTTGATGCCTGGACGATGGTAGAAGACCGTAACGTCTTCTACCGCACTGCCATCTTGTTTGTGGCGATGATTATTGGTTTCATCGTATTCGGGGTGGCAGGATTTACTTGGGTAGTAGCCTTTGTTATGGCCCTCCTTTTCGTTCTCCTCAGTGGGATTCCGACTGATCGCGTTTTCAAAGAAGTTGAATGGACGTCCTTATTCTTCTTCATTGGGTTATTCTTGATTGTTGGATGCATGGAAGAGGTTTGGGTCCTGACATTCATTGGAGGGGTGATTTCTATACTCACTGGAGGCAGTCCAGCTGCTGCAACCGTGTCAATGCTGTGGTTAACCGGGTTTACCAGTGGAGCCATTGACAACATTCCGGTGACAGCCACCTTAATACCTGTTGCCGACTCACTAACCCGGTTCCAAATGCTTCAAGGGGCTAATCCTGGCGGAGCCATTTGGTCAGCCCTTGTTGTAGGGGCCGTCTTGGGAGGTGCTTTAACTCCAATTGCTAGTGTGGCCAATGTGATGACCATGACTGTGGCTAATAAGGAGAATCGACCAATCTCCTACGGTGAATTTCTCCGAGCAGGGGCGCTCATGTTCTTCCTATACCTTCTGATCGGGACAGGCTATCTCCTCTTACGACTATTCTTCCTACCTATTCCTCTTCCACCCGCCTATTTCATCGGGGGCTAATTCAAATAATCAATGGAAGAAGAACCAGAGCAACCCGCCATACCCGCCAAAGACAAACCACACAATAGGTAGTGCAATTGCTTGGGCAAGGGCAAGGAAGGTGAGGACCAACAGGAAGGGCCGCGACCCCATGATGGTTGTAATCAAATCGAGGATGTTTTCAGCCCATTTGAAAAGGGTGAACACAACAACACCCACAATGATGAAGATGCCAATCAGGATATACTTCAATGGGATTTGCTGTGTAATGATTTCGGGTATGATCGGTGCTAGTGCAACGACTGCAACAACGGCAATGAGGCCTGCTGCAAGACCGATAAGGGCAGCCCAAGGCAATTTGTTGATGGGTGTAAGAAAGAGTGCAATTCCCATCCATGCTAGGAGAAAGAGTGTCAGTGGATCACCGTAGATGTTAAGGCCAGGTGTAAGGAGTATTGCGGCAAAAGATACGAAGCATAGGATGCCCATGGGAATCCCAATTAGCCCAATAAGGCGGACCATGCCCCGACGCCAATCAATGGTTGGTGTGGCTTCACCTTTTCCTTCTTCGTCGTCTTTGTTAGAGCTGCTGGGTTGATAAGTATCACCCATAAGGTTGTCTAAGAACCAAGCGAATGCAGCCATTGCTCCTAAACCAAGGAACACAGGTGCAAGGTTTGCTAGAATTATTGTCCATGACATGCAGGCGAACCTCCAGTCTATTGGTCGTTTGTGAATTGAGCCTAAAAAGGATTTGCAGTGTGGTAAATAGCTAATGACTTTCTACAGTTTCTTTTACTTCGCTAAAAACAAGCTCTATTTGACAATAGCCGAAACAATCTTCATTTCTTTGGCATCCACCATGCCCTTATCAGTAATCTTCAAAGCGGGAATTACTGGCAGCGCCATGAAACTCATCGTTAAGAAAGGGTGTTCAAGGGTGCAGCCAAGGCTATGTGCTGCTGCCCGTACAGCCTGAAGCTGTTTCGCGACTTTTTCCACTGGTTCATCGGTAATAACCCCCGCGATGGGCAACGGCAGACTAGCCAGGTTCTTCCGGCCACTAACAGCCGCTATTCCACCCATCGTCTGAGATACCGTACTTACCGCCATCAAGGCGTCCTCAGGACTCGTTGCAACACTAATGATATTGTGACTGTCATGAGCGATACTGCTCGCGATGGCTCCTTCTTTTAATCCAAAGCCTTGAATGAAGCCCACTCCGATGTGACCTCCTTTCATGTATCGCTCAGTAACTGCGATTGTAAGAATATCCCTTTCAGGATCAGGGTGCACGTACCCATCTGAGGCGTTAAGTGTGAAGATTTTAGATCCCGTAATGAGGCTGCCTTCATGTGCGATGATCACTCGAACCTTATGGTCTCCATCATCAGCTGGAATCATATAATTGAGGACTGTCGGAATCCCGCCAAAACGAATAGTACTGCGCATATCGGGGGGATACCCATATTTGGCGATTTTCACTGTCAGCCTTCCATCCTTTGCAACCACATTTCCTCGAAGAATGACTAAATCTACGTTGATTTTCTTCAAATCATCAATTAAGACGATATCCCCAATGTTTCCGGGAGCCAGATGTCCCACTCGGGGCAACTTGAAGAAACTAGCAGGATTTGCTGTCACAAGCTGTATGGCGACCAGCGGGTCGATGCCAGCATCTATTGCTCTCCTCAGACTTCGATCGAGATGGCCAACATCCGCTAGTTCAACCGGTGATAAATCATCTGAACAAATGGTTGCTCGACGAAGGTCCCGCCCTTCTTTGTAAAGAGGGAGCAAGATATCAATCATATTTCGAACAATGGATCCTTCCCGTGCCATAACGGTCATGCCGAACCGGAGACGATCCACAGCTTCTTCTGCAGTTTCTGATTCGTGGTCCGACATAATTCCAGCAGCAATGTAGGCGTTGAGTTTCTTCCCCTTCAAACCTGGCGCATGCCCTTCAACCACCTTGCCTTGACTCCGGGCAAATTGGATTTTCAAGTGAATGTCTTCATCATTATTCAGTACAGCCGGGATATTCATGACTTCACCAAGACCAATGACCATGGGATCTTGAAGCAAGCGGTCAATGGTGAATGCATCTAGCTTGGCTCCAGCAGTTTCCAGTTCGGGTGATGCAGCCGGAACGCAACTTGGGACTTCAATGAGGATATGGAGAGGTAAATCTCGGGCTTCTTCCATGAAAATCTCTAACCCTCGGATTCCCGTCACATTGGCAATTTCATGGGGATCAATGATTGCAGTACCTGTGCCGTGGGGAATGACGGCTTTAGCGAATTCAGTGAGGGTGAGCATTGTGCTCTCTACATGGATGTGGGACTCGATGAAGGCTGGAGCAGCATATCGTCCTTGTCCTTTAATGACCTTGGTCTTGTTTCCTATCAGATCAGAGACATCGCCAATCCGACAGATCACCCCTTCTTTAACAGCGATGCCTCCTTCCAAGATTTCTCGGGAAATCACATCGATTGGTTGTACATCTGTGATGACCAAATCCGCTTTGATGCGACCCATACTTGCGTCAATTAGCGTTCGCTGACTCATGCTACTTCACTCCTGCTGTTCACCGAACCCCACCAAAATGATGATGGTTCTGATTACCGTTCCATTCTGCCATTAAAATCTAACGTAGAAACATGGATGATGACTTTAGAGAGTAATAAGTTGATAAAATTCCACAAGTGGTGGAAGTAAATCTAAAGCGTCTTCACTGACGATGATTGTGCTTGCGGCTTCAGCCACCTCTTCATTAGAGGGGTTGAATGCAATAGAGAAACCTGCTGCCTGAAACATCGGAATATCATTCCGTGAATCACCGACAGCGGCACACTGAGTGAGGGGTACACCCAACTCTTGTGCGATAACCCCTAACACTTGGTCTTTATTGTCAAACGCAACGTGAACTTGCACTCCACAGATCTTGCCGTCTTCATCAATAAGTAATTCGTTGGCTTTGCTTACATCGATGCCAAGGACTTCTTGCACACGATTGGCAAACACTGTTAGTCCTGAACTGATAATTGCTGTTTTCAGACCATGCTTACGCAACGTATCAATAAGGGGTTTCACGTTCGCAATGAACACCAAACCCTGATCGATCGCCTCCTCGATGCGGTTGAGGGGAACGCCATGCCAGAGTGCGACATCAAGTTCAGCCCATTGGATATAGTCAATCTCTCCTGCATAATATTTGTCAGCATTCGGTTTTGCTGGTTCGATGGTTCCAAGCAGCTTGTGGATCCAACTCCAAGCACTCCAAATCCTGACCAAAGTTCCGTCCAAATCAAAGGCGATTAATCCAGGGGCAGGCATTGTATATTCTGTCGACATCATGCCCTGAGAACGAAATAAAGCTTTGGAACCGCAAAACCGTTACCCTAAATCCAGGGAAAGAAGTAATTTGGATAATAGGCGGGATAAAAGAGGTAAACATAGAAGTACAGATAGATAATGAGCAGAAAGAAGAGAAGATAGGTAACTTGCCGTCCTTGTTTTTGGAATTGATATAATATTGCGGGACGTTTTTCAGAGGCCTGTTGCCATGCACGAAGTTGTTGAAAAAGAGCAAAGAATGGCAAGCCGAGAAAGATTAGTAAAAAAATCGTTTTGTATTTGAGTAGACCATACCAAAACAAGTGCGTGAATAATCCCACAGTAGCATACAACAATAAAAAACCAACTCCAATTAGTATCACCCCTAATCTTGATGCCTTCTTAGGTCCGATGAATACTGCAGTTGTCTTTATTCCTGCTGCCGCATCTGCCGAATAATCTGAGGCTGTATGAATGCAATGTGTTCCTGCGTAAAACACCCCTGCACCAATCACCAAGGAGATGGGTAACACTGGTGCAGTAAGTAAGGTAATGGGCGCAAAGGTGTAAAACCCAAACGCAGTAAAAACAGCCCACGAACCAAACCCAATTCCAATAATTGCCAAATCAAGGAATGGGCGGCTTTTCAGATGGATGGGAGGAAATGAGTAGATAAAGGCAAAAAAGTATGTCATCAAGAGAATGATTAAGAATATCATGCTAACGAGACTGGCAAAAATTATGCCAGCAATAATGAAGGAAATGGCTATCAAGATTGCTTCTGTTTTTGTTAATCGACCTGAACTAATTGGTAAGTTAGCCTTCACATGATGGAGTCGATCGGTATCAAGATCACTCAATTGGTTAATGATGAATATCGCCGAGTTAAAGCAACAAATCGCAATGATCCCAATAAGAAAGTATTCCCAAATATGGGCAAAATTACGGATACTCCAGGGAGACAGATTCAAAGGGGGACTCCCGAGCAGAAAGAATGAAAGAATAAATAGAAACAAAGATCCTGCCCACACAGAAATTCTGGTCAACCTTGCCAGGACTTCCCACCATAATTCAGAGCCAGACTTTTTTACCTCGAAATCAACGTTCTTAGAGATTTTTTCAGAAGTGGGAGTGTTCCGAAAATTCAGCAAAGCAATGAAGATGAAACAAGCGCTGATTAGTATAGTTATCCAAGGATTCATCGGTGGTAAGACAAACATCCAAAGAATATTCAATAGTACTGGATTTGTTTGGGCTAAATCGAGCCACGGATGTCCAATCTGTAATCCGAAAATCGTTTGTCCAGCAGAAGCAAGACAGATAATGGCAGCTATCAAGTAGACGATACTATCATAACGATACCTCAATCCCCTAAACAGTGCTAGACGAATCAAAATCACTCCCCATACAAAAAAGAAAATAATGATAACAAGAAATCCACCATTAGCATACAGGTTCTGCATCACCTCACTTGGAAGGAAATAGCCAAGTACAAATTCGCTTAGCATTCCAAAAATAATGAAAACCAGACCAGGCAGAATAAGGGGCCAATAGGTTAACTTGGAACCAGACTTCATTATGATAAACAGGATATGGAAGCCATATTTAATTCAGCAAGTCAAAGCCTTATTGAAGAGTCTTGTTGTCGAATAGCAGGAACTTAAATACAGCCTCTCAATTCCTTATCGCAAGCACAGATACTGGGTTGCTGGTGAAAGATGAAACGTGATGCAGAAGAGCTGTTAAAAGAACTTTGCCCCGACTTGACTATCACCAAAAACATGAAAGAATGGGTGCAACGTGCCGAACAAGTGGTTGCTAAGACGACCCAAAGCCGTGATATCTTCCCTGTAGTTGACCACACACAAGGCGAAGGTCCTTGGATTTATGACTTGAAAGGAAACCAATATCTGGACGTGACAGCAGGAGTCGCAGTACGCGCCCTAGGAATTCGAAACCCTGTTGTAAAGGATTTCGAACAACGTATTAGCGATTATCTACGTCAAGTCCCAGGTCACGATTTCGACCTCATTCCCCAAATCCTTCTCGCTGAAAGGCTAACAAGCATTACACCAGGAGATCATGCCAAAGAAGTCTTCTTTACCACTAGTGGTGGACGGGCAGTTGAATCCGCACTTAAGTCAGTAATGGATAATAGTCACCGCTTCCGCTTCGTTGCCTTTCGTCCCGCCTTCCACGGACGAACCGGCTATACACTAGCTCTGACCGCTAGCAAACACATCCAAAAGAATTTCTTTCCCCAAGGATTAGATGTGATTCGTGGACCTTATCCCTACTGTTTCCGTTGCCCATTCAAACAAGAAGAAAAAACCTGTAATCTCGAATGCATCGATTATCTGCGTGACAGCATTGAATACGGCGGAACCGACATCGCTGCAATCGTCTTAGAACCTATCTGTGGTGAAGGCGGAATCATCCCCGCACCCGTGAAATGGTTCAAAGAAATCCGCAAACTAGCCGATGAACTCGACACCAAGATTATTAGTGACGAAATCCAAGCTGGGCTAGGTCGCACGGGAAAGTGGTGGAGTATCGAGCATGGTGGCATTGTCCCCGAATATATTTGCACAGCTAAAGCCTTAGGCGGAGGATTCCCCTTTGGCGCTGCCATCGGACCCAAACCCCTCTTCACAGATTACAGTCGTCATTCAGAAACCTTCGGGGCAGAACCATACGTTTCCCTTCTCTCCTTATCTGTCCTCCGAACCATTGAAAGCGATGGACTACTCGACAATGCGACTAAGCGTGGTCGACAACTCATCAAAGGTCTTACTGAGATTCAAGAATCAAGTAACATCATCGGTGATGTACGTGGACGGGGTCTGATGTGTGCCGTTGAAATCGTAACCGACAAAACAACGAACACCTATGATCCAAAGAAACGCCATGCGGTCATAAACAATGCTGTTAATAAACAACGACTCTGGATTCTGGGAGCTGGTCGAAGCAGTATTCGCTTCATCCCACCATTAAACATTACGGCGGAGCAAATTGACATCGCCCTCGAACGCTTTGGCAAAGCGGTGAAATCCGTTAAATAATCCATCTAAAGAGGATGCATACCCATGAAATTGAATCCAAGTCAGCTTATCTATGTCGCTGTAACCTTTGCTATCATAGGGATTATCATCTTCATCGCCGGACCCTTTCTCCCCATACCCGCCATCATCACATTAACCATTGGCTCCATCTGCTTTGTCATTGTCATCGTGGCTGCGATTCTTGCTATGTGCACCTATCAACGTGGCTACGCCCAATCCCGTGGCCGCGAAGTCTTTTAGTTTTAGAATTCACTAGCAAACGCGTTGGTCCTTAAAGTAGAGAAAAAGATGAGTAGAAGGGTGGGTGTAATTCCACCCCTACTCGAATCCAAGCATCGAAAACAACGGTGCGTTGGTGATAAGAGTTTCAGAACAGTTGACCGGTTTAGCCGAGTTTGAAGACGCTTTGGAGCTTCATCAGGTGGCTCATGTCACCCTGTGACTTGAGTTTGCCTGACATGAAAGCGGCTACGGCGTTGAGCTGGCCGTTAGTGATGGCCATCCAGTCGTCTTTGCTGATGGTGATGATCAGATCTGCTTTGGTGGCAGGGCCTTCGCCCCAGTCAATTTTCTGGTCTGCGATGGTGATGTTGTATTTGGCGTCGCCTTGGATGTCCATTTCGATTACGCAATTCCAGCCTGCAGCCGCGGCGGAGTCAAATGTTCCAACCATGGCTTCTAAGCCTTCTTTTGGAGTGTCTACCAATAGAATTCACCTATGAATATAGGAAGTTCTGCCAATGTTGAGTCGGGATGGTTTAAAAGCATAACTTACCGGTTAGAATTTTACAGAATTGAGAAAATTATCGGTGAGAAATGATATACCGGCAGTTATGAGCTCCTTTTGCTATGGCTTGATCGTGTATTACAGTGAGTGCTTTATCATGATAATTGGCTAAGTGGGATATGAGACTTTCATGGAATCGACAGATTGTTCCAGGATACTCTGAGGACACAGCATAATAGACACAATTGTTCACGTGGACATAGAATCCATTTTCGAATGGTGTATGTTCAGCATAACATCCTTGTTCGTTAATGTAGCCACAAATAGCTTGCACTATCTGTTCAAGAGTTTTAGGCTGGATTTCTTCCTTTTCCCACTCCATTGAAAGTCGTTCTGCTTCAACCTTTGCTGCTCGATCAAGAAGCCCTGCAACATGCTCAGGACCGTCCTCTTTCATAATTTGACTAACCAGTGTCAATGCGAGATGTTTAAACTGACGAGGTGGAATGAAGAGCTGCAAACCTTTATCGATACGAAAATATGTGGCAGGGCGTCCCCGTTGTACATGTCTCTCTGTGTCAGTAGCTTCAACGACGACACCCAAATTGAGAAGTCGCTGAAGGCTGTTACGGACGGCGGTATAGCTTAATCCAGTCTCTTTGGCTATTCCATCTATGGTCACTTTCGGTTTCACGACGATGGTTTCCACGATTCGTTGATCGATTTCGTATCGGTCCATCTCGCGACCGATTGCACGTTTTGACATGAATACACCCAACCAGCCAGAGGAGAAACTGACGAAAGAGTTGTCTGTAATTTATCTAAGTCAGACTCTAGAGTTTCTATTTCTTGTCTTCCTGCAATTAAATTCTTCTATTTTGCCACCGGTACACGTTCAAGTTCAGAGATAGCGTTGATGACCATTTCAGGGATGTTTAAGGCTGCTTCTGCTTCATGGATTTGGTCCAAAAGTGCTGCAATGCTTGGTTGTTTTGGTACTGCAAAGCAATCGCCCACATCTTGACTCGAAACATCGTAGCTTCCGATACGACGGGCTAAATCCATCGTCTGACTTTTATCTATTCCAATCAAGGGACGGAAGATGGGTAAAGCAACCACTGAATCCAACACGGCTAGATTATCTAATGTTTGTGAGGCTACCTGACCCAAGGTTTCACCAGTCACCAAAGCCTTCGCCCCCTCTTGGGCTGCCACAATGGCTCCCATCCGATACATCATCCGTTTACACAGGATACAAGTAATCTTTGGATGCTTGGATTTTGATAATTGGCGAAGAATCTCATAATAAGGCATAATTAGTAGTTCTACTTTGTTGTGCGGAATCCACTCCGCTAGTATCTTGGCACTTTGTAAAGCTCGGGTTCGCAAGGATTGCTGTGGGGGAACATCGGAATCAAAGTATAACGGAATAACCCGTGCTCCACGTTTCATCATGAGCCATTGTGCGACGGGGCTATCGATCCCTCCTGAATGAAGGCCCAGAACCGTGCCTTGAGACCCATAGGGGAGACCCCCTGGTCCTTCAATAATGGTGTTAAAGATGTAGCTTGATTTCTCACGGATTTCGATATGTATTTCAACATCTGGATTATTCAGGTCAACGGGGGCTGCTGGTTGATTCTTTCCTGTCACCTCGATGATGGCAGCTCCGACTTGGGATGCAATTTCCTGACTCGTAAAGGGGTGGGTTTTAACGCGTCGGACTCTAACGGCAAAGCTCTGCCCCTCTGAAATGAAACTAGGAGTGAGTTCCTTAACCTGATTGATAATCTTATCAGGATTGGATGAAACCGTCCAGACTGGGCTCGTCGAGACAACGCCAAAAACTCGCGATGCCGCATGTGCCACCACTTCAGCATCTGTTGTCTGGATGAAAAAGCGTCCACGCTCACGAATGATCATAGAATAGCTCGCTGCTTGACGTGTTAACATAACACCTAAGTGATTACTTAGTAAGCCCTCAAGGTGACGGCGAATACCAGGAGTTTTCAAACCGATTTCGCCATACCGAACAAGGACACTATCGGGATTCGAAGGTGTTGACACAGCGGGTTCACCAGGATCTCATAACATCTTGAAGGAAGGCAGCAGGCTTTTTTTATACTTTCTTTATTTTCATTACTTATGACTTCTTCAGAGCGTGTTTCGTGTTTCTACTGTTCCAAATATGCCCACGTGGTTAAGGGGTATCCTTTGAACGAAGCATCCCATGACGCAAGCTCATTTACTCCTCGTTGTTCCCTCCACTGGAAATATGAGTGCAATACCTGTGGGGAACTGAAACACTTCAACGGGATTGCCTGGTGTTCTACGTGTGAGACGTTTACCTGTTTAACCTGTGTTGAAGAAAGAATGGTCCAAAAAGAATTCCTAATCTATGATTACTACTACACCATTCCCTGTGCAAATTGTGGGAACATGAATCCGGCATTAGATTTCGCAGAATACGACGGAGCTCATCCCTTTCAAGTGGGAGCGCTTCAATTTGAAGAAGGTATTGATATTTGGAAGCCTAGCCCGACAGATGAGATTGTCATGCAAGAGTTTCCTCATAAGGCTTGGGGGCGTGAAAGAGTTCTTTCACTTGGAAAACGTGGACACTGGAAGAGGCTAGACTCGCTTGACGATATCAGTCCAATAACCCTATGGGACGAGGCAGCTCCCGTTTGGGTGTCCTTTATGGAGGAGGGCGGAGATTACCATCACAAATACATCATTTTGCCTGAAGTATATCGCCTGATTGATGCACAGCAAGACGAGAAAATTTTAGATGTTGCCTGTGGCGAAGGAACTGTAGCCCGGCATCTAGCCAAAAATGGAGCAAAGGTCACCGGGATAGACATGTCTAAAATGCTGGATTTTGCCATTAAAAGAGAAGAAAAGGAGCAACTGGGCATTAGCTTTGTGAGGCTCAACGCCACACAGCTTTCGGAGAAGTTCAGCGCAGGCTCTTTTGATAAAATAATGTGCAATATGGCGTTAATGGACATTGATGATTACGAAAGGGTACTCCAGCAGATATCTCAGGTGTTAAAGGAAAATGGCATCTTCGTGTTTAGTATTCTCCATCCAGCATTCAGTTGGCCTGCATGTAACACGATTAGGGTTCCTGGTGATAGCCAAAGAAATGAAGATCGGATGAAAGTTGTCATCGATTACTTCGATGAAAGACCGGTGCTCTATACCGATACACCACCAACGATTCAATTCACCAGACCGATAAGTGCATACTTCAATGAACTGGTTACCAACAATTTCGCGGTTGTTGAGATGAGTGAACCAAAGGCCTCTGAAGAAGTGGTTCAACAATTCCCAAGAAAAGCCTACCTCGATGATCAAATGGTACCCGACTTTCTCATCGTAAAGGCGATGAAGAAATCAGCTTCTAGTCAGAATCCAAAAAATCCAGCTTTTGTCAATTACAGGTAAATCCATTTATTAGCCCAAATGTGCTGTTGATGAGAAAAGGACCTTCTTACCTCGTAAGGTCTGAATTATCAAAGAGTGGTCAGTAATGGATTCAATTGAAACACAAATCGATCGCTTCTTTAATCCAAAAAGCGTCGCAATCATTGGAGCATCTCGACGTCCAGGACGCATCGGGCATATCATCATCGAGCAAATGGTCGCTGCCAAATTCCCTGGACGAATATACCTAATCAATCCCGAGGCAGCCAAGAAAGGACACCATATCCTTGGCATCAAAACCTATGGCTCCCTTAAAGACTGTGGAGGGCCAGTAGAATTAGCAATCATCGTTATTCCTGCCAAGTATGTCCCATTGGCCATGAAGGAGTGCGTTGAGAAGAAGGTCCCCAATGTCATCATCGTCTCTGGGGGATTCCGCGAATCGGGACCCGATGGTGTAAAACTCGAAAATGAGGTCCTTGAGCTAGCGAATCAAGGGAATATTCGGATTCTTGGACCCAACTGCTTAGGTACATTCAGTCCTAGTACTCATATTGATACGCTATTTCTTCCTGCAAGTACCACACCTCGACCCGATATTGGGCGAATATCATTTCTCTCCCAGTCAGGGTCTGTCGGTGGTTCGGTGATGAGTTTCGCCTATAACGAAAAAATTGGATTCAGTAAATTTGTTAGCTTTGGAAACGCCATTGACGTCGACGAAGGAGATCTCATCGATTACCTAGAAGATGATGAAGATACTCAAGTGACCGGACTTTACTTAGAATCCATTAACCGTGGGCGAAAATTCATCGAGATCTGTAAACGCGCCTCGAAAATTAAACCTTTCATTGTCATCAAAGCCGGACGCAGTGAGGCCGGCACACGAGCCGTTTCCAGCCATACCGGCTCCCTCGCCGGTACTGACCGAATCTATGATGCCGCCTTTGAAGCCGCAGGCATTATTCGTGTAAAAACCATCGGTGAGTTTTTTGATGTTGCGCGTGCGCTTGCTAACCAACCACCGGCTAAAGGAAAACGCATTGGGGTTATTACCAGTGGAGGAGGTTTCGGTGTGATGACCTTAGATGCATTGGCAGATTATAACCTTGAAGCCCCTGAACTCTCAAAAGATTTGCAGAAGCGCCTTCATACAAAGTTACCTAATTTCTACTCGGTTCGAAATCCCGTTGACCTGACTGGATCAGCGACGGCAGAGCAATTTGCTTTTTCGATGAACACACTTTTAGATAGCGATGAAATTGATGGGATTATTGTGATTCCTCTCTTCATGACTCCCTTACTTGATGCTGAACAGGTGAGTCAAGCGATTGTCGAAGCCTCTGAACAACGCAAGAAACCTGTCGTGGTGGTCTCGGTTCCCTCAACAAAGGAAATTCGTGAGCGGATGTTTAAACTCCGATTAGCCGGTGTTCCATCCTATCATCTTCCCATGCGTGGAGCCCGAGGCATGGCAGCACTTGTTGAATACGGAGAAATACTGCAACGGCCCACAGAATAGCTCAGATCACAGTGAGGTGAACTGGAGAAGTTCAACAAGATTAGTAATTGTCAAATTAGGTGGTGGTTTAAGATTAGTGGGTGTCTGTTGTCCAGGTCGATCAACTAATACAGTAATCATACCCACGCGATTTCCCCCAATAATATCACTGCTTGAATCGCCGACCATTACTGCTTCTTTTGGATTTGCTTGGAGATTACGTAAACAACGGAGAAAGCCATCTGGCTCTGGTTTGGCAATATGTTGTTCTACAGTCCCCAACATCACAAAATCATCGAAGAATCCTTCCAAATTAAACGCTTTCACTTCCAACCAAGCAATATCAGGTGGCGTGTTCGTGAGGAGTCCCAGAGAAAACCGTTCGGCAAGGTTTTCTAATATGTCAACATCATCAAAGAGTTGAATTTCTCCATCTTCGATTAGTGCCTTTCGCTGTTCAAAATCGAGGACATCAAACCGATGGATAAAGCTTGAGTAATCCTCTACTCCCCAGCTTTTAATCTCCGACTCAAAATTGCTACCCGTATGCCAAATAGCTTTACGAGTATCTTGTGGAGGATGAGGAATCCCAAACTCATCTAATGTTTCAATTAGTAACTGGTCGAAATGTTGCCACATTTCAGGAAGCTTCACTAATGTTCCATCTAAATCAAACAACATCGCCTTTATTGAAGTTTGATACAGCATCCTTTGAACTCCTGCGAAGCAATCCGTTGCAGCCGAGTTAATCCGATACCGATTCCCAAAACTCTTTTGGTCTCTTGATTCGATTATTTGAATATTTGGAGGTTAGATAATGCGAGTTCGAATTGAAGGGCAGACATTGGATCTTCTTGCTGTTCAAATGGAAGATTACATTGTGACCATGATTGATCAAAGATGGTTACCGTTTAAATTTGAACTTAGGCGTCTGACTTCTTGGCAGGATACAGTAAAAGCGATTAAAGACTTGGTCACTCGTGGGGCTGGTTCTGTAGGAGTCGCAGGTGCGTTTGCTATGGCACAAGCTGCTCATGAGATTCAAACCACATTAGTGTTAGAATTTAACCATCTATTTCAGGAAGCTGCAAAGGTTATACTAAGCGCACGGCCAACTGCAGTAACCCTATCAGCAGCAGTATACGCTTGTCTTTCAGCTGCTGAAAAAGGGACAACAATAGCGGAAAAACAGGCAAATGTTGACAGAGTTGCCAATCAGATTTTAGCCTCGGATATTTCTGCATCGCAGGCGATGGGAAAACATGGATCAGCTCTGCTAAAACCCCAGAGCCGAGTTCTTACTCATTGTAATACCGGTGGACTTGGTATACAGGATCATGGATCTGCCCTTAGTGTCATTAGGCAAGCATACGAGATAGGAAATCTGGCACTGGTCTATGTATCTGAAACCAGACCCTGGCTTCAGGGAAGCCGCCTAACAACTTGGGAGTTACAACAATATGAAATCCCCCATCAGTTGCTCGTCGATAGTGCCTGTGGGCACCTTTTTAGAAAAGGTGTGGTCGATGCTGTTATTGTGGGGGCCGATCGAATTGTTGCTAATGGTGATGTAGCAAATAAAATCGGGACTTATGAGAAGGCGCTCCTTGCCCATGTTCATAATGTTCCATTCTATGTTGCCGCTCCTCTTTCTACTTTTGATTTTGATATTTCCACTGGCGATCAGATTCCGATTGAAGAGCGTCCTGCAAAAGAGGTACGAACTGTAGTTGGGCGACTTCCAAATGGAGGAATAGGTCCTGTGCAAGTTGCGCCAGATCGAACTGAAGCACTCAATCCCGTTTTTGATGTGACGCCTGCAAGGTATGTGACAGGTTTCATCACTGAAAAAGGAGTCTTAACAAAAATCAAACCCAAACAAATATCAAAATTCGTAAGGAAAATGGGGTAATCATCTCAAGAGAAAGGCATTTAGGGAATAGCTAATGAAGAGGGAAGAATTTGGAGGTTTTCTCTTGTCAGATCCAATGACCCGAATAACTAAGGCAACGATGGATTTGAAGAAATTCACCAGTGTGTTTAATTACTGGACTTTCCTTATCATTGTCATCTATGCAGTGCTTTTGTTTGGCAGTTTCCTCCTTCCCTTTGTCTTCGTAGAACCCTTTGTCGCCATTGTTGCAACTGTAACCTTGTTCTTCATCATAATTGCTTTTCTTGCCGTTCTTTTTGTTAAGGACACGCAGAAGGCAATTCTACTAACAATCATTCGAGCTTTCATCGGTGCAGTTCTACCCATAGCATTAATTGTCCTTAGTGTTGGTCCACTAAGCGTATACATCAAGCTCCTAGGAGTTGCACTGTTGCTCGTTGGGTTAATCATTCTCTACTTCCTTCTACGCCCATTGCTAACCATGAATGCTGCAACAAAGGAGCTGCTTAAAGGCCTAAAACCCAAGTAGGCCCACCATCAGAAACTCCTAAAGGGTACGACAGCGTCCTATTCAATGAGCATGCGGACGTCAACGATGACGAACATGCACCTAACCAGAGCCACTCATCACGGCGTATGACGGAATTGATCTGCTCGGAGGTTAGCGTCCGCAGCTCGCATTTTATAAACAGAATTTAATGGGATTGAGGCTAGAAATGGCTCGATCTCAATGCATGAGCTGTGCAAACATCGGGAGCACAACTGGTTATTCTTCTCGGGTTCAAACATGTCAAGGACTTTTGTAGTGCTCCAAATTTGCGAGTAACAATGTTTCAAAACCTCTAGCGTACAGTGAATAAAACTTGAATAGTTAACGACAAGTTTTATATCTAGGATAGATATCTAGCAATATGGCAATCACGTACGAATTCGTTTGGTGGGAGCGGCTCTACGAACTGTGTTTTTTGCTCTATGAGATGATCGTAGATTCAGGATATCAACCTGATGTCATTGTCGGGGTTGCACGTGGAGGGTGGATTCCCGCTCGAATTCTCTCTGATCTCTTTTTCACACGGGATACTGCAAATGTTAAAGTGGATTTGTATCGGGGAATCTATGCAAGGGATCAAGAGCCCCAGATCAGCCAAAAAATCCCACGTGATATGAAGTGGGAAAGCCCCCTACTAGTTGATGACATTTCTGATACAGGGGACAGTCTGACGGTGGCTGGAGAACATCTGAAACAACGAGGTTATAAGAATCCCCGAACAGCGACGATGCACATGAAACCATGGACAAAATTAGTTCCAGACTATTATGTGGTGAAAACCGAAGCCTGGGTTGTCTACCCCTGGGAGTTAAAGGAATTTACATTTAATTTGTCGTCGCGTCTAGCGAAAGAGGGGAAATCCCGGCATGAAATCGCTGGACACTTATTCGAAGTTGGAGTGCCTATCCACTATGCGAAGCTTTTCCTTGAACAGTGGTTTGAACTAAATGAGCAAAGAGCTTCCAGGGAATAACCGTAATCTAAAGTTAAGGCAAAGAAATCAAAATAGGTAAGGACTCAGCTTCATTTGGATGGCTCCTTGTCGACCTGTTTGAACGAATACTCTTTGCTTCCAACACCTAGTTCCGCGGCATAGTCTAATTGAAGCAGATGGCATTGAGTTGGCGTCTTTTCACCAGTATGTGGATCAGGCCAAGGTGTAGCAACCGCTAGTTTATCCTCACCTGGGGCAATGTCTCCACATGCCGAACTCGGAATTGGGAGCGCCTCATTCAGCTTGTCGATGCTGGCAGCATCAATAGCTACGGGATCTCTGGAGGCAAAAATCCCAAGATCAGGCACCATAGCCTGTGGTCCGACCGGCATACAATCACAAAATTCGCTGATATCCAAAGCGACATTGAAATAAAAGAAACGATCACGGCCCACCCCTTCCAGCACACCAAGGGCGTTTTCTATCATCCGTTCGGTTGATGCAGGTGGGTTCTCCCCCCATTTCGCTGTGATGGCTTTCGCTTCGGCTTGGCGACACGCAGAAACACAATGGATACAATGAACACACCGATCAAAATCAATGACGACCTTGGGATCCACAGTAATACAACGAGTGGGACAAACGCGTTCACACTTTCGACAATCAGGTCCTTTGCACTCTTCAGCATTGACTATTGGGTTATCCGGGCCATGCATCATGGTCTTACTATATTTGCCCACACAGCCAATCCCGAGATTCTTCAAGGTTCCACCCATCCCGGTGCCTCCGTGCCCTTTGAAGTGGGTCATCACAACGACAACATCGGCATCGCGGAGTGCCATGGCGACTTCGACTCGGTCCAGGTGCTTCCCTTTGATAGGTACAGTGAAGGTGTCTGCACCCCAATACCCATCAAGGAGTACAATGGGAGCCCCCATCGTCCCAATAGTATACCCGTTTGCTGCCGCCATCTTGTAATATTCAGCGGCTGTGGTCCGTCCGCCGTATAAACCAGCTCCATATCCTAATCCTGCAGTTTCGGCGAGAATCGGCCAACCTTTCAGGGCTTTCACTAAGTCCACAACTTTACGCATCAAAGCTGGACGCATATACATGAGATTGCCATAAGCACCAAAATGGGTCTTGATGATAACCCGGTCATCTTCTTTGATAGCCTTATTGAGCCCGATTTTTTTCCAAAGAACTTCAAGTTTGTCAAGCATGGAATATCGTGGCCACACAGTTCGATCCACGAATAATACATCAGGTGTTGTCATCGATACCTAACCTCTATGAGATCACAAGTAACCGTTCTATCAAGCTTAGATGGCTTCCTTTATTCAATTTACCCTTTTTTCATTGAATCTCGTACAAAAGGACATGAGGTCCTCCCAGCAGCAAGATTTTTGGCAAGTTAGAACATGGCTGACCAGTAATGAAATCACTCTTTTTTTCAGATCTCCATGGAGACCAACAAGCAATTACTCGCATCAAGACTCTATTAGCAAAAGTTGATGTGGGGTTTGGGCTTGGGGATTTCGCCACTTTTGGGAAGGGGCTCCCTCAAACCATTCAACCCCTCGTAAGCGGCACTGAGGTGTATTTTGTTCCAGGGAATCACGATGACGCAGAGGAACTCAATTGGCTGTGCGAAGAGCATGAGGTATTCCATTACCTCCACGGAGAACACGTAAGTCTGGATAATAAGACGTTTGCTGGGCTAGGCGGGGGGTTACCTGGGCTACCCTTTGGGCTGACGGAAGAAAAGCTTCAACAGGTTCTAAACCGCTTCTACTATCTTGAAAATCTGGTGTTATGTACCCATACTCCACCCTTCGGGACGAATGTGGATGTAACGTGGGGTGGTAGTCATATTGGGTACCGGGCTCTTCGGGACTTTGTCACAGAAGTGCAGCCTTTAGCTGTCTACAGTGGACATGTCCATGAAGCTGAAGGGAAAACAGATCGCCTTGGGGTCACCGAATTAAAGAGTGTAGGCCCGAATGGGTTGATTGTCGACATCTGACGAACAGTCCACTAATACACGATACCAGCCGGCTTTCGTTCCTTGCCGGGAATGTCTATATTTTTATACCTCTTTGAATCTATTCTCGCTTAGCTCTCAACCCCAATCAGAAATGAGTCGGCTTCATCGAGATTCGTATTTTCTCAATGTAGCTGAAAACTTTTCTGAGGACGGTCTCTTGGAGGAGCCGAATAAAATGGAAAGAAACGAGATATGTGCACTTGCACTCATGATAATCCTTGTAGTAGCTACTATTGGCATTACTGCTTGGGTACT
>JAEOUH010000093.1 GCA_016839365.1 Candidatus Hermodarchaeota archaeon
GACGTTTCAACGGATTTTTCCATTACTTTACCCGTTAATTGGAATATCGCCATCAACGCTTCGTTTGGCAGTCTTACTGCAAATCCAGTTGTCTTAGATGTAGAAACTGCTGACTCCACAATTGATGGCAGCCATACTATTCGAGCAGGCATGAGTTTCCAGATTACAAATTCTTGTTATTTGCACAGCGTTATGGTTCGCGTTGAGGCAGGTCTATTTGATCTGCTGGACATTGTAGACGATTTGTATGTATGGATATATAATGCAACTAACGACAGCGGGCGACCTAAGCCACACATGCCTTGGTCTACAAGAGTGTTCAAAAATCTGGGAGATTCGACTGACACATTCGATGGATGGATCAATGCCACTTGGGGATCCTCAGTCCTCCTGAATTCCTCAACGACCTATAATGGCTATTATTTTGCTGTGTTAGTGCCCGAATCTGGAGCTACAGTGTCGTGGCAATTTCGTACAGACGCATCGAATGGTGATAATGGATATGCATGGCGAGGCACAGGATCCTGGGGAACCGACCCTATCCCCGTTGATTATTTCCTGAATGTTTCTCTGTTGCCCATGGGAGCCTCACCTAAACCAAGTCAGGTTTCAATGCAGGTCAATGGTTCATCGGTGACTGATGCCCTTGGTAATGCAGGGTGGTGGACGTCCTCTTTTACAGCTTCAAGTTCTCCGACACTGTTCAATGTAACCGCAACTTGGCCAATTACCTTCGATTATACTTATATCGCCCTTTTCACCCAAATTTTGGTTGGTACAACAAACTACCAAACTGACTATCAACTTTCTCTTGCTAGCTGGAACATTACTACGTCTGTGTCTTTTCCCAATGTGAACGCAGACGCCAATAGCCGCACCATCAACTTCTCCATACCAGCACATTGGAAGATTCAAACCCTCCTGAACGGGACCACCGTGAAATCAATAACCGACTACAAAGACAACAGCACTAATCCTGGCTCACCAGGATACCTCTTCATTGACGAGCCCACCGGTGCAGGAAACGGTACCTTATGGCGGGCGGTTTCTTCGGATCTCAATTACGTGCAAACACCTGTTATCCAACGTAGCGCACTTGATGTTACTGGTCAACAAGTCAATATCACAGACACACTGGCGGTTTCGGCGCAAGTTTCCACATTTACCGATGGTCAAGGACGATTCAACCCCTACGATGAGCTTGGGGTTTCGCTGAACGAATGGCTGCAGACACCAGATGGGGGAGGATTACTGAACTTTACATCCTTCACCCCATCATCTTATGCCATAACGAACGTAACCATGCGATGTGAAGTCGTATGGAGCAATAGCTTTCATGCCGGAGTCGGACTGAGTAGTGTAGATTTGTTGTATCCAACAGTGGTGACCGGCACTCCATCAGCTTACACGAGCCTCATAGGCGACATGGTCAACATTTCAGTTTACTATGAGGATACATACAACACGGCGGGTATCCCGAACGCAGAGGTTAATATCACCTTCAGCGGATCCACATATTCCCTCACCGATCGTGGAGCCGGTTATTATTGGTCACTCTTAGATACAGGGGCTATGGGACTTGGGCGGGGAGTGCACTCAGGTTCTGTGAGTGCCGACCGACTGGGCTATTCGGGCAGTTTAACCTCGGTTTCATTGACCCTCTGGTCTAAGACACAACTAGTGGCTAACTTTACATCACTGACAATTAGCTATGCGGATAGCGTCGTATTAGAAGTGAATTATTCGGTTCTAACACCGCTTGGCGAAGGTGGCATCCTTGGAGCCCAAGTCAACATTTCCGAATCGGGAATTGTCTTAAGTGCTCTGACTGAGGCGGGAGGTGGTAATTATACGGTCCTCCTTAGTGGTATGAGCCTTGACGTTGGTGTACACAATCTCATCGTGAACGCATCAAAGCCCGGAGAACTCTATCAAAACAACACTTTGCTTGTGATCCTAACTGTAACCGGAGAACCAACCACAATTACAGGAACCGCTCCCTCAAGCGTCGATGGTGGGACCGCATTTAACGTGTCCATAGATTATCTGTTCCTAAATGGAACTGGAATTACAGGAGCCAGTATCTCCTGTCTACTAAATGATTCACCATTCCTTGGCTTTGCGCTCTTTGATTTAGCGAATGGAACCTACAAAGCACAATTTGTGCTCAATGTGAGTGGAAGTCCAGCCACATTTAACATTAGCTTAACGGCCTCACGAGGTGGGTTCGATGCCGCCTCCTATGATGCCTTAGTTGATGTTTTGATTCGCCCTACCACGGTTTCTGTGCAAGTGCTTTCAGCTTCACCCGTCGTATACAACGCGCCGTTTCAGATTCGAGTAACATACCAGGATATGTTGGCTGTAGGAGTTATTGGTGCTGTGGTGGATGGGAACTGGTCAACGGTGATTTCCGTTGACAATCTTGATGGCACCTATACGGTTACCTGCCAAACCACTGGAATGGCTGCGGGCTGGTGGACTATCAGTTTCAACATCACCGTCATCAACTATGACACGCAATACTTCAGTGAAACGTTTTACCTTGTCTGGAGCACTTCCCTTACCCCCCAAGGCGGGGACTACAGTCCAACTGACTATGAAAACGAAAACATAACTTTAGAAGTCACCTTTTGGGATTCCAGCAACAGTGTGGGGATTGCTGGGGCGACGGTTTGGACCATTTTTCAATCTGTGACCCATAACTTCCTCTCCATGGGGAGTGGAGTCTACCAACTGACATTGAATTTAACAGGTGTTACCCCCGCAACTTATCCGTTAATTGTGTATGCACAGCGACCGAACTATGAAAACCAATCGATAGGCTTGAACTTGGGAGTTCTTGCAAAGCTCACACCTTCATTGACTGTGACCCTACCACAAGGAATTGTTGAGGGAACTGAGGTTGCAGTAAGAGTGGATCTAACCTTTGCCAATGCCACGCCTATTACAGGCGCTACAATCAACCTGACTGTCTGGGTGGATTATCAGAATGGAACTATCTTGGTTTTGTACTCACAAATAGTCACTACTGACAATCTAGGTTCACGTATTGTCATTGTTCAACTCGTGCCCTACTCCGAGGAGGAGTGGGGCAGCGGGACCTTTGAGCCCTACCTTTGGGCATCAGCAGACTTCGCGGGTACCCGTGCCCTGGCGGGATCAACAGATGTTACCTCTGAGCCGATTTCACCACGGTTCAATCCCTGGCCGTGGTGGGTTTATCTACTCGTGACTCTTCTACCTTTCATCGTCATCTTCATCTTCATAATTATAATCAGTTGGGCATACTATGCAAAGCGGGTTAAGCCACGACGATTGGCCCAACAACAAGCCCTTGAACAAAGCGCAGGAGTCTGGGCGCAACGCATGATGGGCTTGATGAACCTGCGCGCCCTCTTCGTGACCTACTCGAAAACGGGATTACCCATTTTTACGTATGATTTCGCTGGTGGCGAGATGCCCAGTACTTTGTTATCTGGATTTCTTAGTGCTGTCAATGCATTTTATAGCGAGCTCTCGGGTGAATTAGACCGTGAATCCCAGCTCCGTGATATCCACTACAAAGACCTGCATTTGAGCTTACGTGAAGGAAAGTATGTTGTCAGTGTCCTCATTCTTGATTCATCACCCAGCGAGGTGTTGACCCAGTCGCTAGCAGAGTTTACCTCAAATTTTGAAGTGCGTTTTCGAAAGGATTTGGCGACCTTCGAAGGACGTATTGATGTCTTCGACGAAGCTACTGAAATTGTTGAATCAAGTTTTCATGGCGAATTGTTGCTGGCCTACGAATGTGTGAAGACACCTTCACGGGGATTTGCCCGGAAAATCTACGAGTTAGGTATTGAACTTGCCAATGAGGAAAGGCGTATTTATCTTCCTCAGCTGTTTGTGGCCGCCATTGAAAAATATGGAGAGAAGAAGAAATTCGACATCGCCAATGCCCTTGAACAGCTTCATGAACAGGGATGTTTCGCTCCTTCAAATGCGAACACTGCTGCACAATCAGAAAAATCGGATAATTCAAGTGACCCCTCCGTATTTTTCTAAAGAATAGCACTATCTTGACTGGATCTTTTCGTGGCCTGCGTGCTCAAGAAGTTTTTTCAATAAAAAGTATTAAGGTTGGTAGATGAATGGAGTAGGAACCCGTATGTTTCAGAAGCGATCCACAGCCGCAAAAGTAGCAATTCTCGATATCCAAGACGGGGATTTGATAGCCAACGATCAGGGGAACGTAGTGGGTGTTGAGACGTTTCTTGGTCCAGTGAGCCGAGTCAACATTATTGCCACTGTTGTGGACCGATATCAGGCCACACAGGACCGTCTGAATGAAGAAGGAAAGGGATTTGCAACGATTACCCTAGATGATGGAACTGGAGTAATTCGGGCAAAAATGTGGGGAGAGCTAGCAGCTACACTAGCGGACATTAAGATTGGCGATTTGGTCTTAGTGGTTGGCCGGATTCGCAGTTTTCAGGACGAAACCTACATCAATGGCGAACTAATTCGACGATTAGAGGACCCAAACTGGGAAATGGTTCGACTCTTGGAACTGAGGCGGTCACGGATTAACCCCCATCGACTACAGGGGCAGGTTAGTACCGCATCCCCGATCACGATGATTGATGAAAGCCCCCCTGAAGCTGGGAGGCAAAAAGATTTGGAGCCGGGTGTATGGCACACGGCGACAGCCACATTAGAAGAACCTGATGATTCGATGACTCCAACGCCGGAACTTCGCCGAATTGTACTGGATACTATCCAAAAGTATGATGCTGATGGTGGAGCCCGGTTTGAACAAATCCTCGATGTAACCGGTGATGTGAACGAGGAAGTAGTTGAACAGGTGCTCATTGACCTGCTCAGCGAAGGCGAAGTGTATGAGCCAGAAATCCACCGATACAAGAAATCCTGAAAGGAACCAAACCCTTTTGAGCGCAACTTGCGTCAACCAACTAACAGATCACTGGTCCAAACCCTTAGTGGATTCAAAATCTCGTACAACTATTTGCTAAAAACAGAGATTTTATGAAGCCACGAAGCCATGATTTGGATGCATATTGTGAGGCGAACCTACGTGCCCTCGGAAACCACGAAGAAACCATCGGCAGCAAAACCCAAAACGACTAAATCAGCTAAGAAGGCTCCTAGTCCTAAAAAGACGAAAGCGAAGACTACCACAAAGATCGTCAAGCCAACAACAGCCTCAAAGCCTAAGAGACCCCCAGTGAAACCGAAAGAACCGCTGATAGATGCCCGTATGGACGATTATGAAGCACTCTTGAAGCGTGCGCGTGATCAAATTCCTCCAGAGGTCTTTGATCAACCGAGGTTTAGTGTCCCCAAAGTTGACTCCTTCATTCAAGGGGCACGAACCGTTGTACGGAACTTCAAAGATCTCACAGACACGCTCCGCCGGGACCCGAAGCACCTGCTACGGTATCTCTCCCATGAACTTGCCACAGCCGGCGAAATTCGCAGTCCACAGGCCATCTTCAATGGACGATTTACCTCCCGTGTATTAGATGAGCTTATGGAGAAATATACCGAAGAGTATGTTGTCTGTCCCGTGTGTCAACGACCTGATACTGAAATGCGTCGTGAGGATCGCCTTTTAGTATTGGTCTGTAGCGCCTGTGGCGGACGAACACCGCTACGGGGCTAGCTCCGTGAAAATGGATGGATGTACATGCGAGTCTATCTCAATCAAATGCACCGTCAAGGCGAATACATCGTGGCGATTTGCGATCAAAATATTCTAGGTGAATCCTTTGAAGAAGGAGACCTTTGTATCCATGTAAGTGAGCAGTTCTATAAAGGAAGGCTAGTCACTATCGAAGAAGGAATAGCAGCCATGGAGAAAGCCACCATCGCTAATATCGTTGGCGAAAACATCGTTAATGAAGCACTGAAGGCACAGCTCATTCACGAACGAGGTATAATTCGCATCCAAAATATCCCCCATGCCCAAGTAGTTGTGACGAAATGAGATACCATGACCCACCAATGTCCAAAATGCGGTAAGGCTCCGACGAAAGCCCACCCATTTGTTGACGGCTTCTGCACCACCTGTTATTTTGAGCAACATCCATTAATTGCCCTTCGCCGATCTCCAGAACCACGAATTTGTCCCCGATGTAATGCATACTTCCTCAAAAGGCAGTGGGTTCATCAAATGAATCAGACCAATGAGGAGCATTTTCAGGAATTAATCCATGCTCTCCTCGACCCGTTACTCGCCCCTAGCCAACCTGCGTCGTTTGAAGTGCATCTCCATGAACTTCCCGAGGGACCACTCTCGAAGTTAAAAGAACTATCCGTTGAGATTATAGCACATGCCAATGATTTCACATATACCGAGCAAAAAGACATCGCGATTCCAGTTAGTTTTACTCTCTGTAACCAGTGTCAGCAAACAGCGGGAGGGTATTTTGAAGCGGTATTACAGATCCGTTCTGCAACTGGAAAAATCGCACCTGAGCGAATCGACCAGATTGTAGAATTTGTCAATCAACGGCTTCTTGCCCAAAACCTACCTTCATCAACATTGAAACTGTCTGAGACTCGAGGGGGATTTGATATCAAATGCACTTCAGGTCGGATTTGTCGATTTCTTGCAAAGAATTTAGCCGAACAGTTTGGGCTAACTCAAAAAGTAGCTACCAAAGTGGTTGGACGAACCCGTGATGGGAAAAACCTTCAGCGTGACACCTACTCACTCCGATTTCCCCTAATCCAAGTGGGAGATATGATCGCCTACAAGGAAAACCCGTTTTTAGTCACCGGACTCAGAAATGGTCGCTACATACTCACAAATGTGGAATCGTCCCATCGAGAAAGCTTGAGCCCAAAGGAGTTGAGCGAAATCGATGTCGAGTTTCTCAACGACGAAATCCAAACCTTTCAGGTTATCTCTGTGGAAGGGGATGTCGTTCAGTTGATGAGCCATGAGGATTATTCGCTCTATGATATTCCACGACCTAACCGAGAAATGATAATTGGTTCCCTAGTATCTGCCATTGAATGGAAAAACCGAATCGTCCTCATAGCCGAGGATGAGGATTGGGCGGTCGAAAAAGGCAGCGAGTGAGCAGTTTTATATAGATGGCTTCCCGTTGTAGCCCATCTAGTCTTGGAGTATTATAATGTCGAAACCTAAACGAAAAGGAAAAGGCAGAGGGGGTCGCAGCCTTAAAGGCCAGTCCCGCCAAGACGGGGAAGTCATTCGTGTCCGGATCCCCCGTGAAGGCGAAGTCCTCGGTATTGCTGTCCAATTGCTCGGCTATGATCGAGTCCGCGTTAAATGCGCTGATGGAAAAGCACGACTCTGCCGGATTCGTGGAACCTTGAAGAAACGCGTTTGGATACGTGAAAATGATGTCGTTCTCGTCGCACCGTGGGATTTCCAAACTGATCAACGTGGTGATATCATTTGGCGATACTCCCAGGGTGAAGCTGGGTGGCTGGAGCGACGGGGTTACCTGAAAATTGAATAAACTCACCTCAGCAGATTCGCTTTTTATCACCCATATGAAAAATATTACCACCATGTTAGTTCTTGGACTCATCGAATCGTCGATCGAACTAGTTCCAGAGAAGCTAGCCACTGATACGGCGGTTACAGCCAGCGCCCAGTTACGTGGAAAACCTCCCAACCAAATTTTGCTTGACGAGAGCCTTCACTCAAACGCAGTTCGCACCCTTCCCGATTCTCAAAAGCGAGGCCGCCCAGATGTTGTCCATCGGTGCTTGCTTACCGCATTAGACAGTGTGTTGGCGAAATCGGGCCATCTTGAGGTATTCGTGCACACTATTACCGGAGAAATCATTCAAATAGCCACTAGCACCCGATTACCCCGTCGAACACAACGGTTTGTTGGTCTCATGGAACAATTACTATTGCATAAACGGGTTCCCCTAGAAGGCGACCCATTACTCCAAATAGTTCCAGGAAACCTAGAAATGTACCTCAGATCTATCGTCCCAAGCCAAACGTTTCTGCTTTCATTAGAGGGAACGCCTATGTCACCAACACGTTTAGCAAAGACCCTCGTAAAGGAAACAAAACCCGTGGTGCTTATGGGGGGATTTGCACACGGGGAAGTGAATCCAAGAGTATTGGAGCTTGTTGATCAGCAGATCAGTATTGATCCAGAACTCCTTGCCGCTTCTACTGTTGTGGGTATGATAGTGCACAGTATCGAAGCAGTACTTGACCTGAGTGCACATCGGTTCAGTGATGCGAAATGATACGTTTTGAAGGGAAACAACAACCTTTATCAACCGAGGATTGGCGCTACCATCCGCACCCTGAGGATTTAGTCTGAGGCCGTTGTAAAGAGGAGGTGAAAAATCGTGTCGAAAAAAGTTGACCGTATAGACCAACGCTTGGATAAGGCACGTATGCGTATCAAGCGCTCCGAAGACCGACAAGTCATCGAATCCGTCTTCGATACGAGAACCCTCCTGACCCTCTATCACATGTTCAATAGAGGCATCTTAGACGAGATTAATGGGGTGATTTCAACAGGAAAAGAAGGCAACGTGTATTTGGGGGTGCAACCGGATGGTTCTGATGCCGCCATCAAAATCTATCGCATCACCACTTTTAATTTTAAACGTATCACCATGTACCTCGAAGGCGATCCACGCTTTGCACGCATCCCCCGCTCCCGCAGTGGACTCATCACCGCATGGGCATCCAAGGAATATAAGAACCTCATTCGAGCCGAGGCAGCTGGCGTACGTGTTCCGCATCCGATTCATGTCCAGCGCAACATTTTAGTCATGGAATTTATTGGTGAAAACGGGTTGCCCGCTCCCACCATGCACCAACAGGAGCCGGAAAAGCCCGAACCCACACGTAAGGCCATCCTTCAAGCCGTTTCCCGCCTCTACCATGAGGCCAACCTGGTACATTCGGATCTAAGTGAGTATAACATCATGCTCTGGAACGGTCCCGTTCTCATCGACATCTCACAAGCCGTCGTTTTAGACCACCCATACAGCGAAATGTTTTTTGAACGCGATATACGCAACATAATCGCCTATTTTGATGGCTTCGATATTCCGAAACTTGATTTAGCTGATACCATCAAAGCCATTCGTGCAGGTGAGTTCAAATGAAAGCTGACGCCCGTATCCGCATCCCCAAATCCCGGATCGCTGTTGTGATTGGTCCGAATGGGGCGGTTAAACATGAATTGGAAAAAACTACGAAGATCTCTGTCGATATCGATAGCAGTGATGGGCTGGTTATCTTAGAATCCATGGAGGACTGTGAAGATCCCTTGGCTATTTGGAAAGCCCGGGACATTGTCCAAGCGATTGGTCGCGGATTCAGCCCTCAACGTGCCTTCGCTCTCCTCGATGATGATATCTATTTACGGGTCATCAATCTTGAAGAGTTTGGCAGTTCACCCAACCAGATCCGGCGCCTGAAAGGGCGCGTCATCGGTCAGGGTGGGAAAACTCGCCGCAACATCGAGGAACTCACCGACACCTACGTGGCCATCATGGGCAATACCATCAGTGTCATTGGCGAAGTCGAAAATCAACAAATTGCTGTCAACGCCATCACCCGTCTACTCCGGGGTGCCGAACACTCCACCATCAACCGGTACCTTAACACCCAGCGACGAAGCATGAAAAAGCGACGGGCTTTGGAGCTCTGGCAGCCCCTAGGTCCCGAAGATACTGAAGCACGCTAAACGGCTGCCGCGGTCTCAGGGAAAGAGTTTAAAATGAGCGATGAAATTGCACAGCTGCTTACACGCCGAGGTGGCTCAGCCGGGTTAGAGCGGGAGCCTATACCACCAAGCGGTGGATAGACCGATGCTGTTAACCTCTAGGTCAGCGGTTCGAATCCGCTCCTCGGCGCCACTTTCCTTTTTTACAGAGACAATTACCCGTACATGGCGTGCCGTTCTGGGAATCGTTTTAGACTCATCGACTGCACACACGCCTCTAATTCGCGGTCCAACGCCTCTTGTTTATCGGACATAACTGTTCGCAGTCGTGAGGTACTGTCATCGGAATAGCGCTGAAGCCCCTGGGCGATCACAATCCCCTTCTGTTGAGGGGCCGCGATTTGGAACAGGAAAGGTTTGCCTTCCTGCATGATCTTGTTGTGAATCCCTTCATCCACACGACGGTGCGTAGTACCAACCCCAATGACTTCAAACGGATTGACCGGTTCAGTTTTCATCTGCCACAGCCGATCGCGGTGCAACACGAAGGTATCATATAATCCATGGTCTGCAGCACCGGATAATACACGCCAGCCTTGGCTCTCCTTGTCGTAGCGTTTCTTCATCTCCATGAGTAGATCGCCAATCGGCTTCATCGTCATGCGCGGGCACCTACTTGTTCCTAATGGAATGTATCCTTAAAGAAAGCTCTGGTAGCAGATCCACCAAAAAGTGGTGCGGGGGCTGGGAATTTCAGCCGAAACAACCACGTGCTAGCAGCTTTTGAACCCAGGAACGCCTACGCGACAGGGGCCTAAACCCTGCACCTTTGGCCAAGCTTGGTAACCCCCGCAAAGTAGGTAATGGTGCCCTGACCGGGATTCGAACCCGGGTCCACGGGGCGAAAGCCCATGATGATTGACCTGGCTACACTATCAGGGCACGGGGTGTGTGGGGAAGGGCTGGCGGTGGTGGGTTAAAAACCTTTGCAACTCTTTGCCCTGGGAGTTGAAGCGTGAAGTGGTGGAGTGGCCGGGATTTGAACCCGGGGCCTCGGGTGTGCAAGACCCGCGATCTACCACTGATCTACCACCCCACATGGATTGGGTTGTTGTGCTCAGAAGCGATACAAGGCGATTAAAAAGTGTTCCGCCACGTTGGGTGGTACCCTTATGAGGGGGTGCCGAAGAAATCTTAAGGTTGGGCGATATTTTAAATGAGAAAACAGTTTGGGTGAAGTTTTTTGACCTTGCCGGGATTGGAGTCACCACGTATCCGAAATGCCATACACCGTATCCTCGACCCACGGGGCGCTTTGGCCCATTATTTATGGGAGAGCATTCCGTTTTACGGCACCTACTTTGACGAAATCGAAATCAAACCTGATATGCGCATTTTGGATGTGGGGTGTGGCGTCGGACGGACCACCTTAGAGCTGGCTAGTATGGTGCCTGAAGGGGAAGTAGTTGGCATCGACATCAACCCCGCGCTCACTGCCTGTGCAAACCAGTTGGCCCAACTGTTCGAGTTTAGCAATCGCATCCGTTTCTTTGCCGGTGATATCGTCGAAAAAGGTACAATCCCCAAGGACGAGACCTTCGATCTCATTTACAGCCGCCATGTCATCTCTGACTTGAAACAAGACGGGATTCGGGAACTTGCCCGACACTTGGAAAATGATGGCGTGTTCGTGGCTCTGGAACCGGATTATTCGATGTGTCGAGTGTATGGGCTCGCCCACCTCGATGCCCATTACCGCCGCGAAGGCGAAATTGGGTTCGAATCCGGATTAGCGGGTGGCAACCTCCGCTATCTCCTCCGTGAAGCTAAGCTCGAAGTCCAGTTCTTTGAACCCCGGTTTCTCATCTTCACTGAACAGGATCTCAAGTGGGTCACCTTTGCCAAAAAACGCCTAGCCTCTGCCTATGAAGAAGAGATTCCCCGAGTTGAAGCCATGCGCTTCCGTCGTGGCTCTCATTGGGTTGACGAACGGATTGCTCGGCTTAAAGAACAGGTCAACGAGCTTGAACAGCTCACCCGGCGACACCGTTTTACCAATATCTACATTCAATTCTTTGTCAAGGCTACAAAGTAATTCTGTTTTGGGAGAAAAAGAAAGGAAGCCTACCCTCCCAGATGATTAAGTGGGAGGAGTAGGTTGGGATGTTCGCCGTCGGGTCCAGATGGCTGCACCAATAACCACACAGGCTAATGCGCCAGCTCCTACCACGATGAGGGTGAGCAGAAGGCTGTCAGGTGGGAGTACAGATCCGTCAAGTCCGATGACAGGATCATGGACAAGCACGTCATCACCGAAATTCGGATAGACCAGGTAGAACACGGTCTTCTCTGGAGCACAGTCGTAGTTACTGGTCACTTCGATGGTGTCATTACCCGCATTGGCAGAGTGTTGATAGGCGAAGAAGGCACCATCAAAGGCAAAGGTATGGTTTTCGTAGCGGTATTGGTAGGCATGTCGATAGGTATGAGTGCCAGGGCTTTGAACCATCAGGTCCCATCGGAGGGCAAGATAGGTATCATCATGCGCCCATGGCCAACCAGAGATCACGATGTCAAATTTAAGCTCGTTACTATTTGTGACGTTGATGTGGCAGCGTAGTTCCATGTAGAGGTCGTCGAACTCTGGACGGGGGCCTTGGACGGATTCGAGGGTGAAGTTGAAGTGTACAGCCGTTGTTTCGCCGTCGGTTTCTTCGGTGAGAAATCCGCTAAAGTCCCATGAAACGCTACCTAGTCCCAGTATGGGAGCCACAACGTGGTCGGTTCCATTGGTGTAGGTTCCATCATCGTTGGTGTCGTTGAATTCGATGAGCTGGTGGAATTGGACGTGGTAGGTCAGACGGGTATTGGGATCAACAAAGTTGGGGTCCCAGAACATGAAGTGGGGCACGTTGCCACCTGTGGAGACCCGGACGTTGATCGCTGGTGTAGTGAGAGTCACTTGCCGGTTACCCGCATCATACTGATACCCCAGTCCTTGCGCGGAGGTGAGGCCGGCGAAGGAGAGGCTGGAGAGCATGATGACGCTGAGTGCGATTGCGATGAGTGCAAGTCTGGACCGTTGGAGTGTCACAGTGGTCATTTTTTATTCACGTTTTTTGGTTTTTGTGGTTGGCGCAGAGGTTTTGCGCTATGAAACCTTATATTAAACAAGTCTATATACTTTCAGTTCTATTATTATAGAAATAGTGGAGTTCGACTGCAGTCGAGTTCCAAATACATCACATTTTTGAATCCTAATTTCTAAAGACACGCTATGGCTTCCAAAAAAGACCAGCCTGCAGCCGAACCTCCCAGCACCGATGAGAAGGAATCATCCGCAGAAGCCGCCCTATTCCGCAACTTGGGACACCCCCTGCGCCGCCAAATCATCCGATTTGTCGATGACCGCGGTCAAGCCAGCTACACCGACCTCCGAGATGCCTTTCACATCGAACCAGGTACCCTCTATTTCCACCTCGAACAGCTTATGACTCCTGATGCACCTTTACTTGCACAGGATCGCGACAAAATCTACAAGATTACGCCCCTCGGGCAACTCGCCGCGACCTTCCTTCACCAAGCCACTGACATTACCCCCAGCACGGCGCCTCCCAGCGTCACTGACCATCACCCCAAGCTCCGACGCCTCCTCTACTATCTGGGATTCGCTCCCTTGTTCCGCTATTTGAGCCGACGCAGCGACCACCTCATCTTAGAATCCATCATCACCTTAGCGGCCCTCACTTACCTGTTCACCATCAATCC
>JAEOUH010000027.1 GCA_016839365.1 Candidatus Hermodarchaeota archaeon
TTATACCAAATTAGCTTTAGACTGTCCAAACATTTCATGCAGTGAATAAAGCCATGGGATTACTGGGCTGTCATGTTTCAGTGCATAAAGGTGTCCAATTTGCTCCTGAACGCGGTTATGAATTAGGCTGCGAGGTAATTCAGATATTTACCAGAAACCCTAGTCAATGGAAGTGTAAACCCCTCACAGCTGAAAACATCACTCAATGGAACGCCTCAATACAAACCTACAATATCCATGCAGTAATGACCCATGCAATCTATCTCATTAATATGGCAAGTGCTGAGCGAACCATACGTAAAAAGTCAGAAACTGAATTTCTCAATGAAATAGATCGATGTGAGCTACTCAATATTCCCTTTCTTGTATTTCACCCAGGATCCTACAGAGCATCGACTGAAAAGTCAGGAATACGACGTCTAGTTTCTAGCCTACAAAAATTACTCCTTAAGCGTCCAGACCATAAGGTGCAACTACTCATAGAAAACACTGCAGGAGGTGGGTCCCTTCTTGGGAATAGTTTTGAACAAATCACTGACATCATGGATAAAACTGGATTTCCTGAACGAATACATGCCTGTTTTGATACCTCTCATGCTTTTGCAGCAGGATATGATTTGCAGACTCCTGAAAGCTACCATGAAATTATGGATCAGTTTGATTCAACAATTGGATTAGAGCATTTGAAAGGATTTCACCTCAATGACTCACAAGCGGAACTTGGCAGCCACATAGACCGCCATGAGAACATCGGCGATGGCTTGATTGGAAAAGAGGTGTTCAAAGAAATCGTCAATGATACACGGTTCAAATCGCATCCAATGACTCTTGAAACACCTGGAGGAGACGAAGCATTTCGCAGGAATCTACAGCTACTCTACAAACTGCGAACGAGCTAGTCTGATTCCTCGTTTTCCTCAATGAGTTTGGGCTCTTCGAGCGGTTCACCTAATGCTTTGAGATTCACTTCAGCATGGTGTCGGACAGCTTTCGCTGGATCATTCAAAACTTTGCGAAGCTGAGGGGCTAGGACCCGACCTTTATCCCCGAGGAAACCAATCGCCCGAACAGCGGTGACTCGCACCAAGGTATTCTTGTCTCCAAGCATCCGGACATAAGCTTGAATCGCTGGTTCTGCTTCCGGTCCCATATCCTCAAGGATTTCAAGGGCTTCGAGCTTGACGTAGATCTCTCCGCTTCGAGCAGCCACAAGAATTGGTCGGAGCAAGGCAAGAGGATCATAACCAATGCGATAAAGAGCATGAGAGACAATGATTTGGATAATCGGATGATTACTTTTGAGTGCTTCAATTAGATCCGGTATCGCTTCGTTTGCGGCTTTGCCATGATGTCCGAGGTGCTGAGCACATTGAAGGGCGATAATCGGATTAACATCGCGTAACCCATCAATCAACAGGTCTATGCCATCATCAACTTTGGCACTTAAGTCCATTAAAGCAATGACTGCAGCGGTTTGCACTGAAGGCACTTTGTCGTTGAGGAGGTCATTCAAAGCGTCCAGTGTGACCTTGTCAGGCTTCTTTTCCCTGTTAATTCGTCCAATGGCAAGGGCTGCACAAATCCTGACATCATCGGTTTCATTTTTTAGTTGCTTCACTAACAAAGGAGTAGCATCCAATGCTGGAGGTCCAATTCGCGCAAGTGCACAGATAACTTGTCCCTGAACCACAGGTTCCAAGTCATTGATGTAATCTATCAGGACTGGTAAGGCCTCAGAACCACGGGGGCCAATATTTCGAAGAATCGCAGATGCTTTAGCACGAAGATCTGGATCATTTTCTTTTAGGAGTTGAGAAACGTAGGGGATCACTTTGGGACCCGCAGAAGCCAATTGGCTAGCCGCATTATTTCGTTTACGCTTACTAGTCTGCATCATTTGAATAAGTTCAGCGATTTCCGCTTCTGCTAATTCAGCTTCTGTAGGAATGGGTTCTTTTGGCATATCAACAAACTCAACAGCAACTATCCAGCTGTCGATTTCAGGAAAAAGAAAATCGATACCTAAACTCGTCTTAATCCGATATTGCCGCATAAGTCGATTCATGTACAATTGGGCACCAAATCCGATTAGGAACATCACTGTTCCCGCAATGATCAAATAAATTGCAAAAGGCGGAACAAGATAGGACATGAAGGCAATGATGAATCCAATACAAAGGATGTATCGTGAATACCTGAAGATGGGATGAACTTGTATTTGGTACATGGCTTAATCAACCCCCGTTAGTGTGTGCAAGGAGCGCTGAAAGCTCTATTTAAACGTACCCATTCAGTAAATGGATAATTCAAGCTTCTTCTATGATATCCACGAGGAGTATACGAAACTCAAGGGTTTTACCGGCCATAGGATGAGAACCTTTCTTTCCATAAGCCTGTTCTGGGGGGAGAACAACGATTTTCTCTTCACCAGGTTTTAATCCGATTATAGCATCATTGAACCCCTTGATGACCTGGCCTGCGCCTAGGGTGACAGTAAGGGGCTTGTAGTCTCGACCTTTGTTGTAGATGCCTGCCCGAATTGCTTCCTTTTCTAACGAAGTGTCAAATATTTTTCCACCGGGGAATTTTCCTACATAATGGACACGCACTGTGTCACCGTTTTTTGCTTCTGACATGTCATAACACATCCGAGATAGGTAACAATATTCAGTTTACCTATTTGTGAGTACCTAATGTAAAAGAATACGTGTTAGCGCGGTTCTGTGATACTAACAGGCAGATAGACAAGGAACACGGTCCCCTTCTGATGCTGTCCGGGCACACGATCCTGCACTGCCACCCAGCCACCGAATGCTTCTGATAAGGCACGGACCACAGATAATCCTAACCCAGAACCATGGGCCCCATCCATGTAACGGTTAAACAGCTGAGCTTTGCGTTCTGGTGGTATTCCACGCCCAAAATCTATTATCTGGATTTCCCACCAGGACCGGTCTGAACTATTCAGGAGCTTGAAGTTCACTTCAATCAGCTTCTTGTCATTGGAGTATTCCATGGCATTCCGGATGAGGTTTTGGAACAAGTCAACCAATAACAAGTTTGCATCAACATAGCAGTAACCTTCGGGTTGATTCACTTTTAGCACGAATTCATCAGTTCCGAGGGCTCGACTGACTTGGTCAAAGGCTAGTTTTACATACGTGACTAAATCCAGGGGTTGAAAAGTGGTTTCAGGCATGTGTTCAACTTTGCCAAGTCTTCGGACATTCTTAATCAGGTGGTCAGCCCGTGAAAGACTTTGATGAATCTGTTCAATGGCTTGTTCAAGTATTTCTTCTGGAACATCCTCCAGTTCGATGAGCTCTAAGGAAGTCATAATCGCCTGATGGTAATTACTAATATCGTGGGCCAAGATATCAGCATAGAGCGTGGCACGTTTTTCAGCTTCTTCAGTCGTGCGTAAGGCGCGAAGGTAGGCGATCCCAAATATAATGGGTGCCACCATTAACCCACCAAAGAGGAGAAACTCAGCAGCCCACCAACCCCACTCCCACATCCCAAAGGTGCTTTTCAAGATCCCGGGGATAATCCAAAGCATCAACAGAGTTAACGCCAAGATTTCTATCGTAATCTCTCCGTTAGATTCCTTCAAATATAGATATCCCAAAATACTGAACCAAAACACATTGAGAAAGCTGAAGGCAATGAGAATAATTCTATCAAGTGGTAAGTTGTATAATATTGGGCCGGAACTGATAAGTAACCCGTTTTCAATCATCAGCGAAATTGTTGTTACAGCGGTGATGCAAATAATGCTGAAAATGATTCTGAAGACAGGTAGGCCCGATTCACTGGTTTTTGGAGGTTTTTGTTTCCATCTGACAGCCATCACCAACAGCAGAAAAACGGTCAAGTAACCGATAATGTATGGAACCAATGATTCGTTGTATGTTGAAACCATCGGGCTCAGAATGAGGAGTACAACATCGACAATTACCCAGGTGAAAAAGGCAAGCATGAGAGGAATGAAGCTACGGGTAAATTTCTGCTTTGAATACATATATATTAGAATCCCAAGACCAAGGGAGATAAGCGCGGCGCCCATCCGAATGACCAGATACAATTCAATACGTGGCATTATCGCTAAGATTCCTGAGAAGGCTTGGTTCAAGATGAATGCAGCAGTAAAAGGTAACAGGACAAATACATTTAGACCGAATGCATACAAGAAGGAGTTCTTCTTACTCAAACCCGTAGAATGGAATTGGGGTACTGAGATTGAGATATTAAATGAGATGAAACCTACCATAAGGAACAAAACCACAAGTTGCCAAATCTGAAAGGGGTTAATGAGAGAAACTAAGTAGATTGGTGTTACAAAAAGAAATAGAAGGAAACCATTGAGCACCAAAGTCTTATTGTAATCAGTACGGAATTTTTTGGACCTTACAACGAAGTACATTGTAGCGATGCAAATGATAATGGTGCTAATTGTCAGGAATAGGCCTGAGATGTAGAGGACCAAAAATGGCAGAAAGGGTAGAATCACTATGTAATAAAATGAATAGCAGGCAATACTACAGATAATTATGCCTACTCCTATTCTATATGAATCATTTTTCGATAGAGGAATATCATTGTAGATTTTCAAGAAGAAAGAAGAAGCGATTAACCCTAAGAATAGTGCAATTTCAAGCATATTTGCCACTAGGCGAAATGTGGCTATGGTTGATCCAGGTGGAATAAACCATAAAATATGAAGAACTGCTTCCATCATATGTAGAATACCCAGAAACAGGAAACCAGAATATAGTATTACATTGGATAAGCTAACCTCTTGCCTTGAACGGAGGAGAGCAATAGCGCCACCCATTATTGCCAGAAGCCCAAGGAGCGCCTGGATTGAAATATTAGTATTTGGGTGAACCCACATAAGCTTGGGTAAAATGAGAAGCCCCATCACAGCGAAAGAGAGAGTAATGAGAAGACTCACTGCGAGTTGGATGACCGTTTTCGTAGTAGGTTTTACATCCATGCTCGATCGTTCCCCGCAGTCTCTCGTAATCTTTGCAAGCGAGAGTTCTCTCTTTTGAGCAAGTGGTTCTGACATTTTAAACCTACTCAAACTAGTCTCCCACTTCAGGATTTTTCTACAAATTCCTCAACTAAAAAAACTCCCTCCAGAAACAAAACATGATAGAATGGAGGAAAAATAAATACAAAAAATCGATTCTGAAATAACCATGCCACACAGATTTTTACCCTAGTAGGACGCAGTAATTGAATGGCGGTATCTTGGAGTTGACTCCTTGAGTAACCAAAAACAGATTGACGCATTGGCCACCATTCTACAAACCAATCCCGATCCCAAAGAACGTGCTCGAGCCGTCTTGGAACTAGGAGCGATGCGAACTGGCTCCTCTTATGAAGCGCTTGGCATCGCTATGCTTGATAACTCCCCTATTGTACGTGAAGCTGTGGTGCAAGCCTTTGAAGAAGTTGGCGCTGATTGGGTCCTTGCACCCGTGTTAATTCGCCTCCGCAGTAATGATTCTGGTGCTCGGATGGTCGCCTGTCGCGAGCTTGGACGACTGGGTGACACTGAAGCAGTTCTGCCCCTAATTAACCGGCTAGAAGATGCAAACTTTCAGGTAAGAGTAGCGGCAGCATATGCATTAGGTCAACTAGGTGATCCCCGCGCCATTGAGCCATTAAAGCGGTTGATGCGTGCGGCCCTAAATCCTGCAATGCGCCAGACTATTCAACGGTCTTTATCACAATTGTTGCACAAGAAATGAGACCGGTATTCTTTAAATGAGGAATCATATACAACTCTAAAAACTGCTCTTATATGAGTAGTCTTGAGTTGGAGTAATAATGTCAAACACAGACACGCCTAAAATGCTTGTGAAAGTTGGAGCATGGCTTCAAATCCCCTTCTCTCTTTTTATGATCCTCTTCACAATTTGGTATCTATGGTTATTATGGCCAGTTTTCGCCGACCCGATCTTTTGGCCAA
>JAEOUH010000028.1 GCA_016839365.1 Candidatus Hermodarchaeota archaeon
GGTGCCCGTGGAGAGATCATCAAAGCCCCGCACACGAACCCGCTGCCGAAGTAGGGCATCCACCAGATGGCTGCCCACGAAGCCTGCCGCACCCGTTACTAGCACCGTCCGCCGTGGATCTGTCGTCATGGGGTCCCCCCAGCCTCTGCCCCTTCCCTCCTGCACCCTTTATGCTTTATGCTTGTCCCCGCCAGAAAGGGATAAGGTAAGCAGCAACGCTTAAAAGGCAGGATTCGCACCCACCACCTACTCCTCAACCGTACATGAGGTCGCCGATCATGGTCAAAAAATTCACTTACCGCGGATTCGAACTCGACGAGCTGCAACGCATGCCCATGGACCAGTTCATCAACCTGCTCCCCGCCCGGCAACGCCGCAGCCTCAAACGCGGCCTACCCCCCCGCCAAAAGAAGCTCCTCGAACGCCTCCGCAAAACCCGCCAACAGATGGGCCGAGGCAACCCCCCCATGATCCGCACCCACAACCGCGACATGATCATCCTCCCCGAAATGGTCGGCCTCACCCTCGGCATCCACAACGGCAAAGAATTCCTCCCCCTCGACATCAAAGTCGAACACATCGGCCACTACCTCGGCGAATACGCCCCCACCAACAAAGCCGTCCGCCACGGCAACCCCGGCATCGGCGCCACACGCGGAAGCCAATATGTACCCCTTAAATAAGGTTTTTGCCTAATTATTATAATTAAGAATTATTATTTTAATTCTTAATTTTTTTAGTAAGTTAAACTGATATTATGAATTGCTTCGTCATAGGGGGGTGGTCAAGGTTCACTGAGCTGAATTTGGCCTAAGTGGGAGTAGTCATTTAGATCGTGGAAGCTGAGGATAGCTGGTGAGATGGTGTAGAGCACATCGTTGATGTACAGTGACCGGGTGATGAAGTGTGAACCCCACTGGTAATATTCATCTTGGAGTACTGTGGGGTCCTCGATGTGTGTAATTCGGTGGTGAAGTTCAATGGTTGCGGATTCGGGGTCGAGATAGAAGATGTAGGCCCCTTGCCAGACGATCTCGCCAAACTCATAGGGGGGATGAGTATTATTGTCTGGGTACTCTGCTAGTAGTACTGGTATTACTAAGAGTTGTAGGTCCGAATGATAAAGAACTGCATGATGGTCGTCTAGGGCGGGGGATTCTGTACCGCGTACGCCAAGAATCATCTTAGCGCTTTCTTCAGGTGTGTAGGGATCTGTGGTGTTAAATAAGCTAAGTTTTAGTCCTTGGTAATACCACCAGTTTTCGGTTTCAGAGGCTTGGACGTCTTTTCCGATACCTAATAGCTGGTTACCTCCTAGCGGGTGAAGGTAATCAGAGTATCCGGGAATTATCAGTTCCCCTTGGAGTTTGGGTGTGGTGGGATTGGAAAGGTCAATGACAAAGAGGGGATCCGTTTGCCAGAAGGTCACAAGGAAACATACCGTGGCTTGGAATCGCACAGAGTAGATGCTTTCACCGGGCGCTAAACCTTCGAGAAGTCCAACAATGGTGAGGGTTTGGTCAAGGACATAGACGTTGCTGACCTGTGTCCATGTTCTCTCAAACAAGGTCGGAGGTGAGGTTTCTATCTGCCTTGTTGTAGCCACGCGAAGGTGGTCTGCATATTCGTCAAGGGCAAACTGGTTAATTAGTAAACCTGGAACCGCTCCGCTGGCTTCATATGATACCTGCCCCTCATGGATGGCAAAGCGGTGTATTGCCGTGGAAGGACCTGAAATGGCGTTACTGCGGAAGGTGAAACGCGATACAGCCAGATACAGATTGACCAAGGATGAATAGATCGTGCAAGTGCCTGTTCCGCCCAAGAAGGTTTCAATGGCTGGAGGAGTTTCAGGATTGCTGATGTCAAGAGCTATAATGTGATAGTAGCAGAATCCATAATCATAGGATTGAGGATCATAATAGATGGCCTGAGCGGGGATAGTGTGGGTAAAACTTCCTATTTCGATTGATGGCAACAAGATGTTCTCCTGGGGTATCCCCTCACTCGCAAGGAGGTAAAGATAATTGTCAATGAGACGTGCACTGACGTAATAGTCATCAAGGCTGATTCGTTGAAGTAAGGTAATGGAAGTAGGTTGAGAAACATCATACACTTCAAGAATAACTTCAAAAGGGTTCCATTCGGGTTCTTGAGTAATGACTTGGCTAATCACGGCCAGCCTTGATGTATCCCAAAGAAACAAAACAAGAGGTGTTCCTTCGGGATCAATCCAACTGACGATTTGCGCTGTGTCCGCAGGGTACGCTTTTACAACGGCAATCTTCTCTTCTGCAATCGTGTAGATGTAGGTTCCATCTGTCTTAACAATATCTGGCTCATCAACACCTTCAACTTGGACATTTGTGGTCGAGTACCCTGCTGTGCCTTGCAATCCTCGGGGCGTATCTCCTGCTGAAAATGTAATCACATCCTCTAATCCCCACCAATAGCCTTGTGGTGGATGATGGCTTTGCACATACCAAGTCAATTCACTATATGACCGAAAACGATGTAATTGAACAGGGGAATTAATTTGAGAACCCAAGTAAAGTCCGGTTACCGCGAATCCGCCTACAATCATTGATAATAAAAACAAGACTCTTAATGAGGGAACTCGGAATTTCCTTAACCATCTAGCCCCAAATCGGGTCCTTATACGAGACATACACTTACTTCTTATTATCTGGGTCATTAATCTAAACTTTAGAACACGAAAATTCAGAGTGTTCAATGATTTAGGACACTCAGATTTCCAACGATATGGGTTTGGGTTGGTGTCACGTTATGGCCCGAATGTTTTTTTGAAGCTGGTGTTGCAGGGATTGGTGGGGATCAGTATCCGGTATATGTTGTGAATCAGAAGGCAAAGCTGGTGAAGCAAAGAGTATTTGATCACGTCGTAAAAGGGCGGTATCGGTTGGCTGGGTAGGATTTCGATTTGAGTGTGTAACTTTTGGGTAGTGGTCTTAGGAGGTCGAGAAATTAGGGTTACTGGCTAGCTTGAGGGTGTGGTGTCTTTAGCAGCGACTTGCCATTCTTCGGTGAAGAAGACTTTGGTGTATTTGTCTTTCAAGTGGGTTTCGATGTCATGGGTGAGGCCGAGTTTCCAGATTTGGAGAGATTGGTTGAGGAGGAGGCGTGGGTCGGCTTTGATGGCGATGGTGACGGTTTTGCCTTTGGTGGTGACGGTGAGGGATTCTTTGTCGACGCCGGTGAAGCGGCGGTAGAGGAAGGCTTCGAGTTTGTCTTTGGCGCTGGTGAGGCGTTTGGTGACGGTGATATCGTATTCGATGGTGTGGCCTGCGAGCATGGGGTTGAAGTCGACGGTGACGCGGCCGCCGCCGACGTGGCGGATGGTGCCGGATTGGTTGCCGATGGTGACGCGCATGCCGCGGACGAGTTTCTTGTCGGTTTTGATGCGGGCGCGGGGGATGATGCGGACTTGTTGGGAATCACGGAGTCCGAAGGCTTGTTGAGGTTCTAAGGTGACATGTTTACTTTCGCCGACGTGCATACCGATGAGGGCATCATCAACGCCGGGGACCATCCAGCCCTGACCGACGATGAGGAGGCGAGGACCGTAGGTGTCTTGTTCGTCGTAGACGTCTTCGGCTCGGGCGATGTCTTCTTTGGTAGTGTCGAAGAGGCGGTGATCTTCTTGGGTATACCCGACAAAATCAGCTAAAATGAAGTCCCCTGCTTTGATGGAGGTGGGAGGAGCAGCTTTCTTTGTGGGGGGTTTTGGTTTGGCTTTGGGTTTGGTTGTTTTTGTGGTCTTTTTCGGGGTTTTGGGTTTGGACACGTCGGTTCACCTTGCCAAATGGTACATGTATCAGGCTTGTCCAAGCTTTTATAACAATTCCGTTGATTAGCCTATTTCGTTGATGTGTGTGGTGGTAGCATCCGTGAAGATCTTGATGGTGGTTGAATCACACGGAAAACGGGCGGGTGGTGGACCCCGTTATTGGGCTCAGCTGAGTCAGGGGCTAATACAACGAGGACATGAGGTCATCATTGTGAGTGGGACTCCTGAGGATGATGAATTTGCGTCTCCGAATACGGTGGGATTATTGCCGGTGGGTTCGAACCTGCGAAGCCGGTCGGTTTCAACGTTATTTCGTCGATTCCTGTTTAGACGAAGATACGGATCACTGGTGCAAGAATTTGCACGCGAGTGGCAACCGGACATCATACATACAGTGCAGCCCATCGCGTCAGAAGCCGCCCTACGTGCGGGGGAGGAATTGGGGGTGCCTGTTGTCGTGTCAGTGTTATCCCATGTGGAGGCACAGTGGTCACGGTTGGAGCGGGGAACCGGTCGTGCCCGGCTGTTTCGATTCTTAGAAGCCCGGGCGCTCCAACAACCTTTTACTCGGATAATTTGTTTAACTCATCGCTCAGAGGAGGTGCTGGTCCAGGAGGGGGTGCCACGAGAGCGGATTGTGTATGTGCCCCATGCTGTTGATGTGTCTAGGTTTCGTTCGGGTGTGGAGCCAAAGTTACGTAAGCAGCAGAATTTATCGAAGGATGCGTTTGTGATTGGGTATGCGGGAGCTTTGACCGCGGATAAGGGCTTTGATAAGTTACTGGAGGCAGTAATCCGGTCACAGCCCGTGGACCAGTTGCATTTAATGGTGGCTGGAGAAGCGGTGGGGTATCAGCGGTGGATGGAATTAACCAAAGGCGAAGGTGCAAAGAAGTTTCACTTTCTTGGGCGTCTTGATCATGGAGAGATGCCCGCGTTTATGGCGTCGTTGGATTTGTTTGTGATTCCTTCTCTAACCGAAACCCTACCCACTTCATTGTTGGAAGCCTTAGCCACGGGTACACCGGTGATGGCTTCAGCAGTCGGTGGCGTGGCTGAATTTTTACAAAGCGATTGGGGGATTACCATGGAGTCTCCAGAACCCGAGGCGATTGCTGAGATCCTGGAAAGTTGGTTACCTCGGCGCACAGAGTTGCAAACGATGGGGAGCCGTGGTCAAGCGTATGTTCATGAACACCATAATTGGAACCGTACGACTGAACTGACCGAAGGAGTGTATCTCTCATGTCTGGAGCAACCGTAGAATCAGAGGGAAGTAGCCCGTCTGATCGGTTTGCCCAAAATATCGTGGCAGAAACCACCACAATTGTGGTGGTAATCCTGTTTGGTATCGTGTCTTCGATTCTGATTGTGCGTGGATTGCCACAGACACCGGTCTATGAATTTTATCTTTTTATTTTGGTGTTCACGTGGGTGAATATCCTCATCCCCTTGGGGACCATGGGGATGGATGTGACTTTACGAAGACATGTCCCTGAGGTAGTCAGTACCCGATCTTCAGCGTTGACGCGCATCATCGGTGTAGCCGTGTTGACAGCCATTGTCACTGGTTTGGGTATCATTGCTGTGATGTATGTGTTGGTGGCGCTTTTACCACCGGACTTCTTTGTGCCTGGTTATGCGGTTCCGTTTCTCCAACTAGCCCTCTGGACTGTAGTCTTAACAGCCATTAGCACCGTGATGCAGGGAGCCTTTCGGGGGATGCAGGAAATGCGATATTGCACCTTTGCTATGGGGTTGTATCATGGGGTGTATGTTGCAGGTCTAGCTATCCTGTTTCTGACCGGTATTATGACTTTATTACACGTAATCTTGGTGAACTTTGCGGCATCCGGATTAACAATCGCTTATGAGGCCGGAGTGTTACAACGACTTTTTCGAAAGTATCGTAGTGACACGATAGGGGAAGCAAGGGTTGCTTCTATCCGACCAATGGCGTCGACAGCATCACAAGCACTGGTACTTGCCCTTCTGGGAACCATATTGCTTTATGTACCGATTCTTATTGCCAATATACATCGCACCTCCGATGTGGTTTTGGCAGGGTTGGGATTAGCGTTAAGTGTGGCTGTTTGGATTCAGCAGGGATTATCGGCTCCTTTTCGGGTGTTGATGCCACGGGCTGCTGGTGATGCGGCACAACGTGCGTGGACCACAATTAAAGAGTATATGAGCCGAGCTTGGAAATTTGGTGTGCTACTAGCCGCCTTCGTTGCGGTGGTTTCAGTCTTTTTTGCGGCACCTGTTTTGATTGTGATGTTTGGCACTGAAGGTATGGTCGCGTTGCCGTTTTTTGTGCTTATGATCGGGAGTTTTCTCATTTATCCATTGATTGTGATGTTTTCAGACACGTTGATTGGGTTGGGGCGTATCCGTTCCGTTCTGGCCACTACGGCGGTGTGGACTGTGGTGGTTTTGATAGTGTTGTGGTTTCTTACTCCCGTTTGGCGGGAAGTGGTGGTGGCGCTGATTTGGTTGGTGGTCATTCCCTTTTTTGGCGTGTTTTTGGTATTGTATCAGCGACAGACAGAATCGCGTGTGGAGTTGGGGTTCCTTCCCAAGACCTTGGGTGTATTAGTGATTGTGGCGCTGTGCACGTTTGGGATTATGTGGATTGGATCTGTGGTCATCACAGTCGGGGGGCTTGCTGGCGTGGTTTCGTGGTTATTCCAGATAGGACTCATTCTAACTGCTGTTCCGTTGGCGATTGTGTATCTGTGGATGCTGATTCGGGGTCGAGTACTTGATGCAGGTGATACATTCGCGTTGCTTCGGATGAGTGAAGAACTTCATCCAATCTCACGACCAGTCTCGTGGCTTGTCGAACGAATGAGCCGCCGCAATGACTGACACTTGTGGGTTCTATTATTGGAGAATCTTGTAATATACGGCTTCAAGTGTTCGAGTGGTTGCTTCGCGAGTGAAAGTGTCCATCAACCGCCTCCGACCCGCTTTACCTAGTTCTTCGCGTAGGTGGGGATTTTGTATCAATCGGATCAATGCGTGTGCAAGCGTTGGGGCATCAGAGGGCGGAACCAAGAGGCCGGTTTTGTCATGCCGGACCACATAGGGTATACCTCCTACCCTAGTGGCGACCACTGGTTTTTCCTGGGCCATGGCTTCCAACTGAACGACTCCGAAGGCTTCTGATCGTGACCGCGATGGTAATACGAAGATATCACAGGCGGTATATGCGTCGCGAAGCCGTCGACGTGACAAGACTCCAAGAAAGTGTACCGCACCTGAGAGGCCTAATTGGGTGCTAAGAGTCTTGAGAGTAGGCATCAGTGGACCTGATCCAGCTAAAGCTAGGTGGACCTGGGAGTTCTGTTGGTGAACTTGCTTGAAGGCATGGAGTAAGGTGTGCAAATCTTTGTAGGGCACTAAGCGTCCCACAAAGAGCAGGAGTGTTGTGTTTGGTTTGAAGTTGAAGCTTTCTTTGGCTTGATGTGGGCTGAGTCTGGATTTGAGAAAGAATGGATCGACCGTTGCAGGGATTACGGTGGTCTTGTGGAGGAAATCCTGTAAGAATAGTGAAGTGTTCCGATAGAGAGGTGAGGTGACGATGAGCTGTTGTGCGATGGATGCGACACGTCGACAGGCACGTCGATAGATTTGGTCCAGCCACGTGCGGAAAAAGGGCGTGTTGGCTGCGATATCGCTGATCAGGGCGTCAGCATGATAGGTGACCACTAGGGGGATCTTCGTTAGTTGACTTGCGAAGGCGGTGATGTCGACTGTCATGGGAGAGTTAATGTGAGCATGAAGGATATCATATCGCTGTCGAGTTAAGGCACGTAAGAGGCTAGGGAGAAGAGGGAAATTAAAAGGGCGGGCGATTGCACGAAGCCGGTGAATATGGATACCCTCATATTGCTCAGAAGTGGGAGTATGGGGCACTTTAGCCGTGTAGACTTTGAGGGTGTGCCCGGCATCAACGAGCCCCTTTGCCAAGTTGTATGCGTAGGTTTCTAAGCCTCCGATAACAGGGTGAAAATCATGGACCACCTGTGTGATGTGTAATCGACGGGTCATGTCCTTTCACCCAAACCGATTCAGAGTCCTGTGACATTCATGGGTAGATGGACCCAAAGGCCCCGGCCTAATGGCTCGCGGATCCAAACAATCTCGTTCGCTGTTGGGTCATAGCGCCATAATTCAAAGGTCAAGCGATAATTGATTCCCGGAGTAGTCATATTAAGGGTTACTGGGAAACGCCAGGTTCCGCCATTGGGGACAAGTCTTTCGAATTGCTGAAGGGTGGGCGCAGAGGAGGGAGTGGTGGCGGTGGTCATGGTGGTCTCGTTGGCGAGTTTCATGCGCACATATAGGTACTGGACGACACCCATATAGTTGGACACTTCAATATTCAGGGTAATATTGGTGTTCACAGTGACATTGGTAGGGTAGGGTCCTGCTTGCATATCTTCATTGAGCATGGCAATTGAGGGAGTGGGTTCAGCAGGGGGCAGAAACCATACCGACACCAAGAGTGAGCCAGTGGCTAAGACAATGCCAAACATGATGATGGTGAGGATTGTTTGAGTGAATTTTCTCATGATTGTTCCTCCTCCTCATCATCGGGAAGCCGGATTTCCAATTGTAAAAATTCGCGCTGTTTCTGTTTACGGTACTGCTGCCAACGGCTAAGGGCAAAGTAACTTGCAAGAATTGAAATTAGAATGACAGCAAAGATAAACACGATTTGGGCCTGAACTTGTGCAGTGGTTGTGACACCGCGCAGATAGGCTTCGTTGCTCACGGCGTTTGCGGTGGATTCTGCATTTTCAGCCAATGTGATAGCTGTGGCATAGTCTGCTGCCGTGTAGGCGTTGCGGGCTTGGTTCAGCTCTGTGATAGCGCCATTAAGTGTTCCGATGAGATCGGTAATCGATGAACCAGCGTTATCGGCGAAGACCAGGTTGATATAAGCGGCATTGATGGCGCTTTGTGCTGTGTCAATGGCCTGCAGTGCCTGGCTGGGCTGGGAATGGGTCGCAGCGACGGGAGATATTCTAAACCCTTGCAAAAATAGCCCTTGGCTCATTGCTAGAAGAGGGATAACCAAGATCAAAACGAAATAGCGACGCTGCATATGATTCGAGAGAATAGGGGACTCAAAGGTTAAAAGAATCTTTGCTTAATGATGACCGCGGATGGACTCTTCATGCTGCTTCGTGAAAAAGACACCTATGTTCCCGAAACCGTTAGAGAACTAATCCTCGAAGCGCTTCGCAGTCGCCGTTTTTCCACCGTCCAGGAAGTTGTGGCGGACCTGAAAACCAAAGGGGTGCCAGAAGAGGTAACAACCCGCATGATTAAGGACCTTGCTCAAGAAGGGCAACTGCTTTTGAACTTGCCTGGCGCTTCTGATGGAACCGTGATGACACCTGTAGCAAACCTTTGGGCCTATTTGCGCAGTACGCTGGCGTTGGATCTGTGGGTCACTTTACTTTTATTGGTGCTTGGGGTCGCAACGGTCTTTTTCATCCCTGTGGAGATGTTTCCTGCAGTGGTGTTGCGGTGGATATTTGGAGGGTTACTGCTGGTTTTTGTGCCCGGATTTGGATTTATTCGTGCTCTGTTCCCCTTTGAACGCTTTATTGACCGCTGGGAAAGGCTTGCGCTCTCGTGTGGCTTAAGCATTGCTTTGGCGGTGTTGGTGGCTTTTGGCTTGAATTTTACTCCATTTGGGATTACCCTTGTTCCCACGACCATTGTGCTTGCTGTGATTACCGTGCTGAGTATTTTGATTGCCACCGTCCGGCGGGCACGTGTTCTCATCGCTTCCAGTCCCAGTGAATAAACTGAGCCTTTAGAGAGCTTTGAGGTTCTTGACAAGACAATCGGGAGGACATGCACCCTTTTTGATACGATAGTGTGGACATATGACTGAGCCTGGAGGGATAACTGCGCCGGTGTCAAGAATGGCCCCGTCACCAATGATGGTGTACTTGTCTAGTGTTAACGCTTTCCCGATGATGGCACCATGACCAACGATTGACTGGTGAATGGTTACCTCTGCGCCAATGATGGCATCATCGAATATGACCGCGTTGGAGATCTTTGTATTGTTGCCTATAGTGACGTGGTTGCCAATAGTGACATCGGAGGCAATCTGAGCTGAAGAGGCGATTTTCGTGTCTTCTCCGATCTGTGGCGTTTTTCCGATTTTTCCACGCAGGGCATGGTGGGCTTCAAGGAAGGAGGCGGGGGTACCAGTGTCAACCCAGATTCCGTGGTGTTCCCAACCGTAGACGGGAGCGGATTGGCAAAGTTGAGGGAATACGTCGTATTCGATTGACACTTCTTGATCAGGGGGAATCTGTTCCAGGATGGTGGAATCGAGTACATAACAGCCCGCGTTGATAAGATTACTGGGGGCTTGACGGGGAGGTGGTTTTTCAACAAATTGGTGTATTTGTCCATTGGTGGTGATATCAACGACTCCATAACGACTAGGATCTTCGACACGATACAAGGCAATCGTGGCCACGGCTTGGTGTTCTTGGTGATATTGGAGCATATGATTATATGCCATATCCGAGACAATATCACCGTTTAAAACGAGAAACCGTTCAACGTCTTGTAAGTAGGGTTCAGCGTGTTTTATCGCCCCCGCGGTTCCCAGGGGTTGGGGTTCAACAGAAAAGTGCAAGGTCACCTCGGAGTTGGCGCTATTCTCAAGCCCGCTTCGGAGTTGCTCAGTATTATAGCCGGTTGCTAGGATAACCTCATTGATTCCTGATTTGGTGAGTTGACTGATGATGTACCCGATGAGTGTGGATTCGGCAAGGGGGAGGAGTTGTTTGGGGCGCGTACACGTTAGGGAGCGGAGGCGTGTACCAAATCCGCCGGCAAGGATGAGGGCTTTCATTGGTTTTCTTCCGAGATTTGTTTTGGATTGTGAGCCATAAGTATTTATGTGGTTGGTGATTCATCTGTTCTAAGGATTGGGCTGCCTGTGGGTAAGACTTAAGAATAAAGCCTTATCAAGGCAGTCGCATATTCCCTATCATAAGGGGTAACCGATTATGGCACGAGATAAAATCTATGGTTTCCTCATTCTCCTCTTCGCGATTCTAGTTCTACTTTATTACACCTATTGGGCATTAATCTATCCTTTCATGTTCTACACAGTCTATCCATCCTTCACGGGAGCATTTCCTGATCTTTCTGGTCATCCGTGGTATCCATTCTTCGGCTGGATTCCAGTTCTGGCGGAGCCCTATTGGGCTGTGGCAATTCCGATATGGCTGGCGATTGTGCTTGTACTCTTCATTGTGGCTTGGATTGGTTGGACCATGCTTACGACTCCACCCCCGATTCCCCTTGAAGAAATTGAGGAAGAAGAGGAAGCAAAAGAAGAGTAAACCACAAACCGTCGAGCATCGGCTGTCTCCCAAGTGGGAGACAACCCTTCTTTCTTTTCCCTGTCAACTGTCTGCCAAAAATATGAGTGAAGATTAGGTTTCGGGAGGTTGATCGCCAGTCAAGACTTCGCGCCAGAGCTCGAGGCTTTCTTCGGCTTCTTTTCGATCCATTTTTTGGATGGCATAACCAGTATGAACAATGACATAGTCTCCCGGCTCAAGCTTCTCTAAGAGGGCTATGGAGACGGAGCGTTTCACGCCACCGAAATCGACGATGGCAGTGTTGTCTTTTACGCTGACCACCTGGGCAGGGATGGCAAGACACATGATCATTCACTGCATAGTGTGTGGAGGCGGATGCTTCTTAAGCATTCTTGCGTTGCTAGAAGAATAACGTGATTAGGGTGACGATCAGCGACGCCCACCGATTAGCTAAAAAGTATGGGTACAAAGCGTTCATGGTTGAGCGGTATCTAGCCCTCTTCAAGGACCAAACGGACCAATTTCTTCAAGGAAATGACCAGGAGTTCCCTAAAGCCATTCGCGTGAACACGCTCGCAATACCGATTCCGGAGGAGAAAAAGCGGTTAGAAGCCAAGGGATTTGACTTGGCACCGATTGATGGGCTAGCGTATGCGTTCCATGTACTCGAGTCACCGTTGGCTTTGGGAGCGACAACCGAATATTTGTTGGGTCACTATATGTTGCAGAGTCCAGCTTCGATGTGGGCTGTTGAAGTTTTAGGACCACGTGGTGACCAGCTGGTAGTAGATATGTGCGCGGCCCCCGGGGGTAAAACAACGCTCGTTGCACAGTTGATGAAAAATCAAGGAGCCATTGTTGCGACGGATATCAGCCGTAACCGAATTCGAAGCCTTCGATCGAACCTATCACGAATGCGGGTGGAAAACAGCTTGGTGATGCGGATGGATGCAGCCCAATTACCTGATTTGGGGTTACAAGCGGATGCTGTCCTGCTAGATGCTCCGTGCACCGGTGAGGGATTAATCCCCTTAGATCCATCGCGAAAACAGAGTCGAACCCCTGCCGATTACACAACCCTAGCCCAGGTTCAGCAGAAACTAATCGTTGCAGGAGCTAAGCTGCTCCGTAAGGGTGGCGTCCTGGTTTATTCAACATGTTCGTTTGCTCCTGAGGAAAATGAGGAAATCATTGATTTTGCCCTACAAGAGTGTTCTTTACGGATTATTTCGACGAATTTACCGTTTGGCGATTCCGGGTTAACCACCTTTTTTGGTCGCGAGGTTGATGCGTCGCTACGATTAGCCCGACGGTTTTATCCCTATAAGCATGGGATGGAGGGTTTCTTTATTTGCAAAATGGAAAAACAAGCCGCCTGATCTTCGGTCCCCCAAGTGAGGAAGAAACTCGGCAAATCCGCCAAGGCCTGGTTCCCTTTATCTCAGAGGAGGCTGTTAATCGCCTTCTTGAAAAGAACCGATTGCTTCTAGGAAGAGGACGACGCAACGAGGTTTTCGTCGTATCCTCCCCGTTATGGAAGCTCTATGAACAGGTCCTGCCCAGACATCCCTATTTTATCGGCATTTTTCTGGGGGAGCTCCGAAAAGGAGAACTTTTACCAAGCCTGCATGTTCTGAATTATTTGAGTAGCAATATCAGACCAGAAGCGAAAATCTTAGCAGATGATAAAGGTGAACAACGATTCTTGTATGGTCACTCACTTGCAACATCTGAGTTTGTTGGTCAAGATCTGAGTTCCGTGAAGTCGGGATCAGTGGTTGTTTTAAATGCGAAGGGGGAGGGATTAGGCTACGGGCACTTGACGAAATCAGGAGTTAAGACGCAGGTCAAAAATCGACTAGACTTAGGCTGGTATCTTCGCCGTGGTCGCTAGACCGTCTTCTTGAATCTTATGTGGACTAGCCTGGTTAAGAAATGGATGGAGAAGTAGGGATTATGTGTGTGCCCCTTAGATGGTTAGCCAAAGAGGGCGCCAAGACCGGCTACTTCTTCAGGCTTTTCTTCCTCTTCTTCTTCTTTCTTGGGCTTCTTTTCTGCGGGCTTATCAGCTGGAGCAGCAGCAGGGGCGGCTGCGGGAGCCGCGGCAGCGATGGGGACAGCTTTGATAGCCTCATCGATGTTGATGTCTTTGAGTGTGGCGACGAGGGCTTTGATACGGCCTTCATCGGGTGTTACGCCTGCGGCTTCGAGCACCTTGGTTAGACCGGCAGCGGAGACTTTTTTGCCCGCCTTGTGAAGGAGCATTGCACTGTATATGTATTCCATTTTTCGTTCGTCCTCCGTGTTTCTTGGGGAAGACAGGGGCGTTACCTGTGAGGGGGAACGCTCTGTTGTGGCGTATTTTAATCTTTTGTCTTCATTACACCAGGTTTAGTTCGGCAGGGCATCCGGATTCTTATTCCGGATTGCCTGCACAAGTGCAGTGGCACTTTGCTCTGCTTGCGCTAGGATTTGCTCAGTCGTTTCATCAGTGAGGATTGCAGCAAAGAGAGAAAGGCTTCGACTTTCTTGGACCACCTTCTGTAACAGGAATGGCAAAGTCTCTTCGCTGATATAGTTCGCTGTCAGGGCAAGCGCCAATGCCTCTTGACCAGCAATAGTAAGTTGATCGACCACGTCGCTTCTCGAAATTTTGAAGACATCCGCAGAGAGGATGAGCCCATTATCGTAAGCAACGACCAGATGGAGTACAATTTCGTATGGTTCTAGGCCTAGTCGGGATAAGACGAGGGCTTGTTCCCGAGAAACAGTTTCACCGGCTTTCACGATGACATGGTCTTGGGTAATCCAGATGGATCCGCCTTGAATGCGAGTTTTGAGCCCCACTTGACCGAGCTCAGAGATCAGGGGTCCGGGTGGAAATCCAGTATTTCCAGCTTCGATTGTGATGTCGATGGGGGAAACGGTTCCTGCCTTAGCTGGGGCTTTGGCTTTGTTTTGTTGGAGTAGATCGCTGAGTTCAAAGGGGCTAATGTCAGTGAAGGCAAAGGCACTGGACCCTACAACATAGGGGATAAGCTTATCAAGATTCTTTTTCTCGGTTGCCGCTTGCTCGAGGGCTCGGATCATTAGTGCATTCCGTGCCATGTGGATATTGGCGGTGTCCCGGAGAACCTTTTTGATGGTTTGGAATTGTTTTGACCCAATCTGTTCGGTGCGAAGCAAAGAGATATAGTCATACTTTTTGAGCAGGGACACGAGGTGAGCAACCTCAGCGAGCTTCGCTTTAGGAACGGGACGTCCTTTACTGGTATGGGGAACAGCAGCAGTTGGCGAAGATTCTTGTTTTGCACTCATAATGTGTCACCGTCTTGTTATATCTGAATCTGGAATGGGGGTCCCATAGTGGTTTTGGTGAAGATTTTGTCAATATTTTGCATACCGCGCTCAAGGTTCCTTTCAAGCGAGGTGACTACAGCTTGGATATTCTCAGCGACAATCTTGGGCTGCATCGATCGCTTACCAACTTTGGCTTGAACGACCAGGTTCTTGCGCATTCGGAGTTTGACGGATGAAGAGAATTCTGAGAGGAGATTTGTGACGTCGGTGTCAGGAGAGACAGGGCGTGGCATCTTTCCACGTGGACCAAGAAAAGGACCCAAGACCCGACCTACGAGTGGCATCATATCAGCTTGAGCAATGAAAAAATCAATTTCCTCAGCTAATGCCTTTGCTGCATCCTTATTTGCCTCTAACTGTTCGATATCTTCTACTTCCAAGACATGCGCTGCACCCGAATTTCGAGCGTTAAAAGCAAAATTTCCAGAACCTATAACCGCAACCTTGACACCCTGACCGGTACTATGGGGGAGAGTGACATCAACATTGAGCTGTTTACCACCTTTTTTGAGGTCAATGCCCTTCAAGTTCACGATGACTTCCATGGCCTCTTCGAACTTGCGCTTCTTCGACTGCGTTTGCGCTTCGCTGACCGCAGAGACAATATTGTCCAGCTTCAATGACATCCTTGATTTCACCTGGTTTATCCTTGTAGTTTATCGGCATGGGCGCCTTCATCAATTTCCTTTTGAACTGACCGGGCATCCATTCCATCCACAGTGACACCCATACTTACGCAAGTACCAAGTACCGATTTCACACGATTCGCAAGCGAACTACCCAACAGGTCATTCTCCTTTGCACGGGCAACCTTCACCACTTTATCAAAGGAAATGTCACCGGTGATTTCTGTCCCAGTTGCACCAGTACCCTTCTCAACACCCACCTCCTTGATAATCAACGCGGAGGTTGGAGGAAGACCGATGGTGATCTCAAATTCTTTGGTATCGTCATCCACAACAATGGTGACCGGAACCTTCAGCCCTTTCAGGTCTTCTGTCTGCCTGTTGATTTCTTGGACAATCTGATACAAGTTAGCCCCGGTCGGTCCTAGGATTGGGGCGATGGGGGGTCCAGCTGATGCTTTTCCGCCTTCTACGAGGGCTTCACAGATGACTTTGCCCATTGGTGGTTTCTCCTCTTGTATGGATTCAGCTCCTTGAACTTGAGGCAGTTTTTAAATGTTCTGCTGCTACGCGGAGGAATTCACTCTCGGCGACGAATGTAGTAGATGCCGAAGATGAGAATGCTGAGGAAAAATGCTAGATGTGCGAGGGCATAACCAATGATGATTGGTAATATGAAAGCTGGTCCAAGAAAGATGAGGGCAAGGACCATAAGGGAATTTGATAAGATGAATCCTGCAAAGAGGATGAGAATGATCCACATTTCTTTTGAGAGCCGTTGTGATGACTGTTTGTGCTCATTCATCTGCATGACACCTGTTACGCTTTCTCCTGAAGGCTTCGATGCTAGCCATTTAGTAGTTTTGGTATGAGTTTGGGTTTTAGATATTTTGTGCAAAGCATGGCAGTGATTGCCATTAACAAGGTCAGAATTGCAAATGCAATAACTAAAGCTGAACGAAATATGAAGTATCGGGTAGTACCCCATTTCGTGAACAACCCTTCCTCAACCATTATCTGCCCTCACTGATTGCAAGTAATTCTGATAATTAATACTTATTTTCCTCTCTAATTATCTTCATTAATTTGACCAAAATGGGTAAATGGATAGTGCTTGTAAGAACGCACAATAAGTTTTAATTATGACAGAATTAGTCTGACGTAGGGATACTCAATGAGTCTTGGAGGCATTTTGAGTTTTGCTGCTGGTGGTGCATCGTTTGTGGTGGCCATTGGCTTTGTTGTGAGCGATGCGTTGCATGCGACGATTGGTGGGGGCTTCTTTTATGGAGCCTTATTTGGATTTCTTGCGTTCTTACTCATGGGTGTAGGATTATATGCCATCCTACGATCTTTGAACTCAGACAAGTAAGTTTCAGCTGAACAAGTAAAACTAATTGCTTCATGGAAAAGTCGAGCTGACCCAGGGGTGGAGTTGACACTACGTCGTTAGAGTTCGAGAAGTTCTTCTTCCTCTTCTTCGAGGTCTTCGGTAGGACGTCGTTCGACGATGCGGAGGAAATCGGCGTGGACCTTCACCGGAATGGGTGAGGGAGCCTCGAAGAGTTCGAGGGTGATTTCGTCCTTTGAGGTGTCGATACGCATGACGCGGGCACGTTCTCCCTTGAAGGGACCACCGGTGATTTCGACGATGGCGCCGATTTCGAGATCTTCGGTAGGGGGTCGGGGAACGAGGATGTGTTCGATTTCGTCGATGAGGATTTTACCAGGGATAATCCCCTTGATGTGGGGGATTCCGGCGATGGCGATCTCAACTTCCCGAGGACTACGCGCTTCAATAAAGATATACCCCTTCAGGGGTTCGGGGACAAGAATGGCTTTGAGGTCGACTTGTCGTTTGCTAACTCGACCTGAGATGACGTGGGCAATACCCTTCTCTTGTCCGATGGTGGTTCTCACGATGTAAATGTTGGTCGTTTCCTCTGCCATTCAGTGCACATCCCTAATCTAGTATTCCTCAGTGTTTGATCTTAACCGCCAAAGGCGGCGGTGGTGACGACGGTCATGATAAGGCGAATGATGTAGCCAACAGCTCCGATGACAAAGAGACCGAGCATACTGAGTTTGAATTGCATCCAGATTTCTTTGCGGGATGGTCGTTGGGAGAGCTGGGCGATGCGCTTTGTGTTTTCCCAGAATTGTGCTACACGCTGTGACATGTTTTTTCACCTAAAGTCAACTAGAGGTCTTGGGCAGTCTCATCTTTCCTCTCTTAATAAGTCTTTTCGCATTCGCACATCACCCTACGACTACTCAGTCGCTTGCCGAATGAGATTGTGGATCCGTTCGACATGTAATCCCAAGGATTCGGCGATATTGATGACCTGCTCTCGTTGGTTTCCCTTCATTCCCTTCCAGTCTAAAGCGGCATAGGTGGGCTTGGGAGAGCTTCGTTCGATAGCATGGCTAACAAGCGATTCAGATAGGTCATTTAAGTGATATTTGGGAATTACATGCGAGACTGCAAAGTCGGTTTCAAGATTTAGTCGTGTAAACCCTGGACAGTAATGGGGACCACCGAAACCTAGTACGGCCAGATAGGGTGTCGAGTATCGCTGGGCAACGGATACTATTGTGCGTGCAACAATCTCGGCAGCAGTGGGATTTTGCCATTCTTGTTCAGTGCTGCCAATCTCGATATAGAGAACGGGCGTGGTATCAATGAAAGGACCGTGGTGAGTGGCTTCTAGTCCACATGCCCAGTTATGTAGTCCTAATCGATGTTGTTCGGAGCTGAGGGTGTGTAATGCGACTTTCATGGCGGATGGCGGTGCGATGCACAGGGTAGATGCTTTTCCTCCCAATTCTGCACCAGCCCAATTGCCTGGAATATGGGTAAGGAGCGCTGGTTGGAAAGCAGCGGATTTATGGCGGGAAGCAAAAATGAAAAGATCAGCAGAAAAATCATCGTCGAGGTTGTCAGAATGGATACTATCTTTTTCAAGAGTGACGAGGGAGAGCTGATCAAGTTGGTGGATTGCCTGGTTATCATATGTGTCAGACGTTTTGTTGAACGGATAGAGGTTGAGGAGCTGACGTTTGATGTTTTGAGCTGCGAGATCTTGCTGTGAACAGAAACAAATCACAGACACGGTGCCTGACCTCGAAGAGATGTTAGAGGAGCAGGGCAAGAATGGCTTTTTCGGTATGGAGCCGATTCTCGGCTTGATCCCAGACTACACTATGAGGACCTTCGATGACGGCATCGGTGATTTCTTCATCCCGATGGGCTGGGAGACAATGCATCACTATACTGTGGGGAGCTGCAAGTTCAACCAAGGCTTCGTTTATCTGATAATCTGGTAGAAAAGCTGCAAGGCGTTTCTTGCGTTCTTCGTCTTGTCCCATTGACACGAACACATCGGTATACAACACATCCGCCTCCTCTACAGCAGCCTTCGGGTCATTGGTGAGTTCAAGCTGTGCCATATTCTCCTCGGCCCTTTCTCGAGCAAAAGCCGTGACTTCAGGGTTAGGTTCATATCCAGGTGGAGTGGCAACGGTGACTTCCAAGCCCATGGTTGCCCCGCCAATCATGAGAGACTGGCAGACATTGTTGCCATCACCGATGTAGACGAGTTTCAGCCCCTCTAGCTCATGGAGTTTCTCGCGGATAGTAAGTAGATCTGCAAGAGCCTGGCATGGATGATACATCGGAGTAAGTGCATTAATCACCGGAACGTCGCTATATTCGGCAAGTTCTACGACATGCTCATGGTTAGTAGCCCGGATGACAATTCCGTGTAGATAACGGCTGAGCACTCGTGCTGTGTCCGCTATTGGTTCCCCGCGGCTGAGCTGTAATTCCTGTGAGCTCAGAAAGAGGGAATCACCCGATAATTCATTAACGGCTACTTCAAAGCTGACTCGCGTCCGGGTGGAGGGTCGTTCAAAGACCATACCCACGGATCTTCCCAACAAGCTGGTCCCGAGTTCACCACGGTAGCGTTGCCGTTTCAAATCCGACGAAGTGTCAAGAATCAGCTGAATTTCTTCGCGAGTGAAGTCCTTTAGACTGAGCAGATGGCGCCCTTTTAGTTCCATTTTTCTCACATACCGTAAGGAAATCGTTTGAACCTGCAAGCACTTCTACTTTTTAGCCTTTGCGTCTCATAAAAAGAAGCTTAGAACTAATCAGCAGGCACGATTTTTTGGGCGAACCATTCAGGATCGAAGGGCTCTAGATCAGAATATTCCTGCCCTACACCGATAAAGATGATTGGTTTCCCAGTAGCGATGGCGATTGAGAGCGCAGCGCCACCTTTTGCATCGGCATCAACCTTTGTGAGAATGGCGGCATCGATTCCAATCTCTTCATTGAATGTTTTTGCCTGCTCAATGGCATCATTTCCAGCAAGGGCGTCGCCAACAAAAATAACAAGGTCAGGTTCGGAAACCCGGTGGATTTTCTTGAGCTCGGCCATGAGGTTCTTGTCAGTTTGCATCCGACCTGCCGTGTCGATGAGCACCACATCGATTTTACGAGCCCGTGCATGACTAATAGCATCGAAGCCAACCGATGCGGAATCAGAACCATAAGGACGACTGATAACACGAACATTCAGCCGGTTGCCATGGGTTTGGAGCTGTTCGGCACTTCCAGCCCGAAAGGTGTCCCCACAAGCCAGCACAACCGAATAACCCTTCTTCTGAAACATGTAGGTTAGCTTGGCTATTGTAGTTGTTTTCCCCGTACCATTTACGCCCAAAAACATGAGCGTGAGGGGTTCCCCTTCCTTTTTCCGTTGCTCTAGCAGAGCAAACAGGTCCACAGGCGCCTCAGGAGTCAAAGCCTCTAAAATCGCCTCATATAATGCTTCACGAATCGCACCTTTTTTACTTTGGAGGAGTCCGATTTGTTCACCCGTCAAGGTCTCTTTTAAGCGCTCATTGATTCGTTCAGTGGCCTCGTAAGCTACATCGTTTTCTAAGAGAGCTAGTTGAAGGTCTGAGAAAGCTGATTCAAAATTCTTTTCGCTAATCGATTTATGGGTGATCTTTTGGACGAATCCATCGACTGCTTTACGAAGTCTTTCAAACACCCATAATCCCCCGCTCCCATGCAAATCATGTCAGTTATTTTTGCTGCTGTTGCGCGGCTTGGATAAGTTGATTGAGTTGAGTACGATAGTCGTCCATTTTCGCTTGTACATTTTGCAGCTGTTCAGTTTGACGTTGAGCAATATCGGTGAGTTGTTTTTGTTGTTCCTCGAACCGTTTCAACGCATCGTTTATAGTTCGTTCCGCAGCAAAGCCGGCTCCGATTGAGGTTACTACATGCTTGGGATCAATGAGCTTCACGTAGAGATGGGTCCCCGAGCCAATGTTGATCATGATTTCATCATTAGCTTCGTGGTTTTTCAACTCTTGAACTGCCATAGTTGTTTCAGCCAGGCGTTGCATTTGGACTTCAATCATCTGGAGATTGTTTTGCCCTCGCGCGATTTCTTCTTCAAGGGCTTGGATAGCCATTATGAATTGTTGCGCCGTTTGCTCAGGGTTGGGAGGAGTTTTTGCCATTGTTTGTTCTTCCCCCAAGGGGTTGCTGGAAGCGCCTGTCAGGACCTAATCGATCCCACTTAGCTTTCGAATAAGCAAGTTTTCGGCTTCCTCTGGTGCAATTACCGATATGTTTTCGATTTTGATTGCTGCACGTCGTACCCGGTGAAAAGAGCCTAAGAGCGAGTAGAGTTTTTCTCGGGCGTTGTCTTCGGTGACAGCACGGATTTCGTGAGAAAAGCGGTAATTCCGTTTATCTCGTGTGTAGGTGCCTTCTAGGTGATATATTTGCACTGACATGACTACCAGCCTTGGTGAGGTATGCAGTGAACCACCGAATAGTCTGGGCTATTTTAACTCTTTCCAAAGTTAAGGTGAGTTCTAAAAGAAGGCTTCGGTGATACGCATGAGTTCGGGTCCAGTGGTCTCAAAACCTGCTGCGGCCGCTTTTAACGTGACGAGTAGCCCAATCGAGATATAAGGCACGCCACAGTTGATTGTGCCGATGTCGGTTTCTACAGAGAAGAATGAACCCAACCAGCCCAGTTCTTCTTCGGAAACATCCTTGTGAGCTAATAAACCCTTATTTGTGACAACACAAAAGGATCCCACCAAATCAGATTCTGCGATCCGGCTAGCATCAACTTCTACATCGAGTGCATCACTAATGGTCTTCTGTTCGCTTTTTGAGAATGCAGTACTGACGAGGGCGGCATGATCGTTTGTTAAAATAAGATTGCCCAATGCAGTGAGTTTGGATTCCAATTGCACGATCGGGATGCCAAGTTTTTGTAGCGATTCGAGTTCTTCATCCAGTACAATATGGGGGACAAGGAGGCCATTTTTGTTTCCGGCTGTGAGTATTCCGATGAGGGTACTCTGGCCAATGGTTGTCCTAATCGGCTCCTTTTCAAAGATTTGCGTTAGTCCATGGGTAGTCGTTTCACTGCTTGGACCTTGCAGCACCCAATTATCAGTGACGCGACAAAACGCACCAATATTGGAACTACCATTGAAATCAAACCGTTTAATTCTACCACTCATAAGGAAAGCCACACAGATTGGTTAACCCGTTGCGGAATGAAAAAGGGGGTCATTGCCCCTCAACTAAGAAGACCTTGACAAAGCCATCACGATCTTTGGTTGCGCGGACGCGAACCCGGCGTGGTGGCTTTTCTATTCCTCGGGTCCAAAGGTATTCGTTGAGAGCTGTGTCGATGGAGAGGTCGGCTTCATCGTCCAGTTTCATATGCCGAATGATAAAGGCTTTAACTAGATTGACAGCCCGTTTAGCTCGTCGTTTCCGAATGGCTTCATACGCCTTGCCTAGGGGAATCGTGTAGAGTCTTTCGACCACGATCTCTTCTGCAACATCGGGCACCCCGAGCTCTTCAGTTACTGTTTTGTCTTCTTCACTCATCGCTGATACACTCCATTCATGCTTAGGGCTTCAATTTTGATTGGCGCCAATTCCGTCGCTTTGGATGGGTGCGGACCTTTCCGTTGGTCTTTACCATAATCCATGCGGGAACGCCGACATTGGACTTTAGTTGACGGCCAAGCCGTAATTTCTTAGCCAGGGGTTTGTTTCGAGCCATCGTTATCACCTTTTCATTTGAATTGGATTTTGGTGTCACGCTGTCGTCCTGCTACTTGGGCAAGCATTCTCTTCAGCGTCTTGTCAGTAATTGGAATCTCGGGTAATCGGTTTGCTGAGGCCAGTCGAATGAGGTCGTTTTCAATTTGTTCCGCAAACGAAGGTTTCACCATTCGCAGATTAGATAACCGTGCACGCGCCTCAGGTGAGAGAATTTGCCGGAGAACTGCTGCCCGTTGGGCACGAATATCTGCCTCTTGAGCTGCTACTTGCTCCTCGACCATTGCCTGCTGTTGCAGTTCAGCTAATTTCCGTTTCCGCAGCTCATCCAATTCTTCTTCGCTCAACTGTGCTACCTCCAATCCGTGTTATCCTGCATCCTCGGTTCGCATCATATGAGCCAACTTGTCGAGGAAGGACCGACCTTTGTTCGACAATCGTCGGCCTGTGCCTTTATCGTGTTCAACAAGACCAGCTTGTTCCAGCTGCTGGAGCGCGGTTCGAATAATGTTGCCGCTTCCCTTCCAGAAGTGATTGGGACGGACACCGCGTCGCTTTCGTCCGCCATAAGCTGTGCGAAGCCGGGCTACACCGCTGGGACCTTTCACATAGAGTCGACGAAGGATCGAGGCACAACGGATATACCACCAGTCCTCATTGATTGGTGGTTTCTCCTTGTGTGCACCGGTCTTGACGTATTGGGCCCATTCTGGCGGTGTGACTTCTTTTGCCTTCTTGAGCTCCTCAGCGATGCGAGGAATCAACTGATCTGCAGGAACATCATATACAGTAGACACGATAAAGACCCCACGGCGCACAGAGAAATTGACTCGCCGACGAGTCGGCTGAGATAGTCGATGAGCGCCTTAAAATTCTTTCGTAGTTACTTTGTTCTGTTTCCGCGAGGTTCGCCCTAGAACCACCACAAATCCTCGGCGTCCCCAGACCGCACTCGATGTTTTCGCCGCCAACTGTGCTACTAACTTGTCAATATCGTCAGAAGCTGACGAGGATTTCAGGAATTTCACCTTGATGACCTTTTGCTTCTTCAGCTGGCGATTAACCTCTTCAATGATCCCAGCATCTAATCCATCTTTCCCGATACGGACCGCTGGTTTTTCTTCTGCCCAAATCCGGGCCAAATCAGCTTTGGTTGGCATGCTTCACTCCTCGTTCCGATTCCCATATGACCTTCCGCCGGTTCCCACAAGTCAAACAGGTGATCACCACGGATTTACTCCGACCAGTATTGCGCAGCCGAATCCGCGCATTCACACCTGGTCGAAGATAGTTCTCGCAACGATGGCAATAACGATGGCGAAACTCTCGGGGTATCCGGACTCGAGTACGCATCATGATGCGCCGAGCCGACTGCACATACCGTTGCGCCAAGGCAGGATCCGTTGCAGCTACCGCTTCTGCCCTCAGGAATAAATTCCGGAGGTGCTGTAAAACAGTGGTTCGCCACCGACGGCTCCCGCGCACTCGCATGTTGAACACCTCAAAAAATGGGTAGAATGGTGCGCTGTCCGGGATTTGAACCCGGGCACCCAGCGTGGCAGGCTGGAGTCCTAGCCACTAGACCAACAGCGCACGAAAGCAGGTAAAAACCGCCACCCTTTTTATTGGTTTTGGCTACACCTCTCTCACCCATTGAAACCGGTCCACCAGCTTATGGAAAGACTTAAGCGAGTCGACACCACCCCTGCCGAATGAAGCGGTCGTGGTCTAGTGGTTAAGATATCGGCCTTCCACGCCGATTACCCGGGTTCGAACGCCAGCACATACCCCGTGGCTGACCGAACATCCCGGCGACCGCACCATTTCTCTTTTTTCACAAGTTTTTGATGTTTGGCGCGATTTTGTTTCAGATTTGATATAGATGAAAAGGCCATAGGGTTCGGAGACCCAGTTTACACAACTTTTAGCTTATTTATATTACTTTTTATCTATTTTTTCAAGGTAATACAAAACTTTATAAGGGATTATCGAATTATATAACTTGTTATCAATGTTTCCCGTTCGCCCCAATAACGTTGGAGTCGACGTGGCTCCATTGGAAACGATGGGGTGGGAGAGCTCATCTAATCGGAGGTAGAATCGTATGGAAATTGAACAAATGGGGCAGGTCCCCCCTGTGGAAGTGCATGATTACCAACGGTTTCTGGCATTCGCCCGTCAAGCAGCGATAGTGACCTTTGAACCAGTCTATCACGTGGCACCTTTCGAAGGTGATGTTGTGGGTAATCCTGCGCAGTGGCTACGAGCTTTAAGGTTGTATGCGATTGGCGTTGAGCTCAACGGGGTGCTCATCACGTTGATGCACCGGATTGATTTCCCGCCTGCGAACCTGGACTTTGAGGAAGGCGTCTACGATTGTGTGGCCACGGAAGGGCGTGTTGCACAGATTGTGCAGGAGCTGCAAACCAAGTTCCAAGCTGTACCGGGTGCTCCAGATCAGCCATCTTTGCATGAGGAATGGGTGCGCACGCTACGATAGCAGGTTGGGTCCGTGTCAAGGAAAAAGATATTAAGGCGCGTGCCCGGAATCAGAGCCCGTGGAATACCCCTGGCTTAGGGCCGGTGGTCTAGTTGGTTATGACGCCGTCCTGACACGGCGGAGGTCCCGTGTTCAAATCACGGCCGGCCCACCACCTGTGCCGAGGTAGCTTAGCCCGGGAGTAGCCTGACCTGAGGGTTATGCGCTGCTATTCCGAAAGCGCGGGACTGAAGATCCCGTTGTCGTGTGTTCAAATCACGCCCTCGGCACCACCCCTTTTGATTAGAGTGGTGAGTAGGCAAAGGAGGATTATCAACCGAAAAGAAAGTCCATGAGAATCGCGAGGATGAGGGCGATAAGGGCGGCAGCGACGTTAGCGATGATGTATCCGACTAAATAGGCGATGCGAGCAAAAGGGGAGTAGGTGAATAACAGGAAATAGCCAAGGGTCCAGATGCCCAAGACGATAAACATAGCGAGTAAAAGGATTGCGAACCGACGCAGATACAGACGCCTAGGGCTAGCAGAGGGGGTGCCACGGGGAACCTGGTAGGGAAAGAAGCGCGAGGCAAGGAGTTCGGCGAGGATGGCTGTGGCGGCTGCTTGACCAAGAACGACCCCGAGAGGAACGAGGGTCAGCACAATGGAGGAGATGATGGAATAGGTATAAGCGCCTAGAAAAGAGAGATAGACTTGAACTAGCCCGAAGATGCCAAGGGCGATGAGTAAGAGCGCTCCATCATCTAATGTTTTCCAATAATAGGCCTGTGACATACAAGAACCCTCAAACGAGCTCGTCGGTGTGAGCCATTGGGACACCTCAGTAGGTATTAATGTTTTCTATGCAACCGACTATTACCTTAAAGAAAAATGGTGGACCGGCCGGGATTTGAACCCGGGGCCTCCGCCAGTTGGGGCTTCGCTCAAGTGGAGGGAAGCTTGCCAAGACGGCGATCTACCGCTGATCTACCGGCCCATATAGGGAGTTAGGCGCGGCGGGTGCGCGTTAGGTCTTTTCGGGCCCAGCGGTATTGTCGAATACGGCTGGAGACACCGAACCCACAGGCAGCACATCGTTTCTTCCGAATGTGATAAGATCGGCGACCACAGCGCCGGCAGCGAATGTGAGTTTTCTTGTTCTTCTTTCCAAAAGAGGGTGTACCTTTACCCATGGTTCATCACTTGTTCTTTTTCTCTGTCTTCTTGTCAGGGGCTTTTCCTGAAGGCGAGAGGAATATGACATTGTCACCGCGAAGGATAACCGTCCCCAGTTCCTGGGGGGGTTGTTCGGTGAGATCTTCGGCATCATCGAGGATGAGGTTCAGATGCTGATCATATCCTCGGAGACGACCACGTAGTTCGCGATCCCCTTTCAACTTCACAAGGACTTGTGAGTTAAGAGACCGACCTAGTAAATCCATTGGACGATGTTCTGACACGGTATAAGCTCCTGCCTGTGAATTGCAGTTGGCATGACGAAGAGACCTTAAAAAAGTTTGCTACTCATTTAGGGAAGTGGTGTAGATCCATGCGTATTAAACACCGGACCAAGTTACGAACCAAGGAACTCCGGCAGCTATTAGAAAACTTTTCCGAGCAGCCCAACTTCATCCACCAGGCACTTCGCGACCCATCTTCAGGAAAAGTGTGGGTTGAGCGTGTAGTTTTAGATGACAAAACCAAGCTGTATTTTGTACAGAATGAATTATGGCTTGTGGACATGCAGAAAGAAGTGTATCCCGGATTGCCTGCGTTGATTTCTAAGAATATACAACTCCCCGAAGTTGTGGTTGATATGGGGGCGGTGCCATACATTGCAAACGGGGCGGATGTCATGACACCAGGAATCGTGAATCTGAACAACCAGCTCAATGTTGGTGATCTTGCCGTGATTATTGATCAGAAAAACCAAGTACCCTTGGCTGTTGGTCGGATGCTCCTTTCAGCTGAGGCAATTATAGCAGCGGATAAAGGGCGCGCCATCGAAACGCTCCATTATGTTGGTGACCAGTTGTGGAAGCTTGCCAAGGAGCTCTCCGAGTAACAGGGCGAAGGGTTTTTACAGTTCTCACAACTCATCCTTGGGTTGTAGAATTATCGGAGGATGATTAGGTTTGAGCCCATTTGGTCGAAAGAAAAAAGAAAAAGACGTCGCCGAGGATCTCAAAGTAGCTGCACCAAGCACGAGTTTGGAGGCAGCGTCCATGTTTGTCCGATTCATGGAATTAACGGGTTTAATGGACGTGACACCCATTTCGGAGGAAGTCCGCAAGGGCAACTTGGTTGTGATGGATGTGTCACCACTTGTTCAGCAGGGGACTGAATCCCAATTACAACTGCGACGTGCAGTGGAACAGCTTCGAGCGGTATGTATTAGCGTGGATGGCGACATTGGGCAACTTGGAAACCGCTATGTCATCCTTACTCCAACCCGAGTGAAGATTTTCCGTGAAGCGCCAACAGAGGATGCTGATAAAAACAAGTCTCCTACGAAAAAGTAGGCAGCGACAATGAGAAAAGTGTGTATCCAGGTGGATCAGCGCCTGGGAGAACGGCTGCGCGTAATGCTAGTGGAGCGGGGGCTCCTCGATCCAGAATTTCCTATCACTAAGGAGGCAAACAAACTGTGTTTTCCTCTCCGCTACCAGCTTACTTCCGACGAATTACACGCCCTTGAACAAGAAACTATGACGCTCGCACAAATTGAACTAGATCTCGAGGCCATTTCGCGAAAACCGACTGATCTCAAAGCAACGTTGCAAGGTACTCTCCCCGATGGATTACTCGATAAGATTCCACATTCCTTGGATATCATCGGTGAGATTGCCGTCGTTGAGCTGGATACAGACCTAGTCCCTTATGAAGCTCACATAGGCGAGGCGATTATGATTATTAATTCACGGGTATCATCAGTGTATGCTAAGGAAGGAGGAGTTTCGGGAGTATGTCGCCTGCGCCCGCTTCGCTTGATTGCTGGCCAGGACCAAACTTACACTATACACACGGAATATGGAGTAAAACTCGCCATTGATGTCGTGCACACCTACTTCAGCCCGCGATTGGGTACAGAGCATGACCGAGTAACCCGCCAGGTGCAAGCTGGGGAGGTCATCGTGGACATGTTCACCGGAGTGGGGCCCTTTGCCCTTCTCGCTGCAAAACGTCAGTCGGTACAAGTATTTGCCATTGATGTGAATCCTCATGCCATCCAATGTTTGAAAAAGAGCCTAGAGCTGAATAGCTTGGTTGGAGAAGTGGTGCCTTTAGTTGGGGACGCCCGAGCTATCATCGACGAGCAGCTTGTTCATAAAGCAAATCGGGTCATTATGAACCTTCCAAATGATGCCTTCTCGTTTCTCGACGCCGCTGTTACGGCATTGAACCCGAAGGGGGGCATTATTCACTTCTATGGCGTAACCTGCCAATCACTGCCTGAAGAAAAATTACAGTCAAACGTGTTGAACAGACTTGCGGACTTGGGTTGGAAGGCGATTGTCGGATATTCGCGTTCTGTTCGTCCAGCGGCACCCCATGAAGAGCAGATTGTGCTTGATCTTCATGTAGCTCCAGGGATAACAACGAGTGCCACCTGAAGCACTGCATTGGGCTGTTGAAGTGATTCGATTAGTTGCCGGTTGAGATCCTTAGCCGATTTGTCGCAGCGAATAGCAATGGTTCTTTCATCAATGAAGGCACTTTTCCGCCAAACAAGTGAAGTTGGCGAGGTGAGTAAAAGGTGTGGAGACCCAAACCCTTGAACCTGGTCGGTGATTTCCCCCACTGAGAGGTGGGTGCGTACCTTTGTATCCACCCGTTTTAGAATGGCGCCAAGAAGATTATTGATGTCTTGGGCACTGTGAGAAGCATTCACTCCGATAATGCAGTCACCGCGAATGGATAGAGTGGAGCCTAATGTCACCTCAAAGGTGGATGAATGAGTAGCTTGCACATTCACATGTCCTTGGGCACGAATGATGATTTGGACCAGTTTAGTAGGTGCCATAGTGGGATATTTAGTGGGGCAGGTACAAATAGTTTCAAAACGAGTGTTTCCATGTAGCATGGTGGGTGATGATACGTCTTCAGAAAATAGGGACGTGGTGGATAAGAATAAAGAGATTACTTTGAAGCGATTAGTGTCGTCCCGCACAGTTACAAAGGAAGACACGATTCGAGCGTATCAGGTAGTTCCCCGTGAACTCTTTGTACCTGAAAAACTTAGAACCGATGCCTATGTTGATACTCCCTTACCCATCGGTGAAGGACAAACCATTTCGGCAATTCATATGTGCTTAATCTACCTTGAACTCCTTGACCTTAAAGAAGGGTTGAAAGTTCTAGAGGTTGGTGGAGGGTCAGGGTATCATGCAGCATTGGTAGCAGAAGTTGTATCGCCTACAGGGAAGCCGTTATCGGGGCATGTGTTCACAATTGAGCGCATACCAGCTCTTGTTGAGTTTGCAAAAACAAACCTCGAACGAGCCGGGTATAGTGATCGCGTTACAGTATTAGAAGGGGATGGAACCCTTGGGCACCCTGTGGAGGCCCCCTTTGATCGAATTATGGTGGCGGCTGCGGCTCCGGATATCCCCCCTTCGTTGATTGACCAGCTGAAACCAGAAGGAATCATGTTAATCCCTGTGGGTCGACAACAGTTTTGGCAAGAATTAACCGTTGTCACCAAGGATACGGAAGGCAACGCTAAGCAGCGCCGAAAAATGTCGGTTGCTTTTGTTCCCCTCATTGGCAAAGAGGGGTGGTCACCTTGACCCGCAGCTACCCTGGTTTTCGAAGTTTCGCGATAAAATAGCCAGTAAGGCCATGGGTATCAGGGTAAATCCGTTGAACCTTTGTTTTCATTGTGGAATCCCCTGCTAGCCCCTTTGAACCGAGAAAGGGGATTTGCGATTCAAGGGTAAAATCGTAGGTGTCGATGAGGTATTGTATGTTCAGCTCATTTTCTTCGATCGTCAACGTACATGTGGAATATACCAATATTCCATCTGGACCAAGTGCAGAAACCGCTGAGTCGAGTATCATTCGTTGGTAGGAAGCGGTGCTCTGAATACGAGCCAGCGTGGTTTCATCATACAGTTTGGGTCGAACCCCAAGGGCTGTACAGGGTGGATCGACAAGAACACGATTAGCCTGTACCGTAGGGTGTTGGGCTACGAATTCTTTGGCTCGGCCCACAAAGGGTGTGATGCAGGTTATTCCTAACCTTTCTGCTTCGGTGAGGAGTTGGGTTAATCGTCGCTCTGAGCGATCGACTGCGATGAGCTGACATTGATTGTTGACTAGTTGGGCGATATGAGTACTTTTACCACCGGGAGCTGCACAGAAATCGATTATCGTTTCCCCAGGTTTAGGTGCAAGGATTGGTGCTACCAGCATAGCGGAAAGGGATTGAGAGTAGAACAGCCCCTCTTGATGAGCTGTAAGGTCAACGATACTGGGCACATCGTAATAGGAATTGGTTATTCTGACGACGAGCCCATGTTTTTGTTCAGCTAGTTGTGAACTGGCTTGTTGTGCAATGCCACTCCCCACTATATGCCCTTTAGGATTGACCACTGTGACTAAATCTCCTTTAGCGAATCTGTTAAAGCGTTTAACTCCGGGTCGATAGAGGTGACTCCCAACCAGTACGTTTTCGCTACTGGTTTTATCTGCGACGATGATTATGTCGCGTTGAGGAATTGGGCCAGTGGGGGTAATCGGCAGGGCTACAGCATTCACACCATAGTCTGCAATGGTTGCGTTGACATTTTCTTCTTTGAGCCGATCAACGAGCTCTTCGTTGGTAGTTCGAAGGGTATTGGTACGGAGGTAGAAGAAATCGCCTGGTTTGCTTAATGCCATCGTTAGAGTCTGGGTGCGTTGCTTGCCAAAAAGGTCGATGAAATAGTTGTAGAGTTCGTCGCTAAATTCGGACGCTTGAGGGGGTGGACGGATTGAATTTCGCACAGTCTTTCAGCTCTAGCCTGTGGAGCATTACACTTCCACAAAGAAGGTTCCTTTCGCGATGAGTTTTACCTTTCCGGACACTAAAACACTTGTAGGAACGTTTTCTCCGACTACTTCAGCGATGAGTTGACTGGGTCGGCGAATCTCATATCCTTGTTCGATGATGATAGGGGTACCTCGTGAAGGTCTACGTAGAAGGTCATGGTGGTCCACATAGGCACCGATGGGTCCGGCGGCGCTCCCTGTTGCTGGGTCTTCAAGGACTCCGACATCTGGGGCAAACATTCGAACATGCACATCTGAATCAGAGTGGACGGTGTCAGTGCTAAGGATCACGATCTTTGCAGTAGATTCATCCTCAAGTGTTTTCAGGATGAGCGGTCCATCGGGTTGGGCTTTTTGCACAGCTTCAAGTGAACTGAGGGGTACGATAAGGAAAGGGGTGCCCGTTGCGACATATTGCATCGGGTAGTCGGTTGATAGTGCAGACGCGGGAAGACCGATTGTTGCTGCGATTGCGTCCCGATTTTGTATTTCAGTCAGGAATTGGGGTGCTGGTTGAATCATCCGGATGGTATCTGATGAGACGTATTCAACTGAGATTTTCCCAATTCCGAGCTCTAGGTTGGTCTGGGGGGCAGTTGAATCCACTAGCCCAGTGTACTTTAACACAAAGGTGCTTCCAAGAGTAGGGTGACCTGCAAAGGGGATTTCTTGAGCGGGAGTGAAAATGCGTACTTTGAATGAACAATCTTTGAGGGTAGGCTTTTCAAAAAAAGTGGTTTCCGAGAAATTCATTTCTAGTGCAATGCCTTGCATTGTATCAGTTGATATTTGGGAATTAGCAGGAATATCCCAGAACGTGGCAAGCTGATTTCCACCAAAGGGGTGGCGATCATCGACAAAGACGCTGGTTTGAATGTATGGCAGTTCTTTCAAGCGCTTCACCATGATGCCAGGTGTGTACGGCTCAAGAAAAGAGCTTTTCCTTTGGTAGCCTTGATTTCGAACACTGCAGAGATTCCGGGGGAGAAGAACTGTGCAGGAGCGTTTTTTTATACCCTTAATCCCAGGGGGTAAACGACATCAGAGTCTGGTGATTACCGATGATTGAGTTCAACGCTAGCGTATTAGAGCAAAACTTGATTCAACTTCCTGACTGGCTTATTGAAAGCGCAGGGCTCAAGCAAGGTGATGTACTTCGATTAGCAGTGCTTCACAAGGTCATCGTGCAGATGGCTGAGCAACCGGCAAAGAAGAAGACCAAGAAATCGAAAACGACAGCCCCCACAGAACCGAAGAGCGAAACGTAACACCACTCCTTTTGGATTTAGTAACCACGCTCAACATCAACAACGTTGATGAAGTCCTTTCGCCCTTTCGCAAAGCGGGTTATATTGTCAATCACTTCATCCCAGCGATCCAAGTCATCGAAAGGGGAAGCCGCATGGTGCGGGGAAAGCAGAATATTATCAAGTGAATGGAAAGGCTCTTCATAGGGATATTTGCGTCCGTTTTCATCGGGCCCGGGTTGGTATGTGTACCACACGTCAATCGCCGCCCCAGCGATTTCTCTTTCTTTGAGAATCTGATAGAGTGCCTTTTGGTTGACGATAGCGCCCCGTGCAACGTTGACTACAATGCCCTTCTTTCCTAATCGCTTGAGCTCGTTGAAGCCGATGAGATCCTCAGTTTCAGTGGTCAACGGGAGTGCGATAATGAGGGTGTCAACTTTATCGAGAAACTCATTCAGTTGTGATGGCGTGTATCTTTGAATGGGGGTTGGGGTGGAGCTGTCCTGGTTTTCCCAGCTACGACGAAGAACTGCGAAAGTAACATCAAATCCTGAGAGAAGTTCATGGACCTTCTGGTTAATGGCCCCGTACCCAAGTAAGCCAATGACCCGTCCACTCATTGGTATATTTTTGGCATCCGCATCGCCCTTACGCCATTCACCAGCCATCATCCAGTTGTGATGAGGGACGATGTTGTTCAGGATGGCAAGGAGCATGGCTACAACATGTTGAGCCACAAAGATGGCGTTGGAATGCCCATTTACTAATGTTATCCCATGGTGGCGACCAACTTCATTGAACCAGGGAACGAGGTGTTGCACCCCAGCACCTGGGAAGATGAAAAGTTTCAACTGTTTTGCGCATTCAAGGAGGTCTGGTGAGGGGCGCCATCCAACAATGATCTGCGCTGATGGGGCGTATTTCAGGAATTCTGATTCATCGGCCTCCTCAGGAAATATAAGATTCAAATCTGGGAGCGGACTCAGGCGTTGGCGTAGACGTATTTGCAGTGGTTCAGGAACCTTCCAGAGAAATAGCACAGTGGCGTTACTCATTGGAACTCACAGGGTCACATCCTCATCGAAGAATAAAACTGCACACGGTTTTACTAGATATCCAGAGAAACCGAAAAAGAGTATACCATTCACCCGCTGTGCGTCCACAACGGGTGAATGATACCGGGGACCCACTCAGTCCCACAGTAATCATCGTAAGGGTTACGGGTTCTGGTTGTGGCTACCATTTGGAGCCACGACGAGAGGTCATAACCTTGTATGCGCGTTGATAGCCAGGTGTGGGATGGGGGTTGCGGCAGCCAAGAGCTGCACGTTCGCCGACAGAGATTCTGTCGAATTGAACTTTCTTTCCTTTCTTCTTAAAGAGTGCCAATGTAGTTCACCTGTGAGGGTGCTCTGAAGGAGTGAAGGAGTGGAGCACAGATATATTCATGGGAGCCGGCTAGTTACCAAATACTCCAAACTTCTCATGAAAACACGCTAAAGGCGAACCGTCAAGTTCAGTTTTTTCTAGTAACATCTTGTGACCTCAAAAAGTGAGCCCAAAAGGTGAGTCCGCCTTATATAACGCGGTGTCATATGCTTTCTTCGGTGACACGAAAAATGCACAAAAATCGTTATCCTCAGGGCGCGGCCATGACCAAGACAGAAGCTGATCGCGTCAAGTACATCTATTGGTTTGCTTGCCGCAACTAGGACCACTGTTACGCTTCATGAACGTGCCCATAACTCTTGGGGCTCGGGCGATTGGGCACGGGTCCCCTTTTCTCTCTTTTCTCTCATCCTCAATCGTGTTTATGGTGGTTATTTTGTGGGTTAAAGGTGTTGGACAATGGGTATGCTCATGAAACCTCGTGTAGCGCTCACTTAACAGAGAAACAGCAGAACGGACGACACTACCGGATTTCACGAGTTTTTCTGGAAGCTTGGCTGTGGCCTTTGACAATCTAAGTCCCCCGTAAAGGTTGTATCCGCTCAGTATCCTCGTTGTGTAGAAGAAGCTATTGGCTCAACAAAAGAATGAAGCAAAAGTGTTAGGCTAATCTCCTTTGTGTTTTTTGGGTTGTTTGGCTTTTTTCCAGAGAACGCCTGGACTATAGGCGCCTGGCATGCCAGCAAATCCGTGTGAGTCTCTAGTATGGGGAATGAAATTTGAATCTTGATTTCTTTCATCGGTAAAGGAGAGGGTTTCTTTGCGTTCGATCAGCCAGTCGGCCCATGACAGCTTCTCATTTGCTTCAATTTTTTTTAATTTCCGTTTTCCCATTGACCCAACCTATAATATAATTGGGAACCGAGGAAGATAAACTCTACTAGTCACACCAAATGTTGTAAGAGCTGTGATGTCTGATGCCAATTGAATATGAGCCCTGTTCTCTCTGCCAAAACCATGCGGAGTATTCCTGCTCACATTGCGGAGAGCTAGTTTGTGCAAATGATGCGCGAATACGCGTCATCTGTACTAATTGTTTCTCACAGAAACATTGCGAGTATCGAATTCGTCAATCATTCAGTGATGATTTGGAGTCCCTTGAAGCGTTAGTGAGCTTGTTTTGGGGAGACCCGATGCAATTGATGTTTGATCAGCACTTCAAGGTGACTGAATACCCCGCCATAATCGCTGAAACTGATCACGGAATAGGCGGGTTCATCTTCTACACGCCATTCAGAAAAGATGGGGTACTCATCATAGCATTAGGGGTCCTTCCGCAATTTCAAGGATGTGGAATTGGGAGAGATCTTGTTGCCCATGTTGAAAAAATGGCTAAAGAACAAGGGCGACAGCTGCTCTTTGTTATTACGACTAATGATAACCTACCAGCTCTTGCTTTCTACCAGCGGATAGGTTTTCAATTGTTTGAGGTCATTCCGAATGTTGTTTCCCAGAAGCTGGGAGGTTCGTTTCCTGGATTTGCAACTATTCCCATTCGTGATGAGCTCAGATTGCGGAAGCATGTGATTTAGGTTCACCTTCGTGTTTCACAGTGCTTTCGTAGTGCTTACCCTTTGATTGTCAAAGTTTAAAGAGAGAAATTTGGCAGGCTCATTCGGTTGAAGTACCTATGACACAAATTGCACCCGAGCTCTTACCTTCGCTGAAACAGGCGCTGAAACAACCGGGGGTTCTATGATCCGGGAGTATTACAGCTATACAAGCGCGGTCAGTCATTTGGGCTAGTCGGCCGCTTGGATAAGATTTTAGAAATGCATATTCGTGGTTTTAAAGACGGCTTAGTCGAAGCAGAAATCGAAATATCCAGAGACTACTTTGAGCATCTTGGACCTAAATCGTGCCGATCTGCTCAATCAGAATTGGAGTCCATTCTAAGGGAAGAAGGGATTTTTTTTTACTCCCAGTTCACCATCAGATGAAACAGAGCGGGTAGAAATACCAAGTAAGCTGACCGAGTGGCGAAAAATACTTGGTCTAACAGCTCTCGGAATCTTCGCAGGGATACCGGTTGCCCTTGTCACCTCTGCCCTCATAAATCCAAAAGTGAAAGGGGCCGTTCAAAAGTAATTAAGAGCCTCCATCCATATGCGGATTTTCGTAATTCTAGTCTTTCTGATTATACAGGGGAATTAAATTGACACCGACTTCCGGAATAACATGAGCAAACTCATCATTCTGAATGTGCTCTTCGTGATCGCATTTGCTACCTTCTCTTAAAGCGGTATCAGACCTATCAGCACCAACAACGTATACCCGCTAGAAACAAGCTGCAACGGAATAGCACTGCCGTTAAATCAGCCTAGATGGTTGACAAACACGGTGTTCATGGTCGCAACAAGATCGTCGAGGGCAGAGCCGGGTTCTAGGAGGATGCCGTTTAACCAGTTTTCATCACGAGATATAAAGTTCCAGTCAAAGGGATTGGTGGGATTTGGTGTGCCGGTATAGGTGCCATTGAGGAACACAATATGCCCTGTCGGGCTTTGTATCGTGAAGAGTTGAATCCAGGTCCCATCCGCATATAGAATGTCTAAGCCAAAGCCAACGGAGTACTGGAGATCATAGAGGGAGTCAGCGGAAGGCATGGTGGCGTTTAGTCCGGAATAGATGGCGTTGTTGATGTTTTGCACTTCGGCAAGAGTGGTGAGGAACCATGCTTCGTAGAATGTAATACTGCCAGGTCCCAGCGAGTCATTGAGGAAGGTGGCAGACACGTTCCATGCCCCTGCGAGATTCGGGATAAATAATGCGGCCATCAGTTCAGGATAGATGATATCAGACGAATTGCCAAGGATTTGGACTGCTAGGATATCAGACGCTTTGTCTTCCATGAAGCTAGACAGAGCAGTGCCAGAGACTCCGTCATCAACCGGCGGACCAGGGATAAAGAAGCTGAAAATATAAGGAGATGCGAGAAGAAGGCCAAGTACGATTGGAATTGCTAACAGTCCTAACCATTTCTTATTCATGAAACTCACCCTTTGAAACTCATTGGATTCTTTGCCTTGGTTGGTTATTATCCTATGGTTTTGAACACCTGATGATAAAGCGGACCAAGTTATATCCCCAACCGAAGCGGCAATTCTCACTGTGATCTAC
>JAEOUH010000001.1 GCA_016839365.1 Candidatus Hermodarchaeota archaeon
GACTTGATAGTTATTGAGGCGTCTGCGGCTTTCCGCGGTGACGTTTCCTCGCCGTTGCTCTTCTTCCAAATAGTCTAGTGCTCGAGCTTGACCCACCAGATCATAAGAGAGCATCCCGGCGTTTGCAAGCATTGAGTCTGTTAATGAGGTTTTGCCGTGATCGATATGTGCAACTATTCCGACATTTCGAATGTGGTCTGGGTTCTTCATTAATTCTAATATTTCTTCAATGCGTTTCTGGCTTGACATATAAACGCTCCACTACTCACGATTTGGTCTGTAGTCGTTGTTATTAGTTGTTCATACAAGATACCCCTCAGCTATCTAAATAATATGTAGCTAGTTTCTATCTCGGATGCCAATCCTATACTATTTCAAGAATGGTTTGCTCAAATATAATCATAGTCAATGGAATCGTTCCTAGAATTATCATGCCATCCTGTGCGATTATGTTGAAGTCGTGAGGACCGAGATAATAATTGGAGTCAATAAACCATGTAAGAGTTGCATATCCTGAGGAGTTAGTATTTGCGATTTCCCAGGTACTATTAGTAGAGGTTTCAATCAAGCTTATTGAAATATTGAATAATGGTTGGAAGTCTAATGTTGTGAGCTGTACAATGTAAGTTACGTTACTTGGGCGTATGATTTCGAGAGTTGACATGCAGATAAATCGAATATCCCGTGTATTGATTATAGTAAGCTCGACTTCTTCATAATCGAATTCAGGTTGTCCTTGGAAAGCTACCCTAAACCGAAAATCTTGTGTACCTAAATCTTGTGCTTGCCAAGAGAATAGTCCACGGCCATTTTGGTCTAATAATACCTGTTTTAGCAGAGCCCATCCTGATTGGTTATATAAATAGACAAAACAGATCTTATTGGAGATTGGGACTTGGGAGATTGAATCATTAATGCTCAGCGAAAAACCGATAATGTCACCATAAGCAGCTTCTGAACGGTTTGATGTGAAGGAAATCTGGGCTTGACGGTAGACGACTTCAAGTGGTATAGATGTACTGATTGGGTCATGATTGGGGACAACTGCAGTGATATTTATCGAATAGTTGCCTGGGTTCGATGGAGCATAGGCTACTGCAGAGAAGCTGTTTGGTGCAAAATAATCCATGAGAATAGAACTGTTACTTAGTTGACATGTTACATTAGCTTCTTCTAGGGTATGGTTTGTGCCCTGACAATAAACGCTAGCTACCACAAATACGGAGCAATTGGTTGCGGATGGATAATAAGCCTCAATCACTGATGAATTTGATGTAACAGTAAGATCGAGGCTTGCGTTTGCTATGGAGAAGGCATCTGTTGTGTATATGGATTTGTAGTCATTGCTCTCAAGCACGGTGATGTTGGCAACAAAATCTCCGGCGCATAGTTCGGCCGTGTTTACGGATTGTTTGAAGTTACTAGTCAAATTGGTGTATATATTCCAATTAAGAAGAATTGTATTATTTCGAATTGCAGAGATAACTATTGGCTGGTTGGGGACATCGAGTGAAGAATTGTGAGGGTTTTGGATTTTTCCTTCGATGTTAAAGATTTCATGGTATGTGATTTGAGAGGGAAGAGGTAAACAACTCAGTATAAGTTCGCTTCGTCGAACAGCAAATTGCTGCTGAACTGAATCAGTCATTGATCCAAATGAATCTTGGGCCCACCCTTCTACGTACAGTTCTCCCGCTTGACCGGTTTCATTTGGCGCCCAATCATTTGGCGAAATATCGAATGTGATGATTTTGTTAATATCATAACCGACGTCTGTAATTTCTTTGGAAAACAAAGGGGTTGGGTTTCCGTCTGCATGGACTGAAACGCTTACTGAGCCAATTCCTAAGGGGTCGGTGGGATCGTAATATAAATCGTAGACTAGGTTCACCTGTAGGTGTTCACCAATTTCAAAGGACGATTGGTTTAGTGTGACTGATACAATTTGGATGTAACAGTTCTGAGTCAATATCGAGTTGAATGAAACTGAAAAGGGAAGGATAAGAAAACCAAATAATAACATTAGGATGGGTACGCGTCTCATTCTACTCTTTTTCTTCGAAACAATAAATAAACCCCCAAATTGATCCTACCCCTCACTGACATTGATTGATGTGTGATCTAATCCCGAATCAACTTAAGAAGGTCTGAAAATCTACTAAGTGCTTTTTAGGCGAAAAGTAATCGGCATACCTGAACGAAGAGCGGTGAAAAATTCTTCGAAATCAATTGGCGTAATTTTACCTAAAGGATTGACTTTTCCAGCGGGTGTCATATTTTCGAAAAAGATGCACACGGCATCTCCCTGAGGCCAGTATGCAATGTCCCCGGCCTCGCACGAAGTTACTGCCTTCTCAGAGCCCATCCGGATCCCAATATCAAAATATATCTCTTTTTTCCACAGGTGTATTCTACTGTTGATTGGGAGTACTTTCAAGATTTTGTCAATAGTGCGTGGGGATAAAATGCTTCGTAACTCGCCTTCCATCACTTGAATATCACTTAGGATGAACTGGACTGGAACTGTTGACGAGAATTTGGAGCTCAAGTATTTTCCCTATTATGCTGCTGGTTTTGAATAGAGTTTAAACTTTCCTTTTGATGAAACTCGGTGAATTAATCCTTTCATTTCAAGTTCAGTCAAAACAGCCTTGGCTATGCTGACTCTTACCCCATATTTCTTGGCAATAGCACTTGGGGTAATCACACGCATCGAGGGGATTTCTTTCTCCATTTCTTGCTTTTGCTCTTCGCTGATGATGAGTTCACGTCGGATAGTCTCATGACTGGGGCTCTTCGTTTCTTCTTTCTCCTTGGCACCTTTACTCGATTGTTTTGAAATGGGTTTGTTCTTCTTGACCATATGGTCCACCTTCACTGATGGAAGAACCTCATCCTTAAAGAGCTTTCTAAGCCACTTGGGCTGTACTTGCCAGTTTTTGCTGAAGCTGGACTTTCTTCTCTTTCAGTAACAAAACCAGTTCTTGCCTGTTATGAATAAAATGTATTCGGCAAGCTATCCTTTGATTGACCGGCTTATCGTGAATCAGTCTCAAATCTTTTGGTTGTGTTAAGAGGAAAACAACTTCGTTTGTTTCATTCCTTTCTAAGAACTTGGATATCTTATAATAAAACCAATTGAACTGAAATTGCTTTACATGGGAAATTACGAAGAACAACCAGCCATTGCTTTGTAGATCCACTCGAACTGGGAGTCTATCTACAAAGATTACAGTGTCTTTCTGATATGGTAATTCCGCGATTGAGAGTTCTCTACTTACCATCTCTTTCCATAATAACACATTCATTGCGCCAGTGGTGGATTCTTGGTTTGCTCTCGTGCCGATTTTAGTGTTAGGGTCCGAAGGCCATTTGGTTGATAATAAACTGGTTATAGTTGTGGCCGCTACCTGATAATCTGATGTGAAGTGTTCTTCTTGAATCTGGTTTCGTGCCAGCACGTCACCGAACATTTTCATGGATTTCGAAGCAGGCATAGATTTTGGTGAAACCGACGCCGCTTGCAATTTCTGAAGTACATTGTAAATATTCGGTTTTCCTGAAACAAGGATAAATGAACTAGTCATCTGCATGGAGGTGTCTAGCTTTTTGATTGGAAGAATAAGCCGGAAGTCATGATTATCGTTAAGTGTCTGAAGAACCGAATGAAACTGGTCAAAGGATGTTGGCGTAACTACTGCGATGGTTTTCTTCGTGCTGAGAGTGTCAGTTCGGATGTCAATGTGATTTCTACCGGAAATCGAGATCTTCTGAAATCGCCCCGGAATTCCCATAAAGAAGTGGGAAGTCAATTCAGCGCCGTTCAGGAGGCGAATCGATTGGGATCCTATAGTTTTACTGAAACTCTTGTGGATATTATCAAGTAATTCACTTGCACGATTAAGGAATGTAGACCTGTCTAGCTTAATGTAGAAAGAGATGAAGCATTGCTTCTCTGATGTCCATTCAACTGCAATAATCGCTGAGCTGGGCAGCACTTTGAGAAGAATCGTCAAAGCTCGCTGAGTGCGGGTTTGATTAAGGCTTGTATTGGAAATGCTAAATGCGAAGAAGATGGCACAACGACTTCCTTGAGATTGGAAAACAAGAAGACCGGTCTCGAACAGAGTAGGTGATGTTATGTCAAAGGTTTCCTGTTTCTGTTCAAGGTAGAAGGTTCTAATTATCAGAATGGATGAAAAAATAACAACGAACGCTAAAATCAGATTGCCTATGTTGAGGATAGGTGAGGCGAGGAGAAGAATTACTACCAAGAAAAAGCCAACACTAAGAATAGTGAAAAATCTTGAAAGTGTCTGCTCGTATCTCGTAGTAATCGAGGTCCTCATCTTTCTCCTTGAATTCCTAGAAAACAGGTGCTAAAAACATACCAAATTAGTAGTCAATCAGAATTGGGTCAGGTTCCTTTCAACTAAATGAGAAAAACTTAAGACACCTTAGAACTTTGCCGGGACTTAGATTCTCTTCTTGGTGTGCTGCATCATGCCAATATTTCGAGCTGACCGTTATGTTAAAATAACCATCACAGACTTTGCGCTTTCAAAATCAAGCGAGAAGCTTTTGCAGGTCCTCCAGAAAGTCACTGACCTTCGGAATGTACAGATGACTAAGGTCAGAATTGATCGGGAAGAGCAGGGCAGGATAAGGGTCGAAGAATGGTACGAAATAACTGGTTCCCTTAATATTCCAGAAGGAGGGAAGTCTTTCTGGGTTATCTCCAAGCCAAGAACAGAAGAGGAACCTTATAACTTCTTCATGCGCGTTGATCGCAATATAGAAGCGGAAAACTATGAAGATGCACAGAATAAGGCTACAGACTGGCTTAACCGAACAATCATTAGGCCATTAGATGCGGTCTTTTCGATCATAGCTAGTAGTGCGACTCCACCCGAAGATATTAGCCAATTAGTGAGTTAGGTGAATCCTAGTGACTTTTGAAGTTATTGATACAGATGTGTTAGTTGTTGGTGCTGGTGGAGCAGGGTGCCGCGCGGCAATCGCTGCTTCTGATTCTAACCAAGAAGTTACAATAATTACCAAAGACATTCTGGGGAAAGCCCACACCGTTATGGCCGAGGGAGGTATTAACGCTGCCTTGGCAAATTTAGATCCTGATGACTTATGTGAAATTCATGCCCAAGACACCTGTAATGCTGGGGCCTATCTTAATAATCAGCACCTGGTAGAAATCCTGGCAGAAGCAGCTCCTCAAAGGGTCTTTGATTTAGAAAATTTTGGTGCCATTTTCTCAAGAACCCCTGATGGTCTTATTATGCAGCGACCTTTTGGTCATCAAACTTTTCGACGAACATGCTACGCTGGAGACCGAACGGGCCATGAAGTTCTGGCAACATTGACTGAAGAAATTCGGCGGCGCCAAATCAATATTGTCGATGAGGTCTTCGCAACGGCATTGCTTCGGAATAAGAATCGAGCTGCGGGTGTTTCTGTATTAGAGATTCGCACAGGAAAGTTCCAAGTGTATCGGGCACCTGCAATTATCATGGCTGCTGGTGGTGCTGGTCGAATTTATAATGTGACAACAAATGCCCAAGCGGATGTTGGTAGTGGATATGCGATGGCATACAAAGCCAATGTAGAGCTCATCGATATGGAACAGTTTCAATTCCATCCAACAGGAGCGGCCATACCTCCTGCAGCACGGGGACGTCTCGTTACAGAAGGCGTACGTGGTGAAGGAGGAATCCTGCTAAATAAGGATGGGGAACGGTTCATGAAACGCTACAATCCCAGACTTATGGAACTAGCCGGGCGTGATGAAGTCGCAAGGTCGATTGCTACGGAAATCCGAGACGGTCGGGGAACAGAAAATGAGGCAGTATACTTAGACATTTCTTTTCTTCCTGAAAAAATCATCGAAGAACGGCTTCCCACAATGCTAGAAGATTTCCTCGATATTGGAGTCGATATTCGCAATGAGCCAATGGAAGTGACTCCGACGGCTCACCATGTCATGGGAGGATTAAAGATTGATTCATCCACAGGAACCAATCTCCATGGTCTGTTTGCAGCAGGTGAAGTTGCTGGCGGTGTACATGGAGGAAACAGATTAGGTGGAAATGCTCTTGCTGCTGGTCAAGTATTTGGTAAAATAGCTGGTGACTCCGCAGCTGCTTATGCTGAAAACAATCCACCTCCTTCTCTTGATAGAGATGCAATAGATGTAGAATTTTCCCGTTTGACAGCTCCTCTTGAAAGAAAAGAGGGTGTTGGTCCCGCAGATGAAACTAAGCAGCTTCAACGTAACATGTGGGATAATGCGGGGCTATTCAGAAATCAAGAAGACCTAAATGCCGCACTTAATTTTATTAACCAGCAAAAGAAGCGTGTCGATTCCGAAC
>JAEOUH010000029.1 GCA_016839365.1 Candidatus Hermodarchaeota archaeon
AGTCGCACCGCATCACCAACATGACCGAAGGTGAATTCATCAGCTCGGACGATAACTCCGAGATTCATTTTTCCTTTAGCTAGTCCGTGAGGTTCCTGAATGAAGCGGAGGTTCCAGGGGATCTGTTGGATGAATTCGCCATCGTGGACGACGATGGTGCGATGGGTCCATTTGGAGAACTTCTTTGCGACCTCGATGTTTCCGATTAGGAAGGCAACTGGGTTTTGTTCCATGAAGACGTTTATACCACCAATATGATCAGGATGGTTGTGGGTGCAATAGACGATATCGCCTTTTCGATCGCCTGACCTTTTGTTTTGTGGATCGATAATCAGGGATGAATCCCGGTAGTCAAGAAGAAAGCCCGAGTTGCCGAGATATGTGATGGTCGGTTTTGCCATTCAAGGATACCTCAAAGTGCACATATGAGCGGGTGGTGGTAATATAATCTTAGCTTTTATTTTGGGGGGATTAGATTCGGACCCGGCATCCCTTTGTTTTCAATCCTGAAATCCAATCTTTTACCGCTGGTGAATGTATTTCGAATTGATTATATTCGAGTCTGAGAACCTTGAGTGAGTTTATTTGCGTCAGAGTTGAAGGGAGGGTTGTGAGTCGATTAGAATGCAGGGAGAGTAGTTCTAAGTTAACGAGTTGTCCGAGGGTGTCTGGAAGCGTGGTGAGAGAGTTTTCATGAAGAACAAGTCGTTTTAATTTGGTTAGCTTTCCTATAGAATCGGGGATGGATGAGAGGTGATTGATGGAAGCGATGAAATCCCATAAATTTGTAAGGTTTCCGATGATATCCGGTAAGGATTCTAAATGGATGTTGAGCAGCCCGAGTCGTTCAAGCGATTGAAGATTTCCAATGCTTTTGGGAAGTGAAGGAGTGAAATTCCGGGAGAGGTCGAAGCGTCGTAGTTGCGAGAGTTCACCGATAGTTTCTGGGAGTTGTGTGATTTGGTTGTTAAAGACATCAAGGTTTTGTAGATTCGTGAGTTGGCCAATAGTGTGTGGCAGGGTAGTGAGTTTGTTATCCCGAAGGTATAATCGTTCAAGTTGGGTGAGCTCTTGTATGCCTTCTGGGATAATAGTGAGTTGCTTGTTGTGAAGGCTAAGCCCTGTAACGTGCTGGTTAGCGTGAACAAACCCTGTTCTGTAGAAGGCGATGCCACCAGGAGGAATCGGCTCTCCAATAACTTCCTCCAAATCATGGAGGACAGCAGCTTCGGAGACCTTGAGTTGAATCCCCTGATATGTAGTGGTGGCGTTTTTGTATGCCATTCTTTAGCTCTCCCCCTCCTGTCGGGGGTATTGGCGGATCCGTGGAAGGAACCTGCCAGTACGGTTCATGTAGTCACGGTATTGGTCGCCAAATTCGGTAAGGAGCATTTGTTCCTCTTGTTTGGAAATGGGGTAAAGCAAAAAGCAGACTAAGAGCCCAAAAATGGTGATAAAGAGGTTAGCAGTGAGGAGTACGGTTCCGAGAATGAATAAGATGAAGACCGTATACATCGGATGGCGTATACGGGCATATGGGCCTGTATTGATCAGCTGATGTTGGTCTTGGATTTCGAGTTCAGGCGAATAACTACGACCCAACGTTCGGTGGGTCCAAATGAGGAGGGGGATGGCAACAGCACAGGGTATGACTCCAAACCATCGCAGGAATGAGGGAATGGGGAGAGGAAACCACGGGAACCAAGGCGTAACGAACAGGTAGAGAAGATATGCAATCAACATACCTAGGATGCTAATAGCGATCGCGGTATGCGCCACTGAACGGATGGGTTTCGTCTTGGGTGGCCGATCACTTTGCTCGCGTTTTGCCTTCGCAGCTTTGCGACGATAATAAATCCTGGCAAAGCCGAATACAGCGTACATGAGCACAAAGACAAGGATAAACACCAGTTCTTCTGTCACATTCAGCACCACCGATTTGTATACGGTTGAAGTATTTGTATTTGATGATATTTGCCTCTTACTCGTTCTGGGTGCGGAAAGCATTCACGACTAAGTAGGTAATTCATAGCCGCTAACGTAAACGTAAAAACCAAGAGGATGGCGAATTCCACTATTGGTGTGAGATTATGACCACTGACTATCGATTTGACGCTCGACTGGACTTGGTCATGAGCCTTGTAGTCTTCTCAGGAGTCGGAATAGCGGTTATTTTACCAAGTATACTTATACTCTTGAGCACACTTAACGCGATTCCAAATCTGGATCAGTTAGTCATTGTCTGTCAAGTGGGAGGTTGCGTAATGATAGTGATTGGATTCAGCTATTTCATTTGCCGGAAAGAAATGTGAACCAATCGCTTCCCAGCTTCAAGACCGGAAGAGGTAGGAGAGGAAATTTTGAGTTATTTTAGGTTTAAGCGTCTTCATCTGGAGCAATGGCACCGCCAATTAGTACGAGGAGTCCAGGTAGCACTCCAGTAAAGATGAGGGCAACGATTCCTGTCATAATGAGTTTCTCTTTGTATTCAGTGGGTGTATAACGCCAGCGGAACCAGTAGGTCCCAAATATGAGACCCAGGATGCCCAACACCAAAAGGGGTATTCCTGGGAAAGCGACCCAGACCCAGTCTAGCGGAGTGCTAATCCCCCCCAGCAAGAGCCCAATGGCAGTACTAATGCTACTCCCAAGACCAACAAGCAGCAATAGAATAGCAAGGATTAACTGAAAAATAGCCCCCAGCATAATAAGCGTCGTAGTTGTCGATTCGTCCGACATAAGAAAATAAACCTCCGAACAGGTTCAGGTATTGCGACTGTGCTCTTGTGGAACTAAAAAGCCTTTTTCAACTCACTGAACGGACTGCAAAATCTCTTAGAAATCGTAAAGGCGTTTCCCGTTTTTCCAGTATAAATCCTTCAATACGCGATTGGGGAGATTCAGCCCATTGATGAAAGTGCCACCAATGGATTCAGTATCCCTATCGGGGAACGGAAGTGGAGTTTCATGCTCGTTAGTTTCCCACAGGATCCGCTGTGCGAGTAATCTGGCCTTATAGGGCGACATCGACGGAGAGGTTGCCTGCCTCGATGAAGTATTCAAGGTGCCATCAGTTCCAAAGAGGATTCTTTTCGAAAAGTGGATGAGAAAATCGCGCGCAGCATCTGGATCTTTACTGAGTTCTCGGGCCATCCACCGTGAGGAGGCGGTATCAACGACGATATTATCATATTTCTCAAACCATTCAGCTAGCCGGGGTAGGCGATGGATCTCAGGCTGAGCTGCAAAATGAGCTAGCTGAAATTGCAAATCAGGAAAACTTTGAATCAGAGCTTCTAATTCGTCAAGATGTTCTTCCTTGGTTCCGTAAATCTCTGCATTCGAGTATGTGGACGCATAGTAAGTATCTGGGTCTGACATATGCAAGAGTAGCGGAAATCCATTCGAGACTAATTGCTCGAATATGGGTTTATAACGTCGGTCAGTGAGTTGAAACACCCCTTCGTAATTCTTAAAATAGTTCCGCCAACCAGGAGCAGCCCACATTTTTGCTAGCGAGAACCCCTCTTCCCGCATCGTTTCGATTTCGGATAGCACAACCTCGATTTGGGACCCGATGACATATTGAGTGGATAGGTACTTCGCGAACACGAATGTATGTGGAAATTCTTGTTCAGTGTAATCACGGATTTCAGAACTGTGGGCTATCACTAATTCGGATTTGACACCCAGTTCTCTCTGTTCGTCGATATTTTGACGAAGATTTGTAGTTTCCCAAACATGGGTATGCGCGTCGAAAATCGGGCCAGTGTATTTCCAGGTTTGGTTATGCAAGTGTAAAATCGCCAAGGAACAGTTCGGGCTGGATGGAAAAGTCTGTTGGCTTGTTCTAATCCTTGAGTTTAGGCGTGATTTCTCGTGATTCCAAGCACTCAAGAATCTTTTCCCTAATTAGATCGCGAACCTCTCGGAATTTCGCCAACTTCTCCTCATCAGTGCCTTCAAATTCTGCAGGATCTTCAAAGGACCAATCAAGACGGCTCCCCGACGGGGATTCAATGTAATTAAACAGATACCACTCATATACCTCAGATAACAGGCCAAATACTTTAGGTGTAGAATACTCTTTAATCGCCCCGTGAATCTAGAGCCAATGGTTCGAACATTAGGACATAAGAAGGTTCAAGGCTTTTCGGAGAGTGCTCAACGCCTTTAGGAATGACCGTCATCTTACCTTCGGTTAATTCAATATCAGACTGTCCCTTGACCCGGATGAGTATCCGCCCTTTTAGCACGAAGAAGAGCTCATCAGCGTTTGAATGCTTGTGCATGGGGAACTCGCCATCGAACAAAGCGAGTCGGACCACTTGGTCATTGACCCGGGCGATTTCCTTCGGAGCCCAGGGCTGTTGCATCTGACGGACCTGCTCCCAAATATCGATGATAGCCATAGAGGCACCTCCTCAAAAGACTAATACAGACTGTGTGGAGTCCATCGTTTATGTTCTCTTCGGTTCTGGGCGACTACAAAACGTGATAAAAGCACCCAATCCACCCAGAATGATGCTGATGAACTGAATTGTCATAAAAGCCCCCCATAATGCGACAACCCCTCCATAAGGCCAGCCTTTTTCAAAATAAATCATGACACTACCGCTGTACATCATAATCAATCCGAACACCAAGATGGCATCCAAGATGATGTAATTCCAGATTTGGAACCCCATCCAAGGAGGGATAGAGGGAATAAAGACAGTTAGTTGCAGATAGATGGCGTTTCCAATATTCACAGTGGCAAGCAGAGCACCAAAGATGATAAGGGCAAAGGAAAGATAGATTGAAGTAGAGCGAGAGGTTGAATCGAGGGAAACCGCAGTTGTGGGAACTGATGGTAATTCATTAGAAAAGGGGTTTCCTTTTTTTATTCTCGACAACGGCTATTCACCTCGAGATAGAGCCACTATTGTGAACTTAAATCATCGCTTCCCTGCAATCAAAGATGCAATATATAATCGGACAATTCCGAACCAAAGTGTTCTGAAAAAGAGCGTAGATTCGAGATTTTGTGACTGATTTTTAACTTGTCATTAACCGAGAATATTTGTCAGATTATGAGAGAAGAAGTCGTGAGTGGTTTGATGTGCGCTCACAAATATTAGACCAAAATACACAGCTGTCCTTTTCCGTTTTTATCTTCATCTTAATTACCTCTTTACTGATCGTTAATAGCGAACCGAAAATTGCCATATCTGCTCAAGATTCCACAGAGTTGTCAGATGTGAAAGTTGCAATTTATAATGGTGGCCACTCGAATGAGAATTTGGCCAGCCGCACAGCCCTCATTAGCATGTTTGAGTGGCTTAACGCAGATATTACGCTAATTTCACCCGAAGAAATGCTGAACGGCGCCCTTAGCGGGCACTCCATGCTTGTAATGCCAGGAATCTCTCCATACACCTTACGCGATGAAATGACTAATATTGGATATGATATTATCCGGAATTTCATCGCAAGTGGTGGCGCATATATCGGAATATACGGTGGGACATTTTTTGAATGGACTCGTTTTCCCCTCTTCGATGTTGAGTTACAAAGCTATCTCTCGGATCTTCCCTTCGGAAAGAGTCTCGTAACAATAAACCTTCATAAAAATGCAACAGGTCCCAATCTTGATGATCTTCAAGACTCATACTCAACACTAAGTTGGACGGGCAGTTATTTTGATGCCCCTGACATGTCTCACGTCACTACTATTGCCAGTTATGCACAAAATGGACGCCCGTGCATGGTCACCTTCACCTATGGCATGGGAGCTGTATTTCTGTCTAGCCCACATCCAGAAATTGAAGAAGGAGACAGCCGTGATTTTACAACCTTCCAAGATGAGCTCAATGACCCAGATTCCGAATGGGAATTAATGCAAGTAATCGCTAGTTGGCTTCTAGCTATTTCAGGAGTTATGCCCATAAACCCGATTCCTGTTATCATAGTCTCATTAGCTGTTGTGGTCTTTGGAGTTATCGCAATTGCCCTTATTGTGATTTATCGAAAATCACATATTAAATAAATTGAACAATGCTCTGCTTTCAAATTACCCAAGGAAAGGATAAGAAATTATAGCCTCTCAGATTTATTGAACTATATTGTGCGGAAAAACGCTCTAAAATTTCAAAACCCGCGAGAAATCCTAACCAATCAGCTAACAAGCATATATTGACTAGAAAAGGCGAGTGCTCTCTCACTATCCTTCCAAACCTAATTTATAATTTAGGGAGACCAAAATGATTAGAGTCAATAGAAAACGAACTCTTGTTCAATGCACAACATTTCTGGTAATTAGTCTATTTTTTCTGAGTAGCTTTTTACCAATCACACAAATTTCAATAGCAGCCCAAACAGGAACCGATTTAGCAGAAATCCGAGTAGGCATCTATAATGGAGAACCGGTGCAGAGCGGGTCAGCAACGGCTTTAACCCACATGTTCGAGTGGATGGGATCCACGGTTGTTTCGATTGATGCAGAAGCGATTCGCAACGGAACCTTAGATAGTCTTGATTTAGTTGTCTTTGGAGGTGGCTCTCCAAACAATTTCGCATTAGATATTGGTAATGTTGGTATTGAACAACTAAAACAATTTGTAGCCTGCGGAGGCTCTTACTTCGGTATTTGTGGAGGTGGCATGTTCGCCTCAGATTATCTTGAACTTTGTGTCGGGAGCTGGAGTGCTCATATTCCCGGAATGGCGGGAGGAGCCTATTTAGCAGAGCTTTCCGTAAATCGTGCTTCAACTGGACCTGACTTGTCAAATGAACCTGAATCGTACTACGTTTATTTCTCCGATTCCATTTTCTTTGCCCCTGCTAATCCAGTTACAATCATTCGCATCATGTCGTATCCTTCAAATGATGAGGCAGCAATGTTTGTTTCGCGGTATGGATCTGGAACTTTGTTTGCGAGTGGTCCCCATGCGGAATACGAAGAGGGTAGTAATCGTGATGGCCTCACGACATATGACTTTCTAAATGATCCTGATTCCGAATGGGATATCTTAGAAAAAGTTACTCAATGGTTAATCGACGAATCAGGTACAACAAGTAACCCAGATCCTTTTGCAGGTGTTGGGGCAATCATCCTAGGCGTGAGTTTGTTAATACTAATCGTGGTATTCAGTGTTGCCTTTTACTTCAAGCGAAAGTAACTACTGCCAAGATATTACATGAAATCACAGCGAGTAGCATAACATGACAAATGCTGTTAGTGCTACTCTTTGTGATTTTCCGTAAAAATAAGGTATACTGATTGATTTTAAATTTTCAAAGTCGAGTGTAATTATTTGGCAGATTTGCCGACTTGTTTTGAAATTTCAGCCCTAATCTGGTCCTTTATAGTATTGGATGAGATTGGATTTCTTGAGATAGGGAATGAGGATTAATCCGACAACAACCACAATTGCAACTATGATAGCAGAGTACAAGATGATGGGAATGGCGAACCATTTCACGCCGATACCGGCTCCCGCCCAGAGAATAACCAGGGCAAAACCGTAATCCCGTCGAAGATAAATCATAAGCAAGGTGAGGATGAGGGCAACGAAGAGCATGGCTGCAGTGGCTAAGTGCTGGGTTTCTGCTGGGATGGCAGGCACCAGAATGTTGATGGAAGAGGCGACTGCAGCGATGGTTGCTACAGAGATCCAGCCGAGATAGACACTGAAGTGTAGGTGGACGGCGAGTTTCTCATTACGTGGAACTGATGAAATTCCAACACCTAATCGCAGATATGCAAAGAGTAACATTAGAAAGACAAAGAGAAGAAGAACTAGAGAAACTAAGAAGAAAGGTGGATTAGCGACCATCCCTGCGTAGGAGTAGTGGAAAACGAAGATCCAGACCATATTTGCTAGACCTGCGAGGAAATAGAAGAAGCCAATCTTACCTAGATAACCTTCATTTCGTTGGCTTTTTCGGGCTTGGTAAATCATGAAGATAATCGCTTGGATATAAATGATGAACCATATGGAAAAGACGTAACCGGCTGGTGTAAAGAAGTTCGGATAGGCATCAGAGACCGCCCCCGTATTTACGCCAAAGAGGGGAAGTGCGTTTGCCAGAATGTTGACGATGATCACTGAGATAACGGTGATGATATTCAGGACCTGAAAAAGGAGATAGGATTTTTTCTCGGTCATACAGTGCGCTGCAACGTATGACCTTAAAATTGTCTAGGTTTTGCCTATTTTTTGTGAAGAACCTTTTTGCCAAGTTCCAGATTGTGTAATATCAATCGATTGGTGATCTCGATGGTTGACTTGATGGGATATTTAGAACAAGCGCTCAAAGACGTTGAACTGTACCAGGAGCAGCTGTTAGTATCGGATGAGGAAATGCGTGTAGGATTAGAAATCAGTGACACAGAAGAGACGGCTACTCTTATTCTGAAAGAGAAGCCGGAGATTCTCGCGGGACTGCAGAACTGCGATGTCAAATTCACATTTTCCAATAAAACCTTACAACAGGTTGCCAAATATGAAAAAGATGGGTTTGCACTTGCTACAAGAGCAACGATGAGCGACCCATTAACTACGAATTTCTCAATCGTGAGAAAGTTCTACAATCAATTGAGACCATTAAGCGCCTCGGAACCGATTTCTTTTTGCCCGGAAAAATCAAGATTCGAGAGATTCGCCACGAGTTGGCAGGGGAAGCGTAGGGGGCTTCACCCATTCCCCTTGCGTATTGGGAGGGCCTTCGATCTGCCTGGTATTTCATTGACGCGAGCCAAGTAATCAATGAAGCCGGAGAGATGAATCCATATTCCCAGTTATTCATTGTCATAAGCGGAAAAGGAAAAGCAATTATCGCTGATGAAGAGCTTGATCTCCAGTCTAGGAGAGCGTTTTATATTCCTCCGAATGCTGTCCATCAACTCCGAGCCGAAGAGCTAGTAGAGCTTATTTGGCTGGCTTGGGACGCACCAATATGAATATGCTACCATCGGCCCATTTCATCGATTATAACAGCGATGCGTTTCATGGCTTTGATGTAGTTGTCCACCGTTACACTCTCATTGGAAGAATGAACACGGGAATCATGATCGCCGATGCCGATGGAGATCATGGGCACAAAATCTTTGAAGAGGTAGAGCGGACCTGAGCCAGGACAAGTGGGGTGGATGCGGATAGGGTGCCCAAAGACGACCTGATTTGCCCTATCGACGATATCAACGAAGGGATGATCGATAGGAGTTTTAGCTGCAGGGTAGCCATCGTGCCAAGCGATTTTGACATCTGTGAAATCATGGATGTCCAAATGATTTCGGAGTTTTCTGATGAGGTCAGAGGGGTGTTGGTTTTCAACGAGACGGAAGTCAATTTTTGCTGATGCTTTGGCTGGTAGTACCGTCATTGACCCCTTTTCTTGATAACCACTAGTGAGTCCATCAATACTCAGGTGTGGTTGATAGTAGTAGGCTTCGCGTAATGCGTCGCCTTTATAGTTGTTAACAAAAGCGTCAATGCCATAGAACTTGCGTCGGGATACTTCTTCAAGGTCAATCTTTGCTGCAAATCGTCGTTCTTTTTCGGTCACGGGGACGACATCATCATAGAACCCGTCGATTTGAATGCGTTCATTTTCGTCTTTTAACGAGCTCAAAGCCCAGACCAACCGAAAGGGAGCAGAGGGTAAGATGGCTGAATTACTAGAATGGGCATCATGGGAGAGCCGTTCAACTTCCAGTTGGACATAGAGGATGCCCTTCAATCCCAGCCAGGCTTCCTGAGTTCCATCAAAACCAGCACTGCCAAATTCCCAAATACCTCCATCCGCTCGAAGGAAATCTGCATGCTTCTTGGTGAAATCTAAAAGATTTGGGCTACTAATCTCCTCTTCTCCTTCAATGACGAACTTTATGTTAACGGGTAATTCGACACCTGCTTCCTTGTAGGCACGAATGGCCCAAATCCGGGAAAGGGTGTCACCCTTGTTATCAGCGATACCTCGGGCGTAGAATCTGCCCTCGCGAATTTCGGGCTCGAAGGGAGGTGACACCCATAGGTCAAAGGGTTCAGCGGGTTGGACATCATAGTGATCGTAGAAGAGTAGCGTGCGTTTGGCACCAACATCGAGGTGTCCTGTCACAACCGGAGCACCTGATGTTGAATGTAACTCCGATGGAATGCCTGCGTCTTCTAGCATTTGTTGGACAAGTTCAGCAGTCTCTTCGATGCCTTGACCCTTCGCAGCTACTGTAGGTATGCTGCATAATTTCTTCGCGGCATCAATAGCGTGGTCTGCGTTTTCATCGATTTTCTTTAAGACCGGGTCTACCATGATCGCCAGCTCTTGACCCTTAAGGCGTGATTCTTTGACTTTAATGTTGTACCTTGTTCTGATACCAACACCTGATTTTGTTAGAGCAGCCACTAGACTTTTTTACCTGATAGCTTAACCGAGAAGCTCCACCACACCCAGTGAGAGGAGTTCTATGCCGAAAAAAGTTGGAATCCGTCGAGAAGATAAAGCCTTCGAGCTTCGTACTCCCATTGTCCCCTCCGACGTTCTGAAGCTAGCCAAGGAGCATGGATTTGAATTTGTGGTGGAACCATCAGAACAACGGGCTTTTTCCGAGGAGGCATACAGGGAGGTGGGAGCCAGCGTAGGAGATCTTCATGGAACCGAACCTCAAGTCATCTTCGGGATTAAGGAAATCCCCAAAGAGGTTTTCGAACGTGAGAAGGTGTATTTGTTCTTTGCCCATGTAATCAAGGGTCAAAAGTATAATATGGCGATGCTAAAGCAAATCCTTGATGTGGGAGCTTCCCTCATCGATTATGAGTGTATCGTCGAAGTTGAAACTGGGCGTCGGCTTGTCTTCTTTGGAAACTGGGCGGGATATGCTGGAATGGCTGAAACGTTGCGAGGCCTTGGTGAACGGCTTAATGAACAAGGAGTCGCACCAAATCCGTTTGCAGATCTAAAGCCTACCTACCAATATAGCGGCATTGAAGAGCTTCAAACAGCGGTTAGTGCCATTGGTAAACGGATTCAAGCCGAAGGGTTTGCTTATGAACTAGCGCCCTTGGTGGTTGGTTTCATTGGATATGGGAATACCTCACGAGGTGCGCAAGCTATCTTCGATTTACTTCCACACAAAACCGTTTCACCAGCAGAATTACCCCACCTTACATCCGATAACCATCTCTTATACAAGGTGGTCTTTCGAGAAGAAGACACGGTTCGCCCTAAGGATTCCAAAGCGACATTTGACCTGCAAGATTACTATGACCACGGAAAAGCCACATACCAATCTGCCTTTCCCCAATACCTCCCAAACATATCCGTTTTGATGAACTGTATATACTGGTCAGATAAGTACCCCCGGATGGTTACCAAACAAGAACTGAAGAAGCTATGGAATCAAACTGGTGGAAAGCCGAGGCTTATCATCGTTGGTGACATTAGCTGTGATATCCATGGAGCTATCGAATTCACGGTGCAATGCACCAAACCAGACCATCCAACCTTTGTTTACCATCCCGATATGGATGAAGCGACTATGGGCATTTCTGGTGACGGAGTTGTTGTTATGGCAGTTGACAACCTTCCAACGGAACTACCCCGGGATGCGTCCACCTCCTTTAGTGAAACCCTTCAACGGTTCATCCCAGCGCTTGTTAATGCCGATTATAGTGTGCCCTTTGAACAGTTGGACTTGCCCCCAGAAGTGAAAAAAGCCGTTATCGTGTATCGGGGCACCCTTACTCCCGAATATGAATATCTCAAAAAGTATTTGTAGCAAAAAATAGGAAGCAGAAACAAGGAGGAATACTGGGATGCAACATGTTTTGGTACTCGGTGCCGGATTGGTCGCTCGCCCCTATGTCCAGTACATGCTCGATCATGACTACCAAGTTACTGTTGCTAGTCGAACTGTCAGTAAGGCGATGAATCTCATCGGTGACCACCCTAACGGGGAGGCGCGAGCCTTCGATATTAGTCGGCAATCCAAAGACCTGAAGGAACTGGTAAAACCAGTTGACTTAGTCGTTTCCCTTCTTCCGTACACCTTCCATGTGCAGGTGGCCCGAGAATGTCTCCGGTACAAAGTGAACATGGTGACTACCTCTTATGTGTCAGATGAGATGCGGACCCTTGATTCACAGGCTAAACGCGCTGGCATTATCATCCTCAACGAGTGCGGAGTTGATCCTGGTCAAGACCATATGTCCGCCATGAAGATCATCCACCAAGCCCAAGCTGAAGGCGGGAAAATTCTCGAATTTACGAGTTTCACAGGCGGTTTACCAGCACCAGAAGCAAATACCAATCCCTTTGGGTATAAGCTCTCCTGGAGCCCCCGAGGCGTATTACTTGCTGGGCGCAACTCAGCATTATTCCAAAAAGATGGACAACATATCCAAATTCCAAGTGAGGAATTATTCAATAGCTGTCACGTTGAGTATGTACCAGAACTCGGCGATTTTGAAGGCTATCCCAATCGGGATTCCTTACAGTACATTGACATCTATGGACTCCAAGGTATCCAAACCATGCTACGTGGAACACTCAGGTATCCTGGATGGTGTAAAACCATGTACAACATCGGGCAACTTGGTCTCCTTGAACTCGAAGAAGAAACCCTCTACGACATGACCTACGCACGCTTCTTACGCAAGTATCTAGGACTCCCAGCTAGCTCAGACCTCAAAGCCGAGGTTGCTGAACGGTTAGGTCTCCCAGAAGATGATGAGGTGATTGAGCGTTATGAATGGTTGGGATTGTTTAGCAACCAATACATTCCACTAGATCAAGGTGCGCCCATCGATGTTCTTGTTTCACTTTTTCAAGAGAAACTACAGTATGCTCCCAGAGAGCGGGATATGATTGTAATGCAACACCAGTTCACCATTGAGCACACAGATCATTCACGTGAACACATTCGATCCACACTTATCGATTATGGCATCCCGAACGGGGATTCATCAATGAGCCGCACTGTTGCACTTCCTGCCGCGATTGCCTCACATCTGATTCTAACGGGCAACCTAGAACTGAAGGGTGTCCAAATCCCCATTCTTCCAGAACTCTATGAGCCGATTCTCAGTGAATTGGAAACTCTGGACATTCGATTCAGGGAAGAATTCACAAAAACCTAATGCCCTCCTAATGGCTTCAAGAACCTTTTAGTAGCCTCCAGCACCTTGCTAGATAATGGGAAATATGAGGTGCTTTTGAATGGAACGAAAGACCTACTACATCGTCATCCTTGTTATGATTCTAGTAATTTCTCTCGATATAATCTGGGCGATTTTAAACTATGTTCTACCAGTGATATTTTTCGGATGGATTGAAATCAGTCCTGTCATTCCAGGGAGCGCTGTGACGGACTGGTTGATTCTTTTTTATCTGCTTCCAGTGTTAGCCATCCCCTTCTATTTGTGGATGGCGGTGGTTACTCCTCGATGGCTTGTATTACCCCTAAATCGAATTCTTAATCCTGGTAGTGAGACGTATTATTATGGTGTACCGACAACCAAGCCAAAACCACTCTATAGTGTGTTTCGTAGAGCAGTTTTCGCACTACTGCTATCTTTTGGTTTATCACTCGCCGTAGCAACCTATATCGGACCCCTATTCATAATATGGAATCCTAGCCTTCCTTTAGCCGTCAACACGTGGAACACAGCCGCAGTAATTTTCCCGATTGCTTTTATCGCCCTGGGAGTTATTTTGCCTTCTTCATGGTTGATTGATGATACTAAGATACTTTTTCATAGTCAACCACCTAGTGGCTCCCAGGAACTCTTCAGCGCAGGACGTGTTCTAACTTATCTATTGGCAGGTTATGCAGGAATATCAGTCCTCATTTTCTATGGATACATTATCATTTACATTGGAATAATCTATGCTACTACTATCGTCACTCCACCATGGCCTTGGGTACCACCATGGTTTGTTGTGTTGATTACCTTACTGAATCCCTTCATCTTCATCTACATGCCACTGCTTATGCTCTTAGCATATGACCGATATCTTCCGAGCCTAATGAGACGTCTCAGGGCCTACATGGATTCAAGAGGAACACAACAGCTCTCAACAATGTGTGTGGTAGATGTTGATATTACCGAATTCCTCGGAGTCGAGAAAGTGAAAGAAGGTTTGGAAAGAGCCACTTCGAAAGTGCCCGAAGAAGACGAGTTTACGTAGATATTCTTCAGCGTCCGGCAGAGCAATAGGTATCCTCACCGTTACTATCGCTTATGGATTCCGTTCGCCTTTCCCAACAGATGAAATTCATTGCCGAAATTGATAAACTGAAAAAAGTGGTCCGCGAATCATGGCTAGTTGATGCGACCCGAAAAGAAACCGATGCTGAGCACTCCTGGCACATCATGGTGATGGCCCTCTTACTCAGTGAGTATTCAAACCAAGCCAACATCGATGTGTTCAAGGTCATGAAGATGTTACTCATCCATGATGTCGTGGAAATCGATGCTGGAGATACTTTCATCTATGATAAAGAGCATGTCAAAGACCAAAAAGATCGTGAGCGCAAAGCAGCCCATCGGATCTTCGGGTTGCTCCCACCAGACCAGCGTTCTGAGTTCACGGCGTTGTGGGAAGAATATGAAGCCCTAAAAACGCCCGAAGCCAATTACGCACGAGCCATCGACTCCATGCAACCATTATTACTCGCCTACCTTAATGGGGGATGCTCATGGCGGATACACAGCATCATCAAATCCCAGGTTATTGCCACCAAGAAACACATGGGCAACGGATCCAGCTCCCTTTGGGAATATACCCAAGACCTCCTGGATGATGCTGTGAAGAAAGGCATACTCAAAGAGTAAGCCAACGGATACATCCAAGGTTTCAACGTTTTTTAGCATCCGAAACATTCAAACAAACCAAAAGCCACGCCCTACCCATGAAGCTCGGAGATATCTACCATCTGATAGTCGAAATGGGGATAAAGGCTGATCCCCGTGGCGAAAAGAAAGTCCAAAAAGTACTTGAGCACTCCAAAAAGAAACTCGATAAACTCGAAGGCAAGAAGAAGGAACTAGCGGACAAAGATGCTACCTGGAACCCCTATACAGATTGTCGGTTACTCTATGGCGACCCAGACCGAGAAATCAAAAGCATCCTCGCAGGAATTGACATTACCCCTGGTGAAGTTGTTCTAGCGGACCGACTTGGAGAGAAAGGGAAGAAAATCGATTTGATCCTAGCCCATCACCCGCATGGCATCGGTACGTCACATCTCGATTTCGTAATGCAATTGCAACCTGAACATTGGGCAAAAGTTGGTGTCCCTATTGCTCAGGCCGAATCAGCTATGACAAAGCGCCTGAAAGAGGTTCACTGGGCAACTAAGGTCCGGAACCATACTCAAACCATTGATGCAGCCCGGCTGCTAGACATGCCCTTCATGTGTGCACACACCCCAGCCGATTCGCTGGGATACCAATACTTGACGAAATATCTCAAGGACAAGGATCCCATGACACTTGGAGATCTCGTCGACACACTCCTTCAAATTCCAGAATACCAAGAAGCGGAGAAAGTCGGAGCTGGGCCTGAAATCTTTGTGGGTAACCCTGAAGGGAGTGTCGGTGAAAAGTTTGTCTTCTTTACAGGTGGAACAAGCCCGGGACCCGAATCGATCCCCAAATTGGCAAGGGCGGGTGTCAGTACCATAATTACAATGCACTGGACCGATGAGCTCAAGAAGGAAACCGAAAAGGAAGGGATTTACGTCGTAATTGCAGGACATTCCAGTTCTGACTCAATTGGTATGAACCTGATTCTTGACGATTTGGAGAAGAAGGGCGTCAAACCTTATGCTTGCTCTGGATTCTTTCGATATAAGCGAGCCTAACCAGAATTTAAGCCTTGAAAGAAAGGAAGGAGCCGGTGAACAAGCTGTCCAACCGGCATGAATTCACTCGATTCCAGTTACTTTTCTTCGTCGATGGTTTCTAGTTCTTTCCCTTTGGTTTCATAGGGCTTGGTGAGGAATGACAGCAGTGGGAAGACCATGAACAAGCCAGCTATCACCCAGAAAACAAGCCAATTACCTGGGAAGAATAACAACAGTAGTGCAGCGATAAGTGGAGCCAGAATATAGCCGAGTCGGGATGCTGAAACGGCAATACCGATACTTGAAGACCGTACTTTCGTTGGGAATATCTCAGTAACGTAGGTATAAATCCAAGCTAGGACCATGGCCATGAAGAAGTAGACACCCCAGAAGAAAGCAGGCATAAAGGTGATACCGAGCCCCACGAAGCAAACAATAGCCCCAATAGTTCCAAGGACAAGTGTGAAGTTTCGTCCCACTTTTTCAAGTAAGATGCCAGAGATTAGTGCACTGATTGGTAACATGAGTCCACCAATGGTGAGGATAGTCCTCCATTGGGTTGGGTCTGGTAACACGGCTGTGAAGAAGACACCGGACCAGGTCGTTCCAAGTTTGAAGGAAATAGTCCACATTAGATAAACTAATGATGCAATACCAACATAGAGGAGGTCTCTGCGGCCCAGTGACCGAAGGGCTTCTATGACACCGAGTCGCTTCTCGCGTTTTTCATGCGCCTCTTTCCATCGGTAAGTTTCTTGCATAAAGATCCAGAAGACCAGTAGGATTAGGCCAAAAATACCCATTACACTGTATCCCCATCGCCATCCAAGTGCATCCATGAGCAGGGTGCCAAGGAGTGCATAAAGGGGAATGACGCTGATGAGAAAGGCGATGCTGTTGTAGAGTCCACGGCGCTTTGCAGGGGCTTCTTCGGTGATTGGCACTTCCCAAAGGTTCGAGGTTGTGCCCATGATTGCTATGCTATAGAGCAATATGAAGAGGAAGAAGTTGATCGGGGTCGCGATTGAGGGCACGAATAAGATGAGTAGCGAGGGAAGGCCCATGACGAGAATGAGCGCGAGTATTCCGATTTTTCGTCCGAAAGAGTCAGCGAACCAGCCAATGAAGAATACTAGAAAGACGATGACGCCAAAGGCGCTTTGCCAAAAGCCAAAGAGCCATGGCGTTGCAGCTAAACCAGCTTCTGCCAATATGAACGGGGCAGCGTAACTTTCGATGAGTGAGACCCAGACATCTAACTGGCCCACAAGACCCATGAAGAGGACGAGAAAGAACATGTATTTGCCAGAACGTTTCATTTCTGCCATTTTTGGTGCCTCGTAAACCCCTTCTAAGCGTGGTCTTGTTATTTAAACACACTATGTGACAGTCTTTTCCACTGGTTTTACGAAAGATACCTAAAAACACCCAAGGTGTTCTGTTTTTTGAACAGTGGTCGGTTGGCTGTTCAAACCCTTAGGATATTATGTTAGGCTTGACCAATATGGAGTATACAGATTTTGCAACCGAAGTGGTTAACTATGCAAAGGAAAAGTAAGCTCATTGTCACAGTTGTTTTGGTTGCAGTTGTTACCACGAGCATTCTTGCCGTAGGTTTGATATCTTATATGAATCAGCCCAGCCTCATCCTGACCGGTACCCTTTACTTTAATGATTCAGGGGATCACCATGGCGGTTTTGAAATGGCTATGCAATGGAATATCACGTTATTCCTCAAGGAGGATTTGGGACGACTCATTGTCACACCAGAACCTGGTTACATGTGTAATGATGTATTGCTAAAGTGGAGTTATAGCATCGTCGGATTCCAAATGTCGGAGCAGAATATTGTCATGGCAATCGATGGTCATTCGGTCGTCTTAGAATTTGTCGAAAATGAGACGATATGGAATAGATATCATAACCATTACATCAGTGCAACACCTGATCTATCCCCAACCATTTTCCCTGGATTCCTGAGCCATTACTATGTCGAATTGCGTCTAGCTCAGATTCCTCTATAGGAACCGGAGTAGCTGTGATGTGACTCGGAATATTAGGTTCCTATATCAGCAAGTAGAAACATCCGCGAAACCCAAGATTAGCTAAGCCACTCGTGTATTAGGAAATCATCCATTAAGGCATCAAAAGAAATTCCAATAGGTGTTATCACTATCTAAGTAGATTACGTGTGGTGCGGAATTTTGAGAGGAGTATCCTCTATAATTTAGATCCACAACGCCAGCAAAATCGATCGTCGCCAACGATTTCGGCACTACAGCTGGGACACCGGGTCACTACGCGTACGGTCGAACGTCCCATAGGTGGCACCGTTGTAGGTATATAACCCGTATATTCTGATGGTGTTGGGACAAGTGCGCCGGCAATGAGTACGAGAAGTCCTGGAACAAAGCCGATTGAGAACACTAAGGCGAGAATCCCGGAAACAATTAATCCAGTCTTATGCTGAGCAGGGAAGTGTCGCCAATTGAGCCAGAGTACTCCAAAGATCAGCCCGATTACCCCGAAGATTCCGAAGAGAAGAAGCGGGATTAACATGATCCACATGGGAGTATACATCATGAAGTAGGGGTCGTACATCAACGGCCAAAGTATGAAGCTGAATGCCACAACACCAAGGACAATGAAGATCATACTGAAAACAATTTGAAGGATTCCTGCAACAAGAGTTAATGTTGAAGCAGTTTGTGCATCAGCCATTCACATAACATCTCCAATGAAGAGAAACTATTGAGTTCTACTAAATACGTCCTTTTTAGTTATTGGAATGGGACACTCATTTTTGTAGACTAAGAAAGGGTCGCCGTTTCTCAAACAGCACTAGCGAACTAGCAAATGTGCCCCTTTTCAATCCGGGAATCTCCCCACCCGCTTGAAATGGTGGGGAATGAAAACACAGCATGCCCTCAGCCTGCTCCTCCTTTGCTACTTGAAGCTGATGCGAGAGTGCTGAATAGAATGAAGGGACATCTAATGCGTAAATCGTTGAAGCCCACATTGGCGCATCGTGGAAGATCTGACTATAACCGAAGGCCAACGCCCCTCCTTGACCCGTTTCTTCGGTTCTCCAGAACCGAAACTTGTTGCTCAATGACGAGAAGAGCTCCCTGGTTAAATCGAACGCATGCCAATAGTAGACAACAATACCATCAGTAGTTAGATCTGGATTAGCATTAAGAAAGTCGTAGGCTTCATCCGAGTTGCACGCTCGAATGGGAACAGAGTCGTCCTTCCATCGTATTCCCCGATAGTTCCCCTTCCAAAAAAGTTTCATTTGTAGGACTTGGTGCATTCCAATCTGGGTTGCGATTTGGCGGGTAGCCTCGTTTTCAATGGCAGTAGTGAGTCGTACTCGATTGAGATTTCGTGCCTCAGCTTCAGCCAACAGGTGCTGCGTCATTGCCCAAGCGAAGCCCCTCTTTCGGTACCGGAAATGAACACGCATATGCTCTAGCCAGCCAGTCTTTCCCCCATCGATGACATTGAGGTTCGCAAAGGCGACAATACGACCCTTGTATTCGATAACATAAAGGAAAGAATTCGGATTTGCTATAAGTTCATCTAGTTCGTAGGGGAGTTGATCATAGCCTCCCCACGTACGCCTAGAAATTTCTAAGATGGCGGGGATATCTGATAATTGGTACTCACGGATGTCCATCGTCGTTCTGACCGACCCTGACGATATTTCTTCAACCTAACCATTATGCTCGAGCTTTTTGGGCAAGCTCTTTAGCCCATTTTCGAATGGCATCCCAATCCCGAGTATCATAGATTCCGTTTTCCCCTTTGATACCCACAGCTTCTAGTTCTTCAATGAAGAACTTGGCCATTCTCTTATCCAGCCACCCCATATTCTCCGGGTTCACCCAACCTCCGAAAATTGCCATCGCAATCGGGTTCAATTCATACTTCGTAATTTCTTCGACAAGATATTTAGTCCACGCCTCCTCCAATTTCTCCTGTTCGCCCTTGTGCTCGTGGAGCAGCTGGGCAGCCGAGGAAACAAAGACAGCTACCTTCTTACTCGCTAGCTCTTTAGCAAACCTGCGTAGGAATCCTTTAGCTTCTGATGTCCACCCCGTGAACTTCATTCCGTTACCAATGATAATCAATTCGTATTCTTTGATATCTCGGATCTTGTCTTTCTTGGCATCGACCACTTTGACCTCAAAGCCTTCTTCTCGAAGGACTTTGCTGATTTCTTCAGACGTTCCCGCAGTAGCGCCATATCGCGTTCCATACACAATCAGCGTTTTCAATTTGAGATACCACACTTGATGGTCATTTGATACATCGATTTAAGTCATTATCTTCCCTAACAATTGAAGTATATTCTTCACTTCGGTTAACTTTTAGGAAAAGCCTTGAACCCCTTTACCACGAAAAACAAGCTAAAAGATATTAGAATAATACCTGTCACTAAAAACAATGTCGCAAATGGGGTATAAGCGCCAGCATGCGTCTCCCGAATTTCCACCGGATGATAACTAGTCTGCAACCAACACCGAAATGAGGAATCCGTGGTTTCACGAAGCACCTCAACAACTGTGTCCCCAGAAGCGTCTAATACAAAGTCCTGGAAATTCGGGTAGTTGGAGTCCACATTATTCCATGTATAATTCACCAATCCATCCGGTGTATAGGCACGGATAGTCACCGATGAAAACGTTACATGAAATCCATATAGTCCTACTTCACAAGGTTGAAGGCCATGGAACGGAAACGCCACAACGGGTTCAGCCAGAGTAACTGTCCCAGCGAATTCTCCGAAGTTGTTGTATTCCGGTGGTTCGAAATACAGAAAATGGTGGGGACAAACCACCGAAGGAAAACTCAAACAAAGTAGCAGCAAGCCTAGCGTACAAAACACCAACACTTGATTCCAATATCGGGACGAGGACTCCCGTTTCTGACCCCAGAAAAGCTCCAACCCTGCGACGAGTAGAACCACACCAATAATGGCGGGAAGAAATGTGCCCCACCAAGGATATGAGGGCGGAGACAGAGGGAATGGATCCCTGATACCCCAAACAAGGACCCAACCTGAAAAGCTTGTATTGAACCCCTGATATCGAATAATAAGAACATGTGGGGGAGGATTGTGAACCCAGAATGTTTGCCCAACTGGCTCGGAACTATCATTATAAAAGGGCCACACTGTCGATTCAGCCCCATTGGATGATAACACAAGTAAAATGGGCGTCCCATTGGTGTAGAATTCCCGGACGAACACATTTGCATCATATAATGACCAATCTCCCAATTCCATACGGTATTCTTGGTTACTGATGGAGACCACTCCACTAATAGGTCGGATTAATTCGTATGTATGCCCCCAGGCATATTGCGGGCTTCCATGTGAAACATGGTAAATGGGATACACCAAACCAAACGCAATCAAAAGACACCCAATGGAAGTGATAGCAACTGCCCGAAGAAACCGGATCCGTGCATCTTTAGTGCCCACTTCGAACCACCCCAGGATAACAATAATGTTCGCAATTATAATATGAACTGTTGTAGACAGGAACACTATATCTTGTCAAATGTATCTGAACAGGGATAAACAAAAGGCAACGGTTCTACACATTTGAGGCTTATGGTGAGGAATTAACGTGAGTGCGAAACCACAAAAAAAGAAACAAAAATTCTCACTTGCACATTACAGAAAAGACAAACGAATTGTAGAGCTTGTGAAAGAAACCGACCAAAAAACATTGGCAGTCTGGGCAATTGATTGCGCTGAGCGTGTTTTACCATATTTTCAAGAAGAATACCCAGAAGACCATCGACCACAAAAAGCCATTGAAACGCTAAAAACCTGGATAAAGACCGGAGTGTTCAAGATGGCTGTTATTCGCAGGGCATCTCTTGATGCTCATGCCGCTGCCCGTGAAGTAGGGAAAGATAGTGCAGCCCGCTCTGCAGCCCGTGCCGCAGGTCAAGCAGTCGCAACCGCACATGTCCCAACCCATTCTATCGGATCAGCAATATATGCCTTACAAGCTGTCCACAGGGCCACAAACGCCGCTAATATACAAACAGCCACAGCTGAAGAACGAGAATGGCAATACCAACACTTACTCAAACTAAAAAAAGATAACGTCGAAATTCGGTAACTTCGCTACATTTCAGTCAATCGCTTGATGAACTCCCAATCCTCATCCACGAGATTTTGGAAATCCTGAATCAAATCATCGCGACGTGTCGGACGAAAGAGATGTCGGAAACGTCCTTGCGGTTCCAGCCACTCCTCAATCGGCTTCTTCTTCGATGGATCCTTAACAAATTGCATACTCGGTGCAGACATCGTATAGGTCCGAGTTTCGCCATCATACTCCCACAACGGATTGAAACAGGTTTCCACGGCGAGCTTTGCCATTTTCATACCGAGTTCTTCGGGATATCGCCAGTTCCGATGACATGGAGCTAGTACAACAATCACTGCAGGACCTTGTTTTTCCATGCCCTTCCGAACTTTCATCATGAAATCACGCCAATGGTACACCGAAGCGGTTGCACAGTATTCAGGATCATGAGCTGCATAGACTAACGCAATTGGCTTCTTCCAAGTGGGTTTTCCAGGAACAGCTTTTCCAACTTCACTAGTAGTCGTCCATGCATATTTTGGAGTAGCTCCGGACCGCTGAATGCCAGTATTCTGATATGCCTGATTGTCGTAGATAATGTAAAGGAAGTTGTGGCGTCGTTCGATGGCCCCGCTGGCGGCTTGAACGCCGATATCGAAGCCGCTGCCATCCCCACTGAAGACGAGGAGATCGGGGATGTCGTCTTCGAGGCCTTGGCGTTTACGGGCTTTGTAGGCGGCTTCGATTCCACTGGCGTTGGCAGGAGCGTTTTCGAAGAGGCTATGCATCCAAGGGACACGCCACGCAGTGTACGGGTAAATTGTGGAAGCGACTTCGAGGCAACCAGTGGCTTGGCTGACGATGGTGTTTTTAGGTCTCGGGAGAGCGTGCATGGCCATGCGGGCCATAGAGCCAGCAGGACAGCCTGCGCAAAGGCGTTGACCGCTGGTAAAGAGTTCTTCTTGGTCGGCAATGTCCTTGAGCTTGGGTCGCCATTGTGGAGTTTCTTGGGTCATCTTGTTTTCCTCCTGTTATTTCCTTACGGTTATGTATTTGATGGGATTTCGCGGGGATTTACCCGTGTCCTTGATTTTGAGGAGCTCCTTGTAGATGGTGCGGAAGTGGTCTGGAGTGACGTCGCGCCCGCCGAGGCCACCATAATAGCCTAGGATTGTTGGGCGGGTGTCGAGGTCATAGAGAGCGCTGCGTACTTCATTGAAGAGGGGGCCACCGAGGCTGCCTGTGGTGTGAGTGCGCTCAAATATCCCGACAACAGGGACGTCTGCAAGGAGTTTAGCGATTTTCTTATCAGGGAAAGGGCGGAATGTCCGCAGCTTCAGGAGTCCTACTTTTTTGCCTTGAGCACGAAGTTGGCGGGTGACGAAGCGCGCTGTCCCTGCTGAGCTTCCAGTGGTGAGGATGACAGCATCGGCATCGGTGACTTTGAAGGGTTGGAGGTAACCGTCACCATATTTACGTCCGGTAAGTTGAGCCCATTCGTTATTAATTTGGGTGACGACCGGACGGGCTTTTTCCATGGCTTCACTGTGTTGAAGCTTGGATTCCATGTAGTAGTCGAACAGTTGGAGGGGCCCGATGGTGATCGGGGTTTTGGGATCGAGTTTGAGGGGGACCTGTTTCCCATCGATGGTGATCATCATGGGTTGGCGGCGTCCAACGAATTTGTGAGCGTCTGCGTCCTTCAGAAGATAGACGTTTTCCAGGGTGTGGGTTAGAACGAAGCCGTCGAGCATAGTCATGACGGGGAGTTGGACGTCTGGGTGCTCCCCGATTCGGAAAGCCTGTAGGGTTGAGTCGTAGGCCTCCTGGGAGTTTTCGCAGTATATCATAATCCAGCCTGTGTCGCGTTGGGCGAGGGAGACGGTTTGGTCGCCGTGGATATTGATTGGGCCACTCGGGGACCGGTCGGCGACAGCCATAACGACAGGTTGACGAATGGAGGAGGTGAGGAAGATGACTTCGTGCATGAGCTCGATGCCATTAGCGGCGCTTGCGGTGAAGGTGCGGGCACCAGCCGCGGAGGCGCCTAGACAGGCGCTGAGGGCGCTGTGTTCGGATTCAACACGAACGAATTCAGTTTCGACTTCACCATTGGCTACAAACTCGGCAAATTTCTCAACGATGATGGTTTGGGGGGTAATCGGGTAGGCGGCACAAACATCGACGAGCGCGTGTTTAGCGGCGTAGGCAACGGCTTCGTCACCATTGATCCCCATAAGAATCTGTTTGGCAGGCATCGGTTTCATTCATCCTCCATATCGATGCATTTGACTGGGCACTCTTCGGCGCAGATGCCACAGCCTTTGCAGTAGTTCATATCAAATTGAATGTTTTTTCCGTCCCAACTGATGGCGGCATCTGGGCAGAAGATCCAACATATGAGGCAGCGTGTGCATTTTTCGTCATCACGAACTGGACGTTTACTGCGCCAATCCCCGGTTTTGTATTCGGTGGCCGATTTCCACGTGACCCCAGCTGGGGGGATGTCTTTAGATCCAGGTAGTTTCTGAGTCATGTTTTTTCCACCTCATCATGCGCCCGTTTAATGACAATCACATTTCGTTCTCCGATACGTTCTCCAAACTGGTTGGTAACCTCGGTGAAGAGGCTTTCAAGTTTTACCAGGTTCGTAGCTCGAACTAATGCCCCGAGCATGGCGGTGTTGGCGATTGGGCGACCAATGACTTCGCGGGCAAGGTCTGTGGCTGCAATTGTCCAGACTTCACCTTGAAATCCCAGTGCGTTAGCTACTGCTTTGCCGTCTTCGCGTGTATTCACAATGAGTTTAGTTTTCTTGTTCGTACCAGCAACGATAGTGTCTGGAACTTGGGCGAGAAGTGTTGGATCAATGACCACAACATAATCGGGTTCGTAAACCTTGCTATGGAGTTCGATTTCTTCGTTGCTTATTCGGGCAAAGGCTTCAACCGGTGCTCCGCTCCTTTCGGGACCGAAAAATGGGAAAGATTGAGCGTGTTTACCTTCTGTGATGGCCGCGCGCGCAAGGAGGATAGAGGCAGTCCATGCCCCTTGACCTCCACGACCATGAAACCGAAGGTCAATGATTTGTTCCGTCATAAGAATCGTCACCCAGAGTGAACGTAGGAGTGAAATTTGCTTCGATGGAGAGCCTCAAGTCTTTTATGCTTTGCTAATCTCGAAGAAAATACGACACTCATGCAAGGAAGAGCGGCTTGTTCGTTGTTCTGAAACACCAGAATACCGAGTTTAAATACCGAAAGGTTTAGAAGCTTCTAGGCGTTTGTGAAGGCTGTTTACTCGGAGTTATCTTCGAAAGACGGGTGAAGTGCCGCGTTTTACTGGGTAGCGTTGGGTGACAGATCGTGTACATGAAATACCAAGACCGTTTTGATAAATTAGAAGACCTTAGCAACCCAACCATGGGACGCTTTATGCTTACTCAGGTTCTTACCAGGATGGCAAGTACCTGTAAGGAGTGTCAGCGTGACCGGATGCGCTGCACTATCAAGCCACTATGCCCCGATCGTGTCTTTCTTAATATGCTCATTGCACTAGGAGCAAAAACGAGCGATTTACCTTCCTTTTGTTACCAGGTGAGTATTCGAGCACTGGAAGCCTATTTGAAGTCTGGCGCAAAACGCGATCACCCCCATGAACCCAGATATCCACTCTCCTACTTTCGACGCTATGTGCAGTTAAAAAAAGACGACGATGAATTTAATTTCGAGGCGTTTAAAAAATGGTTGGAAACCACAACTAAAAAGACGGTTTTTGGGTACGCTATTGAAAACAAATGGTACTTTGGTGTGGGGAATGGCATCTTCATAGTGGATTTGAAGCGAAGTTTGGTTAGTTTAGATCCAGATGGTGATATTGTTCGGCATGAGGCCCTTGAACCCATCCTCACATTTCTCATGAAATTATATGATCTATCTGCTGAAATTCTCAAAGATATGCAAGATACTTGGTATCTTCGGATTGATTTCCCTGAATTTTCAGAAGAAGCGTACTCAGAATACGTTGTGCCGCAATTGAAAGCCTTGAGAGAGCACTGGTCTTTTGTTCGTGTAAATAACTTCGATTCAAATACTCAGTTTCTTATTGGGCTTGATCCACCACCCGAGATAGCGATGCGGTTGGATGGACTCCGGAAAACAGCAATGATACTGGCTGAGATTGCTGAGGTTGCACCAAAGAAATCGAGCCGTAAGCGTGGGGCTACGTCAGTTGAAGCACCAGCTCAACCTACAGGCTAATAGCGAAATTCTGATTCTGGTTTTTCTGGCTTTTCTTCATCGTCAACTTCGTAACGACGGGCTAGTCGTACTCCAAATCGGTCGATGCCCCGTTTGGCGGATTTCTGAATGGATTTGGCTAAATCGTAAATAAACATCAGGACAAAGAACAAAACAATGGAAACTGCAAGGATTTGGAAGTAAGGCTGAAGGACATCGATGGGAAACATCCCTGGGATAAAGATTGGTGAAACAATTACATAGACAGCTAAAATCATGAAAATATAGATGATATCGAGTGGGATTCGCCGGGGATGATATCGATCGGTAGAACGCATACCTGGTAGGCGACTGATGATGTAATCTGAAAAAGCATCGGCTGAGCGTGCAAATTGCATGAGGGCTTCGATTCCAAATAGCAAAATAACCAGCAGCACACCTATCCGGATGAGCGAATATCCGGTCAAGATAACCGTGCCGATGGGTGACCAAATTGTGGGTAGCACTAGAATAGGGTAAAGGTCTAAGAAGACAAATAACGGAACAGCAAAGATGTAGAACAGTCCGACTGCAATCACAATTAATCCGTTGATCAGGAATTTTGGAAATGAGGTGGCCAGTTGTTTGGCTACTCTTCGTTTTTCGTCTTTTTCGCTATCTTCTTCTTTTTCTTTAGTTTCTTCCTCTGACATGAACGGTTACCTCGGTTTGTTGATGATTTTCCTCTATGGAGTAGACAATTGTCCTTAGAGGCTAATAAGCCTGCTCCTTAAAAAAGGGAGATGGAAATTATTTCTTTTCCTCGACTTTTCCAGTCTTAAGGTCGATTTGAAGGCGACGTGACCCCTTTTGGCTAGGAATGTTTACAAAGAGCGTATCATCGGTTTGCTCAACTTCAACCCACCGCACCCATTTTCCGGTTTTGCCATCAAACTTGTGGGTTTCGGCATTCTTGACTTTTTCGAGGAACTCCTTCAGTTCGGTAAGTGTCTTGAACGTGTACTCGCCTTTTTCGCTTACAGCTTTGTAGGGACGAAGGGCAACCGTGTCTGCTACCGCTTCACCACCACGCGCAGGATAGGCTAAATCGTGAAGGGTCACAATCCGATTCCGCTCGGAAAATTCTAAAACGCAGGTTAACCGAATCCGTCCTGTCTCTCCAAAACCTGCTTTACCAGCCAAATTTCGACAGGTGGAAAGGATCTCTGAGGATTCAACAACTCCGTAGTGTATCCAAAGATTGGCAATGTCATTAATCTCAGTAGCCTTTTCACCCCAGACGATTACCGCGCGACCCCTAGGTTGGGCTAGGCCTTCGTCTAAAATGGCATTTACAGTGTTCTTGAAATCCGCTTCATTTGCACTTTCCGTTACTCTAACATGAATGGTAGCTGACGCGATTTCTCCACCGGCACTTTTTACTCCTCGAATCATGTCCCATGCCTTTTCTTGGTCAATGACTTGTTTCAAGATGGTTGTCCCCCTTCTGGCTACAGCCAAAGACATGCAGTTAAACTTTCCGTATCTAAAACAAAAGAAATAAGGGAGAGCAGGAGGGATTGAGGAAAGTACAACTATTCAACCTTTGAATCTATTATCAGCTCAAACGAGTTGGATCATCAATGTCATCCCGAACTGGGCGAATTCGAAGTCTTATCCGTTTAGTGACAAGACTTCGTCGTTCGGGAAGGGTTGCATTGCTTATCGATGGACCCAATGTTCTTCGTCGCGAATTTGATATACGATTAGATGACTTAAAGAGCCAGATAGAGGAATTTGGAAAAATCGGTGTCGCAAAGGTCTATTTGAACGAACGCGCTAGCACGAAACTGTTAGAGGCTATATCGAATAGTGGGTTTACACCTGTTGTTACTACTACGGATGTGCATCTCCACATGGCAATGGAATCAATGGATTTAGTCCTAGGTGATGCTACTAAATTACTCGTGATCTTTAGTCGTCATGCAAGGACCGCTCCAATCCTCCGCCGAGCACGTGAACATGGCTTGGAAACGATAGCGATTGGGTTTGAACCAGGTTTTAGCGTAGCGGTGCAAAACGCTGCAGACCATGTTCTCCGTATTGACCGCCCATTACGCAGCCAAATCCAACGTGTGAAAGGCAAAGAGAAGAAAGAGAAGAAAGATGAGGATTGGCAATTTGAGGAGTGAACCGCTCTAACCTACTCCTGAGATTTTTTAGAAAGGATTTGCAGTGGTTTCGCAAGTTAGTCTAGATGGTTGCGAATTTCCTCATTGGTAAGTTGGGTGAAGACGCGTTTCTCTGTGTCGACGATGGAGATTTCCATAGCTTCCTCGTCGAGTTTCTCTTCGACAACCTGCCGAAGGGTGTCAATGCATAATTTCACTGCTCCAGGCATCAGCTTAATTGCTGGTTTATAGTGCTTTGCTAAATATTCTCGCGCTGCTTCTGAATTGTATCCGATCGCTGTGGCACGCCAACTCCAGTAAGAGCCAGAGGGGTCGGTGGTGAAAATTTGTGGACCCTGTGAATCCACTCCAGCAATCAAGAGAGAGACACCAAAGGGACGAATGCCACCAACTTGAGTGTAATTTTGTTTCAGGTCGCAGACCTTTTTGGTTAGTACCTCAACATCGATGGGTTCCCCATAGGTGATTTGGTTGATCTGGCTTTGGACACGAGCATAGTCAACGAGGACACGAGCATCAGCGTGGAGTCCAGCGATTGCACAGCCAATGTGCTTGTCAACCACGTAGATTTTTTGGATTTGTTCTAAATCCATTAGGGGAGAAGTGGCCTCTTTATGGACGCCAATCACGGCACCATTTGTTGCTTTAACTCCAATCGCGGTTTTGCCACGACGGACCGCTTCTAACGCATATTCGACCTGATATAAGCGACCTTCGGGGCTGAAAATCGTGATCGCCCGGTCATAGGCGAGACTTCTTTCCATCATTACAGTTCAACCTCTGGTAGAAGCACGTTCACAGCCTGGAGTTATAAAAGTTTGTCTCTGTCATCAATACAGAAGCTCCAGAGCTGCCGCTTCCAAGATGACGAACTTTTCTGAATAAAATCCACAGGAGTGAAGCCCCTATAGGTAAAAATAACTTCACCCCAAGTGTAACAAGTATCCCTATTGCTACCTTCGAAGGAAGGGCGCCAAGAGGATTTTAAATAGCCGTAGACCCAAAAGGAGGATACCTTTTCCAGTTTTTCCCCGCATGGAAATACCTCCAATAAGATGTAGCAGATTAACGGCGCCTTTTAATCCTTTGCGATTCACTGTAAAGGTCCCAAAGACCTTGGGGAGCTCGCAACGGGAAGTATTTCCAGGAATTTGACGTTTTCTGATTAAACACAAGGCTTTTACTCAACTATTGCTTTCGTGCGGATTAGTGGATGTGATTGAGTATGGCACGTACACGCGTAATCATCATGGGCGCAGCAGGACGCGATTTCCATAACTTCAACGTCTATTTCCGAGACAATGAGGAATATGAGGTCGTCGCCTTTACTGCCACACAAATTCCTGGTATTGAAGAACGCATCTACCCATCAGTTCTGGCTGGGAAACTCTATCCGAAAGGCATCCCAATTTATTCAGAAGAGATACTCCCTGCCCTCGTCAAAGAGCATAACATTGAACAAGTCATTTTTGCCTACAGCGATATTGCACACCTGGACGTGATGCATTTGGCATCCTGGGTGCATTCAATGGGCGCTGATTTTCGGTTGATGGGGCCAGCCACAACGATGCTGAAAAGCAAGAAACCAGTGGTAGCGATTTGTGCTGTCCGTACAGGGTCGGGAAAGAGCCAAACAAGCCGCCGCGTTGTGGAAATTCTCCGAAACAAAGGGTTGAAAGTGGTTGTGATTCGGCACCCGATGCCATATGGTGATTTAGCCAAACAAATCTGTCAACGCTTTGAGACAATTGCTGACCTCAAGAAGCACAAAACGACCATCGAGGAAATGGAAGAATATGAACCTCATATCGACCGAGGCGCGATTGTGTTTGCAGGTGTTGATTATGGGAAAATCCTCGAAGAAGCCGAAAAAGAAGCCGATGTCATTGTGTTCGATGGTGGTAACAACGACTTCCCATTCTATCAGCCTGATATTCATATTGTGATTGCCGATCCCCATCGCGCAGGTCATGAGGTAATGTATCATCCTGGTGAGACTAACCTGCGAATGGCAGATGTTGTCATTATCAACAAAATTGATACTGCTGAACCAGAGTGTATTGACCAGGTTCGGCGTACTATCCGGGTAGTGAATCCCCGCGCCATTATCATCGATGCCGCCTCACCCCTCTTTGTTGATGATCCTGATGCGATTCGTGGAAAACGTGCCCTTGTAATCGAGGATGGTCCTACATTGACTCATGGTGAAATGGACATTGGTGCTGGATGGGTGGCTGCAGAAAAGTATGGTGCGGCGGAAATCATTGATCCACGACCGTATGCAGTGGGGTCGATAAAGGATACTTTTGAGAAGTTTAGCCATCTGAGTGAGATTCTTCCAGCCATGGGCTATGGAGATGAGCAGGTTAGAGAACTTGAAGAAACTATCAATGCTATTGACGCAGAAGTAGTTGTTATAGGTACTCCTATCGATTTAGGTCGAGTTGTTAAAATTAAGAAGCCGGCAGTACGCGTGAGGTATGAACTCCAAGAAATTGGCAAACCCACTCTTGAGGATGTCTTCAAAGGGTTTCCCAAATAACGCTAGCCCTTTGTGATCCGAAGCCCCTGGATCGTCAGCCGTGGGTTTTTGTTCTCGTTAATTCATTGGATTTTTTAGGAACGTGGCAATGTGAGCAAACAAAGGTGAGATGATAATGAGTGAAAAATTAGCGTATGCCACTTTGGGAGGCGGTTGCTTCTGGTGCACAGAAGCCGTATTCCTTCGCCTGAAAGGTGTCAAAAAAGTTGAGTCCGGGTATTCGGGAGGGAGACCAGAAACCGCCACGTATGACCAGGTGAGTACAGGTCGGACGGGACATGTTGAGGTTATCCAAATTACATTCAACACAAATATGATAGAATTCCGAGATTTACTTGAAATCTTCTTTGCCACTCATGATCCAACAACGTTAAATCGACAAGGCAACGATGTGGGTACACAGTATCGCTCGGTGGTGTTTTATCATGATAAGCACCAGAAGAAGGTCGCCGAAGGCCTGATTCAAGAACTAGATAAATCAGGGAAATATTCCAAGCCGATTGTCACAGCCGTGGAGCCTTTTACGGCCTTCTATAAAGCTGAGGAGTATCATCAGAATTTCTTTGCTAAAAACCCCAACCAAGCATACGCCCGAGTAGTGATTCCACCGAAATTATCAAAACTAGAAAAAGGATTCACAGAGAAATTAAAGGAACTGAGTAAAGAGTAATAAAAGGGGTTAGTCCCCTAGGCTTGTTTTTTAGACAAGTTTAGGGACTAGCTTAGTGAAGGCTTGACTAATCAGTTGTTTGGGGCCTTCAATGTCTCCGACGATGTTTATTTGGTCAATATTGATTTCACCGAGTCCACGGGCTTGGGCCTCTTGTAAGACCGACATCTCTGTTGGATCAAATCCCAAAAGATGCATGCCAACGGCTTCCACGGCGAAAGCGTCTTTGCCAACGATTAGCCGGTCGGGTGATACGGTGATGCGTTTTTTCTTCCAACCAAGAAAGACATGAGTGGCATCTAATACCGCTAGGTCAATGCCACCAGCGGTTTCATACATATCGATGAGGGCAGTGGCTAATTTATCATGGAATCGGTGCTTTTTGGTGTCTAGGACTAGCCCTAATAGGTTCTTGATAACAAATCCCTGATTCATGAGGTCCTCAAGTCCGGCTTCTTCGTACCGACGCGGTACGTGTGTACTGATGAACGTCTTGGGGTCCAAGAGAGTCTTAGCAAAGGGGATCTGTTCGCCGGCTATGTCGACCAATTGGGTGTATTCATCAGTTGATAGATTGAAGGGAGTGGCTCTGTTGTTATAGCAGTCGTTCCAGACCTCTAGGCGCTTTAGCCCTGAACCAGCTCCGCTATCGGATTCAACAATCAATATTTCTGAAGCTTGGTCAAATGCAGTGATGATGGCATTCAATGTTTTTATCGTGGAACAAATCCCTGTCTTAGGATTATAGATTCCCACTTTGACAACGACTTTTCGATTCGGAGCATTAAGCCCATTCAGCCCTCCAATAGTTTCGATGGCTTGGGGGAAAGAATCAGTGTTTACAATGGCTACAGTTGGCTTCACGGCAAGCAGCTCGTTTAGTTTAAGCGGCTAATGGTTTTTTGAGTATTACTTCGAACATTTCTAGTTCAGGTCGCATTTTTGCGAAGTTCGCGGCAAGGGGGGCATTAGTTCTGAAATAGAAGTTCGTTCTTAATGGTGTATCACTCCAACCAGCTACTTCGACCTCTTTTGCGAGCTCATAGACCAATCGTTCCCATACGTGCTGATATCCAGCTCGGATTGCTGTGAACCGCATCAATACCCGTGGTTCGTCTCCGAAGAGGAACCGCTGATCTGGCTCGATTTTGATTGGTGCACTGGCAGCTATGACTTTATCCTTATCGAAGAGGAGAACCGCGTGGCCATCTTTCATCACTCGACCTTTGAAGTAGGTCTCTCGAGCTTCTTCGTTGGCAAACTCTTGAGCGAGCCTGGGATCAGCCTGTGAAATCTCATATAGGTATTTCAGATCCTTCATTGTTGCAACACGGCTCGTAAAAGCCATAAGCTTGTCAGACAACTTCCATTTACTGATTTCCTTAAAATTCAAATCAAGGACATACCGATAGATTCTTTCAAGCTCAACAAAGCCCTTCTCTTCCCAAAATGCTATCTGCTTGTCAGCTATCTTGGCGGTGTAAACAACAGTTGTTGCGATTTCCTCTGTCCCTTCTTGTTTCTTCAAGTAGGTAAACATTTCATTGAAGAGCTTTTTTTGAACTTCAATCGGAGCCCCTGGCATTGCCCATGGGTACCCGATATACACTCGTCCTCGTTCCGAACTAGAATTTCGAGAGGTGATATAGGCTAAAGGTTCACCGGATTCAGTCAACGCATACATGGTCATTTTTGAATCACGAGTCAAATTACGAACACGAATTTCTTCAGCCCGTACAGGAAGCCCTGATGCCTCAGAATAGATTTTGGCTTGGATTTCTTCGAGCCCTTGGTCGGGCTCCCAATGGCGATATACAACTTTCAAAATAAATCAACTTCCGCAAAAGCGGGTCTATTATTCTCGTTTACTGAGAATAATAGGACATTTAGTAATATAAATCTCTTGTGATATAAGACTAGTTAGACATGTTGAGCACCTATATGCGTTCCAGTGGAGTAATTCCAAGCAGCTCGAGGGCGTTGGAAAGGACTTGACGACTGAGGTCAACGAGAAGGAGACGAGCATTCTTGAGCCCAGGAGTTTTGGCTTTGAGAACCGGGCAGTGATTGTAGAACGCGTTGAAGGCAACGGAAAGGGCGTAGGTGTACTCGGCGAGATGAAAGAGTTCGATGCGAGTTCCCCAGACTTCGCGGTGGATTCCCTCTACGACTTCAAGGATGAGGGCTGGAAAACGACCAAGGAGCTTGATGAGTTCGGTTTCAAACGGGCTGGATAAGCTGCTGAGGCGCGCTGTTTTCGGAGCCGCCTCCTTTTGGAGGATGGAGCTAGCCCTGGCATGAGTATACATCAAGTAGGGAGCCGCGTTGCCATCGAAGTTGAGCATATCTTCCCATTTGAATACGATTTGTTTTTCGACTGCAACTTTGAGGAGGGCGTATCTGATTGCAGCTGATCCAACGGCTTCAGCGACTTGGCGGAGGAAGCGGGCATCTGCCTCAGGGTTACGCTTCTTCACTTCTTTTCGTGCACGACGTGTGGATTCTCGAAGGATATCGTCGGTGCTTTGACCTATCCATGTGCCTTTTCTTCCAGAGATTCGAGCATCTGGGAGTGTTACAAACTCGTAGGCAAGATGATAGTAGTTGGCTGATGCCTTGATATAGCCGAGAGTTTCCAAGGTGAGGTAGACTGTGCGTTGCTCTTGGCTTTGAGGCATGCCGATGACATTATAGATCACATCGGCGGGACGGTAGTGACCCTCTTCTCCCTGTTGTTTAGTGGTCCAAATCTCGTTTTCACGGGCTTTGGGGCTCTTGAATGGTTGGTATTTGAAGGGATCTGGAATGACTCCAAATTTCCAAAAATGGAACACTATGTCTTTTCCAGTATAAGTGGCGACTCCATCAGAGCGGACCAACACTTTTTCGGTATCCTTCAATTGCTTGAACTCTTCATAGGCACCAAGGTCCACGATTACACAACCCGCTTTTTCACCCCCTGTGGGTCGGGATGCCGTGGGCGCTTCCATGATTTTCTTCAGACCCTTAGCGAATAAGCCAGAATGCGCAATATCGCTTTCCCACACTAATAGATCATGATGAACGTTAAGCCGATCATGGGTTTTATGATGAGCTCGTAGCACCCGTTCCGACATTTTTCGGGCTTCCGAGGCCATTTCATTGTACCCTTCTTCCATGAGCTTCAAGTATTGGCGAACCTGTGCTTCGTCGTATTTGTCTTGGGCATCCACATAGAGGCGGCCAATCACTTGGTCATATTTCCCTTTGTACTCTGACGCATCTAGGTGTTTTAGCGCCCAATACGCAACAGCGATTTGGAGTCCGAGGTCATTGATGTAATCCATTCGAGTGACATCATACCCGACGGCTTGCATAAGTCGGGCAACTGTGTCACCAAGGACGGCGTTTCGGGCATGGCCGATATGCAAGGGGTTGTTTGGATTCACCGCAGGATATTCCACAACGACATGCTTTCCTGCAAACCTCTTTGTTTTGCCATATAAGGGTCCGTCGGCTTGGATCGCTTCGACGACCAATCGGCGATAGGGAATGATGTTGATGTAGAAATTCACATATGGTCCGTGAGCAACGACCTGCTCAATGAGTGGAAACTGGATGGGATCGAAGAACGCTAGTTCCTTAGCGATTTCTGCTGGGCTCTTCTTAAGCTGCTGAGCCAAGTGGAAGGCTGCGGTGCAAGCTAAATCCCCATGTTGTGGGTCTCCGGGTATTTCGAGGTATCTACTAAGGTCTTGTCCACTGGCTAGATGTAGCGCTTTAATGACCTGTTTCTTGAATTTTGCCCAAGGATTTTCGACGTTCACCATTATCTGAATCCTACTGAGAGTACGCGAAGTCAGCCTTTTTTCTCTTTCGTCAAACACTGATGGAAGTTACCTTCTCAAGATTAAGAACGAAATCATTAAAATAGGGTGTATCGTAACTCGCCTGAATCAATTGTGGGCCCGTGGCCAAGTGGATACGGCGACAGGCTTCGGACCTGTAGATCCGGGGTTCAAATCCCTGCGGGCCCGCCAGTCCCTTTTGCCTCATAACTTAATGATTATTGAATATGGTCCCTATTATTGCCGGATTTCTTTCAAGTCTTAGTTTACCCGCTCCTAAGTATAGGGAGGAGTGTACTTCTGGCGATTTTCGATTCGTTTTGGTAGTGATGTTAGTAGTAAACCAATTAGAAACGTGCGTGCCTATTTGATAGACTTGAACCGACCTTTGAGTTTATTTAACACATCGGGAAGTGTGGTGTATTCCATAGCTGTTGGAGGTAGACGATGAGGTTCAAAGGGTCCGTGACGGCGTAGATAATCTGCGACGTACATGCACTGGTCACGTGTTAAATCCCAAGCAGGGTCATCGAAGACATCTAAAGGCTCAGTTAGCCTCCCATCTTTCATGCTAAAGGCTAATCCGATGACACGTGGAGGACCGTCAAAACGTGTGCATTGTGAGTAATGAAGAGGAACAGGCATTAGGGGGCCGTTGTGGCTTCCGCGCATCCATCCGGTTACAAGATGACCGAGTGCGAAGCCTTCGAGAACTTCCCCCGTTGCAGGAAATCCACTTTGTGCCCGTACGATGGCAGCAGGATCATCTTTTCCAATGTACTTTCCCGCAACTGCGTATAGTTTCTCGGTGGAGATGACTGCACCGATACCCCGTTTTTCGTCCTTTGAATAGACGTGTTTGATGACATAGTCTTCTGTTGACCCAATTAAGGCTAAGAGATCGTAGGTTTCAGCGGGGGTTTCGAGTTTTACCATTTTGTCGTTTTTGATGTCGAAGACTTCGAAGATGAAACCATCGTGCATCTTTGGGTCGATGATGAGACCAGATGTATTGAAAGGATCGGCGAACACCCGGTAGATTGGGTAGTTGAAAGCGCCCGGGGCAGTTTTATCCGCCGTAAAAACTACAAAGGGTTCAGCCGGACGTTCTTCAAATTCCATTTCTGCAACGCCAGGTCCCATTCCGCGGACATTGCCACTGAAGGCTTCCTTCAAGATGTCCTGTCCGGCTCCGTAGAGTCCACGTTCCTTCGCATTTTGTGCGCCTTTCATAAGGGCATCGAAAGCGGTTTTGTGGATTTCTTCGTCATCAACTCCACGAGTGTGGGTCATCATGATCTCGCTATCATCACCCGCATTCCAGATTTTGTAGTCAATGATGAGTCCGGATTGGTGGGCGTCTTCGATAGCTTGACAGATGACATCAGTTGTCACATCACAGGTCCGGATGTGACCACCAATACTACCAATATCGGCTTTGATTAGTGTGATAGTGATTTTCACAGGTACCACCTGTGTTATACTCCTTTTTTTCACGTGTTGGGTGCAACACGCTGAAGGCAGACTATCTTACCATTATTAAATAATTTGGTTCTTTTGCACAAATTTCTTATTTTCATCCCTCTGTCTGGAGAACCCGATTTAGGTGTTAGAGTTTGTTTAACTCTTTGAGGTATCGGCGGCCAAGCTCGACATAGATTTGCCAATTTGTTGCAAGTTCTGTACGATCGTTAGGAGTTAGAGACCGGACAACTTTGCCTGGAATGCCAAATACCACACTTTCAGGTGGAATCTGCTTCCCAGGCGTGATCACGCTCCCCGCCCCAATGATTGTGTGATGTCCGACATGTGCACCATTTAAAATCACAGCACCTATCCCGACTAGGACGTTATCATCAATGGTACATCCATGGGCAACGGTGTTGTGCCCAAGGATTACGCAGTTCCCAATTTTGGTGGGGAATCGAACATCAGCGTGAACGGTGCAGTTGTCTTGGATACTAGAATCAGTTCCTATTGTAATGGTGTTGTAATCAGCACGAATTACTGCGTGCTCCCACACGTTACTTCGAGCTCCAATAGTAGCCGCCCCAATGACTGTTGCACGTGGGGAAATGTATACATCTGCTGCAATTGTCGGTTTCTTATCTTGGTAGGGGATGATTGGCATACATTCTCATCTCCAGTTTTTCTGTCGGTAGATATCTTTATGCCATAACTGTTACTCATTCACCGCCTCCCAAAGCTAGAATTGCTGCACCCAAGGCTCCGGTGTATTGGGGTTCCCTTGGTACCCAGAGTTCTGTTTGGATTGCCTGGGCCAGATAATACAGAAAACCAGGATTTAACGCAACTCCGCCAGTCACAGAGACAGGTGATTTGACTCCGACTCGTTGAGAGAGAGTGGCGATTTTTGACGCCATTGCTTTATGAACACCCGCAGCAATATCTGAAGGACTTTCTCCAGTTCCGATACGCCCAATTACTTCGCTTTCAGCAAAGACAGTGCATGTACTGCTGATTGTCGAAGGGCGCTTGGCTTTCAAAGAGAGAGACCCTAATTCGTTGATTGAAACCTCAAGGACCCGTGCCATTACTTCTAAGAATCGTCCAGTCCCTGCACTACATTTGTCGTTAAGTTCGAAGTCAAGGGGACGACCATCGGTGCCGATACGTATTACTTTGGAATCTTGTCCACCGATATCGATGAGGGTACGAATTTCAGGATTGAGGTGGTGGACCCCGACGCTGTGACAGGTGATTTCGGTGACGGATTTTATGGCATTGAGGGCTTGACGGCGACCGTATCCTGTACTAATGACAGGAACGACCGTGAGGTCTTGCTGAGAGCTTTTTCTCAACTCGTCTAGGCATTTTTGTACAGATTTCTGGGCTGAGGCACCTGTGGCGAGTAGATATTGGGTAACAACGTTACGCTTGGCATCGAGTAATACAGCTTTCGTGGTAGTGGAACCTACATCTATGCCTATGCTCAAAGTTGATTTGGTAGCCACGGTTATCGGCTCTTATACAATCATTTCGAGGAGGGCTTCGACTCGAGTCTCTACTTGTGCTTCATTGTATTGTTGGCTGTCGACCATATCGCCTTCGATGATGACACCAGGAACCCCGGTTCGACGGGTGATTTCTTCTTTGGTTACCATTTGTCCTAAGGAATACCGCTTACAAGAGCGGACAGAGAACAATACAAACCCTTCTAGATCATAATCTTTGATGAGTGAACACATTTTGTCGATTTTGGCTGTGAGTCCCTTGTTGAGGTAGACGTTTGAATAGACTTTCGCAATGCTTTCCAGAATTTCTCCTCGCGGGATATTCGCTGACCAAGCATGAGTGTACGAATCCGCTGGGAAAGACACACCTTTCTTAGCCAAGGTATTAAAGAAGTTGTAGATGGTGAACCATGGTGGAATATTATCCCAGAGCAATCGGACTTTCTCATCGACGATGGCGCCTACATTATTTTTCACTCGATCTTGAACCTCTGCCAGAAAAGCCTGATAGAAGCTAATCGCCTGTTGTGTTCCACGTAAAGCAACAATGGGAGCCATGGATAGGAACCGGTCTGCGCAGTTAAGGGGCGTGGGTTTGTGGCGACACGCCTCTAATGCACGAGTCCAGAGAGATACTGCTTCGTTGGACAGTTCAGCGACTTGAATGAGTTTCTCTTCATCGTAATCTTGGTTGAATGTCTGACTCAGGAACTCTATTAGGCCCTCGAGTTTGGATTTCACATAGGAAAGGTGATGGGATGGTTGATCTCCTTCTAAGGGCGGCATATCGACGAGATAGACGGGTGCTCCAGTCATTTCAGAGACAGCTTCATACCAGGAAAGAACGGTGCCACAGATATTATTGCAGGCCAGGAGGGCTTGGGGTGTGGGAAGGCCAGTAAGGGGGCTTTGTTGAGGATTCTTAACAGAGCCAATACTACTCCGAGCATAGGAACACAGCTCCTGAGAGAACCCCAATTCTTCAGCAAAGCCACAGAGTAATGGGCCGCATTTTTCTGAACCAACAATAGCTCCATACTGCTCGGGGTACGCGGCTGTTACATCGAATGCCACGGGAATCTCAACGGGAAAGCCTGATGTCACCCATGCCAAACGTCCCTGCTGTGAAGCCTGTTTCGTACTTAAAATGTGAAGCGTCATGGTGTCGCGCAGAAGCTTGCTGGTGTTCAGTTTCCGGTAAGCTTTTTCTTTGGGAGTGGTGGTTGCGTCTGGAGCCATTATCTTTCACCTTTTAGTATCATCTTGCTGTGAGGGTTTCAAGAAAGCTTTGTATGCGTCCTTCTAATCGTGCACGGTCAGAAAATTCTGGATCTAGAGGGACTCGGACAGAGAGCACTTTCTTTTGTTCTGCAAGTTTTAGAGTGTCAGGAACTTCGAACTGATCTGGATCACAGAAGGATTGCTCACAGATAATTAATCCGTCAATCTTCAGTTTCTCGAATACCCTTCTAAGAAAGGTCAATCGAGAGGGTAAACCCTCTTGTGTGGCCTCTGCAGGCGCACTAAGGATACTTTGAGCCATTTCCGTGAAGGGATCAAAATGAAGGTTAGGCGCCTTGGTGAAGGTTGTCCGATAAGTAAAGGATAATAGATCAAAGGCAATCTCAAGGTCTTCGAGATCTGCGTTGGCTTTGGCATTATCGAAGTGGAATGCAACACCTTCAGAGTCGACCATTCCTCCTATTATCATAATACGAGGTTCATCTGTTGATTGGATTTCTATTTGGTCAGGAATATGACCAGCTAACAGACCATGCCGAAGAGCTTCAGTTGTTGGGAGACATTGCTCTTTGCGAAGCTCGTTTTGCAGGTGGGTGGCAACACTTTCGATTTCTGTAAGCGAATTGAGGCTAGGTGCTGTAAGGAATTTCCGAATGAGTCTAGCGTATTCAAAGTATGGATAGATTGAAGGCCGAATGATGCGTGCTACAGCAATGAATTGAGCGGCTGCCTTGAATTCAGCGATGAGTGCAACGGCCTTTTGATAGAGCTCCATAACAAACCGCTTGCCCAAGATAACTTCCAGGTGGTTACTCAAGTCTCGGAGCTCCTCTGCAAGATAGGTAACTGCCATATCATCGTTTGCCACAGGATAAGTTAATCGTAGAACAGTGTCGTCTGGAAAACGGGCTCGCCAGACATCACCCAGATTTTGAAGCGAGTCACATGTACCACCTGGAAATAAGATGGCGTTCAGGGGTGGCATGTGTTCTTTGGATCGTTGGCTGAAGAGATTTCGTGAGTAGGCACAACAGAAGGTTTGCAGGCTCGCCTCGTAGGCACTGGGTATCTTCGGTTCAGCCCACAGCAGAATGGGTGTGAAGTCGTGAGCAAGAAAGAGTTCAAGCGGTGCGTGAGGGTAAATGTAGCCTATAAGTCCATGTTCAGCTGCAATGAGTTCTTGAACTTCTTGATGTCGAGCAGCAATGAGAGCATCATAAGTTAAGGGAGTACTCATTTGAACCAACCAAACCTTATGGATATCTATCGGCTTTTGCCTTAAGCTTTCGCACCCAACCAAGGATTACCAATGAAAACTAGATGTTAATTTCTGTAATTACCAAAAACTCCTTTAATGAATTAAGACATTCAGTCTCATTGCGAGGTTTTTTCCTTGACTACTTCGATTGAAATGGTAGACTTGACCAAAGAGTTTGCGAAGATCAGAGCAGTTGACAATGTCTCATTGGATGTTCGACGTGGTGAAGTGTTCGGATTTCTTGGGCCCAACGCTGCTGGGAAATCGACAACAGTGAAAGTCGCAGCGACTTTGTTAGTGCCCAGCAAAGGTTCGATTGTTATTGAAGGATACGATGTCCTAGAACAACCGGTTGAGGTACGATCGATTATTGGGCTTCTCCCTGAAGATGGAGCTTCGACCCATTATGACCGATTATCAGCCTACAAGAACTTGGAATACTTTGGTCGACTCTATGATGTACCTGAAGAGACTCTTGAGAACCGAATTGATGAACTGCTAGAGTTCCTAGAACTTTCTGATCGCAAAGATGATTCTCCGGCAACCTACTCAACAGGACTTAAGCAGAAACTATCTATTGCCCGGTCAATGATTCATAATCCCCAAGTGGTATTTCTTGATGAGCCAACATCCAGTTTGGATCCAATCATGTCCAAGAGGGTGCGGGAGTTTATCGATACTCAGGCTGAAGGAGGAACGCAAACCTTCTTTCTTTGTACCCATTTACTTTCTGAAGTTGAAGCCCTCTGTGACCGTGTGGGATTCATTTCAAAAGGAAAATTGGTGGAAGTCGGGCGTCCAAAGGAGTTGCGCCGCAAGTTCTGGACTTTACGCACCTATGAAATACAGCTTACTGATTCTAATTTGCAAAAATCTGGTGAAATTATTACCTCCACAGGTCTAGCCAAATCAGTGAAGATTGAAGGGAGCCGCATTGTTTTCGAACTTGAAAATGCGGAGACTAAGAATCCCCAGATTGTCCGAGCCCTCGTTGAGTCTGGAATGAATATAATTGAACTGCGAGAACGTGTACCAGACCTTGATGCTGTATATCAAAAAGTGATTGGAGGGAACTAAAATGTGGAAGAAAGCTTGGTTTATGGCCCAAACCGAAATGCGAATGGTCTTCAAGAGCCGACAAGTCCGCATGATTCCGATCATTGTTGTTATTATGTCTGTAGCTTTTGGAGGGATTATGACCTGGTTGATGTTATCCTCTGGAGGAATCGATGCAGCTCTTTTTTCTGTGACATTAGGTTCGATTATGGGCGCAGTGGTGATAATGCTCCCCCTGATGTTGCCGATTCTAATCGCTGCAGATTCGATTGTGGGGGAGAAGGAGAGGCATACATTGGTTCCATTGTTGGCTACACCACTTACTGATGGCGAGTTACTCCTTGGAAAATTCTTAACTGCTATGATTCCGGGGCTACTTGTGGCCTATGGAAACCTTGCACTTGCAGTCTTGGTTGTGAATGGAGTTGTCTTCTTCATGGCTCCGCAGTTTCTCTGGGTCTGGCCTGATTTGCTCTCACTTGTTCAGGCAATTATTCTCCCAATCCTATTTGCAATTCTTGCTGTTGGGCTGATGGTCATTATCTCTGGTAGAGCAAACACTGTGTATGAAGCTTATCAGACTGGTGGCATTCTAATTCTTCCTGCCATGGTGTTTGCCTACTCTGGCTTCCTGTTAGGGCTAGGCTGGCTCATCTTCGTTATCGGATCCATAATCATCCTTTTTGTTGATTTCATTTTGTTCCGTATCGCTCTCCGATTGTTCAATCGTGATCCCCTCATTACACGAACTGGTTAGTCAACCTTTGAATGTGACCTAAGATTAAAAACAGGAACCGGATAAGTAGCTCATTACGAGTGTGATTTTACATGTCGAAGGTATACCGAATTATTGCACGTGTTCATGAGACACGGGCTGAAGAAGGAAAAAGCCCTTGCCGTCTGTATAAGGTCGGAGATGAGTTCGATCTCTCAAAGCCTGAAGAAAAGGAGAAGATTTGCCGTTGGGCATATAACGCCATGTTCCCCTTCATAACGATTCTTGAATTTGATGGAACGATACCATGGGAACCTGATAAGAACCGAGGTTATGTTGCTTGTCCTGACCCCCATAATATTGTGGTGTTTGAGTTACGCCGTGAAGGCATTATAGAGACACGAGAAAGTCCATAGCAGAACTTATTGCGTTGCAGCGGACTGATTTGTATCCGCAGGTGGATGGATGAAGCAAGAAGGGTCTTCTGCAAGGTGATTGCCTGTCACCGCCCAAGACCGTCCACGACATCCACCACAAAGTCTTCGGTATTCGCAGCTACTACATTGTCCTAGCAACCGATTCTCGCGGTCACGAAAATCGAGAAAGACGGGAGCCTCTTGCCAGATTTTCAAGAAGGAGGATTGACGGATATTTCCACAAGAAATTTCAATGAAAGGACAGGGCCACACCTCTCCATTGGGTTTAATATATACAAATCCTCGCCCTGCAGAGCAACCATGGAAGACCATTTCAGCTAACCAAAGTAAGGGTCCCCTACGAATGCCGTTCTGTTGCAAGAGGAAAGGCCAGTATTGGGGTCCTGCGACCGGTTCCATAATGGCATGTGTATGGGTTTGAGCTTTGGCTATAAATCGGATTAACTGCTCATTTGCAGCTAAATCAAGAGCCGCGTTTTTAATTTTCCGTCCCCGACCGACAGGAACGAGTTGGTACATGAGCAGAATCCCAGTTCCGACTCGTTCTATGAGATCCATGAGGGGCTTCATCTGATCCATGTTATATTCCATGGCAGTGATATTGACATGGAGAAGAATGCCAACTTTGTGAAGTGCACGAATGCCTCGTAAGGCGTCGTTAAATGATCCCGGCTGTCCGCGGACCATATCGTGTGTCTTGGCGTCAAACCCATCAAGACTAACGGCTGCAATAACAATACCTAGGCTTCGAAGACGTTTTGCGATTTCAGTGTCAATGAGTGTGGCGTTGGTGGCAATTGTATTAGTGAACCCGAGCGCTTGAGAATAAGCGAGTAATTCGAAAAGGTCAGGGCGAAGCAGTGGCTCGCCTCCAGTGAAAGCCATCATTTGGAAATCTTTCACATCAGCTAGTTGATTGAGGAGATGTTTGCCTTCAGCAGTGGTAAGTTCATTTTTGGTAGGTTTTCCCCCCGAGGTGTGACAATGAATGCATCGCAAGTTACAGGCTGCTGTCATCTCCCAGACGGGATGAGCCGGAAAGCCGATACAACCCATGCCACGGGATCCAGCAGCCCCTGGAAGACACTTCAACCCGTATTTCAGAACCCAGAGAGGTAGTCGTGTCCACCGCGATAAGGCACCCATGTATGATGCACTCAGAGCCTGTCGTAGAATAAGATGGGGGGATTGCCAATAGGGTCGAACTTTTCGTTTGGGGGGTTTTCCCCATGCACTTAACCATTTAGCCATAACTTCACAACACAAGGACAGCTACGATGAACACTAGAGTGGTTCCCAGATTTACTATTATGTTCAGACCACACAGCTTCTCTAGTGTGCTTCGATTTATCCATGCTCCTCGAAGCATCAGTATTACCAATCCTACGGAAATCGCCAGCACCGGAAGGTAGCAAACAAGACTCCAGGGCCAGAGAAAGCCCAATGTTAGGGTAGTAGCCATTGTGAACCAACTTGCAATGGCAGCCAAGGAATATAGAATCATCGCCCGATTTAATCCCAAGCGAACTACCAAGTTCTTTTTTCCCGTATCTCGGTCTGCTTCAAAGTCTGGGAATTCATTGAGAAGAATAACGTTGAAGACGGTGAATGCAACAGGAAATGCCATAAAATGAATTAAGGAGATGAAATAACCAACTTGTAAATAGAAGCTGGCAGCGATGGTTAACCAACCGTAGTTGAAGGCAATCCAAATTTCACCAAGACCGCGACTAACCCATCGGATGGGTTTTGCAGAGTAAAAGAAACCACCGATAATCCCAATGACTCCAAGGAAAACGGTCAAGGGGCCTGTTAAGTAAAGGAATTGAAGGAGGATACCAACAATGGCAGCAAGAAGGACGCATACCAAGGAAGCGTATAATGCGGTTCGCCTTTTGATGAGACCCCGTTGGAGAACCTGTGAGCCTCCTGCAAAACGGCTGGGCCCTTTTTGGGCTGCAAGAAAATCGCCTTCGTAATCCCAATATTCCCCTGCATAATAGGTTGCCAGCATAATAAGGACGACGCCTGCTATTCCCCAGAGGAAGATATCCCAGCGAAAGAACCCAAGGAATACCCAGGCTAAAATGGCACCTAAGAGAAAAGGGAGTATGCCCACCAGATGAAAGGGAAGACGGGAGAGTGCGAGCCAAGCATTGATTTTCTCTTTCATGCTTCATCCTCATATAACAGGAATAAAATCCTATGCGTTACTTGATTTGACCATATTATACGAGAGATGTAATTTGGAACTAAAGGTTGCGGAGAAGGTTATTAACCTGGACCTGACCTGCACGGCGGGCGGGGAAATAAGCTCCTGTTAGTAAACCCAGAATCACTAGGCCTAATATTGCCACTAGGAGGCTCAGGGGGTAGATAATGGTGAAAGGTACAATGAACGGTTGGGGAAATAATTTGATTATAACAAACATAAGAAGCCATGAGAAGTTAATTCCAATTACGACGCTGAAGAAGAACGCCAACAGGATGATGCTCACAAATTCCACTAACACCATTGAGGTAACATCACGACGAGAACCTCCAAGGGCTCGCATGATGGCATACTCAGTTTTTCGTTCCGCAACGATGGTACTCACAAAAACTGTTAGAGCGACGATACTGATTGCGAGTGAAGCGAGAAAACCCACCGAAAGTAATCCTATAATTCCTTGTGAAAACAGGTAACCATCGGGATAGGCTTCTTCTAAGTCAAAGGTGAATGGTGACCAAGTGCGATAGACAAAGCCAAGGGACTCAATGGCGTTTTGGGCAGTTTGGATATCACTTGCAGAGTCTATCCCCGCAATGAATGAATTGGTAGTATCCATTATAGAGTAAGGATCGAATAGTGGAATTTCAACAAGAAAATAATGTTGGTGGCAGAGGGCAAATGGTTCGTTCTTTTGAAATCCAAATCCAGGATTTGAAGTGATTGATGCTTGAGGATCTGAGGGGTTCGAATAACCAAGACCTGGGGCCTTGTACATAATCCCGACAACATCAAATTCTTTGACTTCGACTATGAAAGTTCGCTGATCGCGAACGATAACGGGAATTGTGTCACCAACCCTCCTATCATACAAGGAGGCAAGGTGGGCCGGAAGAATGATACCATTATAATTTGCTGCTAAGCGGTCTAACACTGTCTGATAATCTTCGCCCATCATGCTCGCTTCGTCCCAGTTTCCTACTTCTGCATAGGCTGTGGGGTTTACGGCAATGAGTTTGAAGTTTGAATGTGCGATTTCTGCTTGCACTTCAATGAAAGCGGTAGCAGTATGGATTGCTGATAAGGAGGTTATGTCATTCACGCGATCGGCAACGACCAGTTCAGTGTAAATACGGATATCGCCACCCACATAGTAGTTGACCTGTTGATCGATATGATTATGGTAAGTTTGTGCCTCTACGGCAGAGAATATAGTAATTGAGAACGTGAGTAACAAGATCATTAGTAGCGGAACAACTCGGGTCCGTTTCACCGTCAGGGTCTTGCTGAAGAGTTGGCTCTTCTGGCCAATAGCGGGCGTAAATATCTTCGAAAACGTTGCGATTGCAGGTCGAATAATGCGGGCAACGGCATCAGCAAGAAGTATCCAAAAACTAACAATCAGAATGAACACAATCAGTGCTATCTCTAAAGAGAGAGGAAAGATCAAAACGAAATAGACTAAAGGAATAGTAAGAAGGATGACACCAATAGCATATGCAAATTGGATTCGTGGATTATGTTTCCATGATGAATTATTCTCGCGAAGCTCGGCATATACTTCGGATTTTAAAAACGACCGAGTTTTAAGGAAGAGGTAGGCTGCGGCAGGTAATATGCAAACAACCCCAGCAAGGCCCCAAAAGACCAAATTGATGGTTGTCAAACTGATATGGTGGAGAAGACTCCCAAGATTAAAGATTAGAAAGGAGGTGACAGAAGGTATCAAGCATCCTAGAAAAATCCCGAGAAACCCTCCAGCTATTGTTCCGAGAAGAGCTAAGATGAAAAATTCAACCATGAGGATTGAATAGAGTTGCTGATAACTTGCTCCACGGGATCTTAGGATTGCTAGTTCAGAACGGCGATTTGACAAAAACAGGGATGCCGTAAACGTTGTTAACAAGACTGATAGTATCACGATTGGTAATATTAGGAAAACCATTGTTTGGCGTTCATAATAGACTGTGACATAATCTTGCAAGAATTGTAGTTGGTCACGGCCACCAATCGTGACGCTATATTCTAATTGGATATCTGTATATAACCGATCTAAGACTCCGATTATAGCCTCTAGTCCAGCAGCATAGAGAGGGGCAGGTGTAATTTCGACAAGTAATCGGGGAACCATTACTTGCTCAGCGATCTGATCCAGGGTTTCAGTACTGAATATATCACTTGAAAGAATTACGCTGTCAAACCAACCAAATACGATTTCAGAAGCGTAGATTGGCCCCCAATTGAGCCGACTTTGTGAGGGAAAGGCCTCCTGAAGCGGTTCAAAGCGTGATATAACTTCATAAATACCGGCTATTCGTAATCCGTTGATGTTCGTCGGATCAATTGCTCCAATTGTGCTTGTAACTTGGTAGTCCCGCGCCACAGACAAATCAATTACACTTCCCACTATAACATGACGGCCCATGACCTGGTTTAGATCTTCAACAACATTTTGGCTAACAAGTACTTCACCGGGATCCAGGTGGAACTCGCCATCGATTATTCGAAATGACCCTGAAGCGCGTTCTAGAAAGGTATTATCAGTGAAAAAGACTTGACAGTCTTTGATTCCCCGTTGGTAAGGATAGGGGAGATATCGGTCTGTTGGATCAAGAGTGGTTGCATCAATCAACGCGATTGAACTATAAACCACATGTGAGACTTGTGTTGTAACCTGCGTATCGACAAACTCCTTTACAGGAAAAATAGCGTGGGGGTCGTTGTTAGTTGGACCTTGGACGCAATAGTAATGAAATGATAATTGGGCGAAATAATCGTCAATGGCAACTCGAGCTCCAGTTTCAGTCCACACAAACACAGAACTGACCAATGCCACTCCAATCATAATTCCAATGAGTAGACTGATTGAACGCCGTTTATGTCGTCGAATCCCATGGGCAACATATCTGGAGATATAGAGGTTTCGACTTACGCCGCTATCTTTTAGTCCTCTACGGAATCTAGCTGAACTTGGCTCATCCGTGTTCAGGGATTCAACATCTGTTTTTGTGGTTCGAGCCAAAGACTTCAAGACTCCTTTTTTCATCATACTTTCATAGCGCTGTTCCGCAGGCTGGGCAGGTCACTCGATTTGAAGTAACAAGTTTACCACAAATCCGACAGGTGACCAGTTTCACTTCGACTGCTACAGCATTCTCAATCGTTGAAGGGGTGAGAATTATCCGTCCATCATCCACTTCGACTTGGAATCGGCGTGGATGTCCGATTTCACGTAAGATATTTTCAGGCAGGGGGAGCCTATCTTGGTTATCAACTTCTAGTACTCGAGTCCTTTCAAGCTGTTTAAGGTGAACGCCCGAATCATGAGTCCCACTGATTATTCCATCACGCAGTTCAAGTGTTCGTCTAGCCTTTGAGGCGATCAATTGGCTGTGGGTTACAATGAGGAACGCCGTTCCATAATCTTCGTTGAGTTTTTTGAACAGGTCAAGAATTTCTTCAGCATTAATAAGATCAAGATCACCGGTCGGTTCATCTGCTAATATTAATGCAGGATTATTCATAAGAGCAGAAGCTATTGCAACACGTTGGCGTTCGCCACCGGAGAGCTTGGCGGGAATATGATTCATTCGCGATCTCAAGCCCACAGATTCTAACAATTCTTCTGACCGTTGTTCACGCCAAGTTTTGGGAAAGCCTGCAATCCGTGCGCTGAGTTCCACATTTTGTTTTGCAGTCATGTGATGAAGCAAATTATCCACTTGAAAAACGAAACCTATGAACCCTCGTCGAGCATTTGTGATAGTACGTTCATCTAACTTTGCAATGTCTTGTTTGATATTGGACCAATAAACCTGACCCGCACTTGGACGCAGAGTTCCTCCAAGTAAATTTACTAAGGTGGTCTTTCCACTCCCTGAAGGTCCAACAACTGCGACTATTTCGCCTTGGAATATTTGGAAGGATAAACCACGTAAAGCTACAGTTTCAATCTCACCTGATTGATAGATTTTGTAGACATCGTGAGCCATTAGAACTAAATCTTCTGGGATCTCTGCAAACTCTTCTTCTTTGATAAGACCGCTGATGAGATTATTTCTTAAGGTCATTTTTTCACCTTCTAATTTACAAATTCCGTAGAACTTTGCCGACATTGGTTCGACCCGCACGGCGGGCGGGGATATACGTTCCAATACTAATTCCAATGAGCACAACCCCAAGAACTGCAAGTAATAATACCCAAGGAATTCCCAGTTGAAAAGGAATCACATATGGAAAGGGAAAGAGGCCTAGTAGGATAAACATTGAAAGCCAAGAGAAGAAGAACCCAAGAAGTAATGCCACTAAGAAAGATGTGATGATGAGCCCTGCAAATTCGCCTACTATTATTGCACTTATTTGTCGCTGAGTACTCCCCACAGCACGCATAATAGCATATTCTGTTTGCCGTTCGCGCACAATGATTCCGACAAAGAGAATGAGGGCAATAATGCTGATAATGACACAGGCTAAGAATCCTATAGACAAGAGGCTTATCACCCCTCGATTGAATAGATAGCCTTCTGGATAATCTTCTTCTAACGAGTAGGTCATGGGAGAGTATACTGCAGTTGGGAAACTAAGATCACTTACTTGTTGATGGACTTGAACAATATCCACGTTTGCATCAACTTCAGCTAAGATTAGCCGTGTATTAGTCATATTTCGATTGAGTAGGAAATCGCTATTAATTATTGCAAAAAGCTGCGATGATTGGAATTGAAATCCATTGGTAGGATCTGGAGGTCGAGAAGGATCATTGGGATCGAAATAGCCCAGTCCTGGTGCACTGCGACCTATCCCAGTAATTAGAAATGAAGTATCGCCCAATACTCCACCTCCTTGCTGATGAACTGAAATGACTATCCTGCTTCCAATAGTTCTTCCAAGAACTCCTGCCAGAGTGTTGGGAACAATAATTCCGTCGGTGTGGTTTTGCAAACGTTGAAGAGCCGCAAACGGATCTTCTCCAACCATGCTTGAGAGGTCCCAGTTGCCGGTTCTAGCATAAGATTCAACATCAATTCCGTAAAGCGTCAATGAAGTTGAACCAAGGAGCCCATATGTTGCTATAAATGCAGAAGCCGAAAGGATGCCAGGAATAGATAGGATTTCACTTGTATGATTATGATGAATTGAATTACTTTCGACTCGCAAATCCCCTCCCATGAAATAGCTAACCTGTGTGAAGGCGTTATCTTGAACTGTTTGAGCTTCGACAACAGCGAATACTGAAATTGAGAAGGTAAGGGTTAAAATTAAGAGAAGTGGAACGATTCGTTGACGACGGGTTCGCATACTCTTCTCAAAAATGAAAGACTTCTCCCCAAATAAAGGTCGGAACCCACGGGTTACTCCCGCTATGATTTGTCGAACGATACGAGACCCAATATCGCTAAAAAGCGCCCATACTACGACTGCATAAATGAAAAGGATTGTCGCTATTAATGGAGTTACGGGGAGAAAGAGTAAAGCAATGATAAGAAACCCTAGCAACGCAAACACAGCAATGGCGTAAATGATTGTAATGCCGAGGTCAGCTTCAACTTGAGGGGTTGAACCTACCATCGCTTCGTATATTTCAGCCTTGAGAAAGCTTCGAACAGAAATCAATGTGAAGCTCAACGGGGGAATAATGCATGTGAGAAATGCGACTAGCCAGGTTAGGGGCTCAAGTCTGACATTTACAAGGTAAGTGTAAAAGATTGATGGATTAAATTGTAAGAACCCTGTTGAAGCAGGGATTAGCGAGCCAACGAGAATGCTGAGAACTACCCCTAAACCAAGGGCTATTGTTCCAATAATGATGAATTCTAGTATGAAGGCTGCGTAGAGTTGGCGGAAACTGGCGCCTCGAGCACGTAGTATCGCCACCTCCGATTTGCGACCACTCAGAAAGATGTTGGTGGCAAAGATAGTCAAAAGAATAGAGAGTAAGATGGTTGGTAAGGTTAATACAGCCATTGTTCTTCGCGATTGGCTCGCTGCAATATACTGCTCCAGAAGAACAACTTGATCCTCACCCCTCACTGTGATTCTCCCTGTGAACTGTAGTTCCAATTGAGCTTGTAATTCCCGGATCTCAGTGGGTACGTTATCCAATCCAGTCACTGCGATTTCTTGAGGATTTAGCTGGACAAGGAGTATTGGAAAGAGAGAATTGGCAGTAAGGGTATCCCTCTCAGTTGAATTCAGTTGGGTATAATGCATGATAATGCCATCATTCCAACCAAAGACCTTTTCTTGAATAGATCCGAGATGATTTACACGATAAGTTCCAAGAGCTGATGAGAAGAGGAGAGAGTTGCTCCTAGTAATATTGTAAATACCCACAACTAGGAGATTGGTTGTATTGAAAGGTTGAATATCACTAAATGTTAGTGGTTCTTGGTAGATTGAAGCAATTGTAACATTGATGTAAGATCCAATCGTTATGGTTTGATTGAGAAATTCACTTGCGTCCTCAATGACTCGTGTACTAACTAGACATTCACCAGGAGCTAATTGGAAAACGCCATCGAAAGAAAATTGGGAAACTACACGGGTAAGAAAGGCATTTTCAACGAAAAAGGCTTGGAAGTCCTTAATTTCGCGTGTATAGGGATAGGGGAGGTACGTAGTTGATGAGTTCCAGTCAGTTCCATTTAGAAAACCTATAGACTGATAGAAGATGTCTGAGTCTCGATAAGCGGTTTGTTCTCTACACCAATTCTCAACCTCATTGAGTAGCTGGGTATCGATAGGGAAGGTGTATATTTGTTGAATTCCATATTGGTAGGTATTTGAGTTAAAGTAATCAAGTGTTGCCACCTGTGAATCGGTATCAGTCCACACAAAAACAGATGCAACTAATGCAACCCCGATCATGATACCGATGAGTAAACTGAAGAAACGTGCTTTGTTCTTCCAAACACTATTACCCACATAGCCTGCTACATACAAGCGACTCCCTGATGAATTTGGAGAAACCACTGGATGATTAGATCCGGAGGTCAGGATTACTCCTCCTGGGAATCGCTTTCACGTCCATACATGGATGTATCTGTGTGGAGTCTTCCATGACGGAGGAGAAGAATTCGGTCGGCGGAGCCCGCAACTTCGGGGTCGTGGGTTGCAACGACCACGGCTTTTTGATGTTCATGAGCTAATTTTTGAAATAACCTAATAATCTCAATCCCTGTGGCTGTATCTAGGTTTCCAGTCGGTTCATCAGCAAGAAGGAGGACTGGATTGTTCGCAATAGCTCGCGCGAATGCGATTCGCTGCATTTGGCCCCCTGACATTTGCGTTGGATATTGTTCAGCAAACTCACGCATTCCCACTAAGTCGAGTAAATCCAGAGCCCGTGATATTCGCTCATATTTAGAGACATTAGCAAATATCATTGGTACCTCAACATTTTCACGGGCATTCATAATATCAAGAAGATAGAAGCCTTGAAAGACGATACCAATCTTGTCCCGACGGAGTTTGGAAAGGGCCCTGTCCTCCAAACCATTAACAGGTAATCCATCGATGCTTATATCACCCGTTGTTGGCGAGTCCAATAATGCCATGAGGTTTATGAGGGTTGTTTTACCACTTCCAGAGGCGCCCACAATAGCGACAAATTCGCCTGCTGTAACGGAGAAGTCAAGACCCTTTAGCACTTCAATTTTAATATCTCCGTCCTCATATGTCTTGAAGACCTTGTCACATTGAACTATGATGGTTTTTTTGACCAATCTCGACACCGTTGTCCAGCAGCAGGAGATTATAACGTGTAAATGTGTTCAGCAATCCCAGTTCACGCTTTAAATTGCTGGCATGTACAACGTTCATAATTAGAAGCTTCCGGTTGCTGCAGAATCCGTTAAATAGCCTCCAGCGTAATTCCAGTCAAAACTTTGATAATACTGATTTTCCAAAGCTTTTGATCTGATTGATTTCCTGCCTATGAGGAAACATGAAGATAAGGTGCTCTACGCCAATCGCTTCGAATTCGCGTAACCGGGTTAGAATTTGATTTGCGGTGCCCCAAAGTGCTTTGGCAATCCGTTCTCGAAAGTCCTCAATAGAGATATTTCGTGTTTTAGCAGTCTCAACGACTGCTGCGTCTTTTTCTTCTTCAGTGTCAAATATTCGTGTCCACAAGCCCAATGATTTCTGAATATCAGACATCTCTCGTCCATATTTCTTACATAGCTCTGCAAGCCGAGTAAAGCGGGTGGCAAGTTCATCCGGAGTGCTCATCCACGCAAAATTAATTCCGTCACCATATTTTGCCGTAGCACGAAGCATGAATTCTTTGCCATTTTGAGCCCCTACCCAAATTGGCATAGGTTTCTGAAGGGGCTTCGGGAAGGCAATGATATCTTCGACTTGATAGTGTTTACCGGTAAAGGTGAAACGTTCAGAGGTCCATATACCGCGGATGATCTGAATCGCTTCATTCATCTGGTCTATTCGAGTTTTAGCTGAAGGAAAAGGATATCCATAAGCCTTGTATTCGATTTCTTTCCATCCAGCGCCGATGCCAAATTCTAAGCGTCCACCTGATAAGACATCTAAGGTGGCAGCCATCTTAGCGGTTAAAGCAGGATTTCGATAACTTTGACAAAAGACCATGCTGCCTACACGAACATTCTTGTTCTGTTGAGTAAGTGCCGTCATCAGAAGCCATGGATCCAGGAGAATTCGATCTGTGGAATCCTTATCCAACATAAAATGATCTGAAAACCATATAGTGGAAAACCCATTCTTCAACGCAACATCTGTAATAGCAGAAACATCATCGAAGGTATGCCCAAACTGAGGTTCGATCTGAATACCAAATTTCAATTCTTATCACCAGCCTGCATATATCAAGAGTAATTTCAAACACGGTTGGTGAGTTCGGCTTAAATACTATAAATTTGCTAGCCCTGACCAACTGCTTTCATTTAAGGTGCTTACTGCATGCTTGAAAAACTCCAAGCTGCTGTCTCGTTGGGTGAAAAATTAGGGGCAGATTTTGTCGAAGCCCGTTTTGATGATTTGACCTTGCGCACGTTACGTCGAATTAAGACGAAGAAAGACGATACCTGGAAAGACATCATGTTAAAGTCTCGAACAGGAACTGGAATTATTTGCTACTTCGATGGCACCCCTGGTTATTCCTTTACCGCAAGCGAGGATCTAAAGGACATTGAAGAAACGGTTACTCGCGCTTATGGAATGGCAAAAGCCGCCTCTACAGCAGCCACCCTAAAACTCGACTTTGATAGAAGACCTACTGTAAAAAGTCGGTCCAGTGATTCACTTTCTGTGAAAATACATCCAAAGACCAAAGGGCAAGATTACAAGATGGACTTGATCAACCGAATGGTAGACACGGCCTTTGATGTTGGAAAGGAAATTGAAAACATTACAGGCGCTTATGGTGAACTGACTGGTCAAAAGCTCTTCACCAATAGCGAAGCATCAATAATCAAATGGGAATTTCTTCTGGTTGACATGATGTGCCGGGTCACTTCCAAAGCGTCCTCAGGTGCTCTCGTCTTTGGATCTGAACGGAATGCAGGAAGCCTTGGGCTTGAAGCATATAATCGAAAAGGAAGCACGCCAGAAGAAGTCGGGAAAAAAGCTGCAATGTTTGCAGCAGAACAAATTCAAGCGAAACCCTGCCCAGCAGGGAAGTTTGCAACCCTCATTGATAATGAACTGGCAGGAGTTCTAGCTCATGAGAGCTTTGGCCACCTCAGTGAAGCTGATTTCGTTACCATGGGGGCCTCACCCTTAGCAGGGAAAATCGGTAATATGCTTGGAACTAAACATGCGACAATTGTAGATGGAGGGAACCCCGATATCAAAAAGGAGGGAGGTATGTGGTTACCCTTCGATGATCAGGGCATTCGAGCAAATATGACAACGATTCTTGACCGGGGAATATTCAAACATTATCTCCATAACCGTGGCACCGCACAACAATTAGAGCAGGAACCAACAGGTAATTGCCGAGCAGTGCACTTCGGTTTCATGCCCATTCCGCGTATGACAAATACCTACTTCAAGCCAGGGGATCTTACTGAAGAAGAGGCCCTTGAACAATTAGGAACGGGTATTTACGCGATTCAAACCTCAGGTGGACAGGTGGAAAGAGATGGGAGTTTTCTGTTTAAGGCTGACAGAGGATATTGGGTTGAACATGGCGAAATCCAACACCCAATCCTTGAAGTCTCATTATCTGGCAACATCTTGGAACTCTTACAACATATTGAAGGTGCTACACGTGACATCGGTTTATGGGGCTCGTACTTTGGCGGATGTGGGAAATTCGGGCAATATCCACTCCCCGCAGGAATTGGAGGACCTAAACTTCTCATTCAAAATGTAACCTTTGGAGGAAAAGCATAGGAGGAGGTTCCAAGGTATGGAATTCGATGAAATCAAGGATGCCTTATTATCTGAAGTTGATACAGGCTTAAAATTTGCGAATTCTTTGGACAAAGCGGCTGAATTTGAAATCTACCTTTACTATCGAAGTAAATCGAATGTTGAAATTAAGCAAGGCGTTGTCGAAGCGACGGACGGCATAGTCGCAGGCACCGCTGTGCGTGCCACCCGAGATCAGAAACTAAGTTTTGCATCCTCAAGTGGCATCTCATCTAATCACGTCAAAAGGGCCTTGCAGGATGCCATTTCGAGCTTGAAAGCAACCTCTGAAAAAGATACTCGGTTTAAGGGATTTTGCGAACCCAAACCTCCAGGAAAAGAAGGTAAATTCGCCCCTGAGATCTTAGAGCTTACAACTGACGACTTGGTAGGATATTCACTCCAATTGATAGGTAATATGACTAAGGCCAATGGAAGACTTCTAGCCGCTGTTGGATGTGAGAAGACCTGGGGTGGCTTCGCTATTGGGAATTCACTGGGCCTTCAACAGGCTTCTACATCGGCACATAATGCCTGCAGTGCCTATGCAATGGCTATTGATGGGGAAGAACGAAGGACCGGTTCAGAAGAACTAGTTACCCGCGATAAAGCCTTAGACGTCTCTGGCATAGGCGAAAAAGCGGCAGAAAAGGCCCTTAGCCTACTTGGTGCCAAGAAATTGGGGCAAACGACAACCCTTCCCACATTATGGGTGCCATGGGCTGCAGCGAGTTATATCCTTTCAAGTCTTCAGCAGGCTACCAAAGGGTCTACTGTTGTGGAGGGCTTATCACCTCTCCGGGAAAAACAAGGTGAAAAAATTGCTCATCCTAATTTTTCACTAGTTGATGATGGTCAAAACCCATTAGGAATTGAGACTGAAGCCATTGATGCTGAAGGCCATCCCCAAGGTCGAACTGTGATTGTTAAGAATGGAATGCTGAAAAGCTTCATTTTTGATTCATATTATGGACGGATTGCTGGAAAAGCTTCGACTGGTAATTGTGCACGTTCCGGAGGACCGTTTGGTTCACGTTTGCCATATGAAGATGCACCTTCGATTTTTAGTAAGAACTTAGAAGTGGCAGCAGGAAAGCAGTCGGAGGAGGAGCTAATCGCATCCATTGATGGTCAGGGATTGTTGATTACTGACATCCCCATCGGAATTTTTCATAGCTCGGTTGAAACGGGTGAATTTTCAGCTGTTGCTAGTTCAGTATTTCTCATCGAGGATGGCGAGAAAAAACGACCATTGGAACCTGTGTCAATTGCAGGAAACTTCTACAAGGGGCTAGAACAACTTCTCGGTGTCGGTAATAACATTGAAATCACTTCACTCTTTGTAACAACTCCCAGCTTACTCATCGATGGGATTTCGGTAACGGGGTAGACAGCCCTTTCAGACTTATGCTATTATTTTTGCCAACCCCTGTGAACCGATAGTTTTATCGAAGTTAACACCACCGATTCCTTTTGAGGAGCCTGCATACCCATGTCAGATAAGTTATCTTCCATTGTATCTGAGGTCAAGGACTACTGGGGTCTCCGTCGCAAACAACCCATTGGGCAATTGGTAACCATACTGCGAAATGAGGGATTCAAATGTCCACATGTGCTCTCATCCATTGGAGAAGACTCGGCGGCAATCGACCTTGGTGGCGATAATCTCATTTTACTTTCCACAGATGCGGTCATTCCCGAATTAGCACAATCCAAACCTTATGTGGCAGGATACGCTGCAATCCTTGTAAACGTAAACGACATCTATGCAGCAGGAGGACGACCAATCGTAGCGATGGTGAATATTGCTTTCACTGAAATGAATGCCGGGGTGAAGATCATGGAGGGCATTTGTGAAGCAGGGCAGAAATTTAAAGTTGAAGTTGTACGTGGACACACGACACCTGATGCGCCCATTAATAGCGTCAGCGCATCAATTTGTGGAACTGTTCCCCGAGACTCCTATATCAGCGCCGGAGGAGCGCAGCCTGGGGACGACTTAATTCTCGCAGTGGATTTGAAAGGACGTATCTCTCCTAATTACGAGTACGGGTGGGATACCAGCACACTAAAACCATCAAAGGAAATTCTGAAACGTTATGAAGCAATGCGTGTTCTTGCTCAAAAACAGCTACTCACAGCATCAAAGGATCTAAGCAATGGTGGCATAATCGGAACAACACTATTGATGATAGAATATGCCCAAAAGGGAGCAACCATCGATTTATCAGCTATTCCCACTCCGAAGGAGATTGACCTCGCAAATTGGTTGAAGATGTACATTTCGACTGGATTTGTAGTCTCTACCATTCCAGAGAATGCTGAAACAGTATTATCCATCTTTGAAGGTCATGAGCTTTCAGCTCGCAAGATTGGAACTGTGAATAACACAAAAAAACTCAGGATTCAACTCGAAGAGGACATGATTACTGTATTTGATTTTGCTCAAGAATCAATTGTAGCCCCTCCACCCCCACCTCAACTTAACCGTATTATAACTCGCAAGTTGAAGAAGGTAAAGTGACAGGAGACCCTAACCATAAATAGAAGAAAGTTCATGCAAATGTATACGGACAACACAGGGTGAGTATAATGGCAACCGAGAAGCCACCTGAAAAGGATTACGAAACTGAAGTATCAAAAGCAGTAAAGAGCATTCAAAAAATAGTCAAAGACGTTATTAAAGAACTCGAAAATCAGCGCGAACTCAATACAACTGCAGAATCGCGTATTGCAGAATTAACTCGCGAACTCGCTAACAAAACAGCAACCAACGAGCGATTAGAAAGAACCATTGGTGAGTTGAAGGAATCAGCGGATCAGACAACAGATCTGATGGTGAAAAACAAAGCACTAGAATCTGAGCTCAACGCAATCAAGACTCAATTAGAAAAAATGTCCGACACCTACAAGGAATTAGTTACAGAACAGGAAGCCACAATTCCCGTTCAAGAATTGCTAGCCCTATACATCGCATTGCTAGAGGATGTCTTTTATGCCCAACCACACGCAAAGACTCTGTTCCTTTTGCACGGTCGGAAGAAGGAAATGACCCGCGATGAAATCACTAAGACTGCAGGACATGAAGCGACGGCAATTAGAAAAGCGCTGGGAGACCTTGCCCGGGCGAATTTAATCGATTACAATGTAGAAACCGGTAACGCGAAATTAAAGAAGCGCCTTTATCCGACTTAGATCTTCATATCTGTCAACAACTGGTTGAAACGCGGTAAATTGTGGAGATTCGTAGTTAATGCGCAAAGATAGCGACTGAGTTCCGTGTGGATGATGCGTTCCGAATCAGACAAGGTTTTACTATCCGTTGCCTGATCAACGAGTTCTCGGGCACTGCGATGGACTACACCCACAACGCGTTTTTCGACGTCAGCGGGTCCCCAATCAAATGCACGGAGACCCCGCTTTGCCTCACTAATACTCGCTTTTACTGAATTATTTTGCAACGCATTAGCAAGTTGATCATAGAATTCGCTCGCTGTTCCCGCGATTTGATTTTGTTCTCGACTGGTTAAGTCGTTTCCAAGCGTTCCTCTTCGCGACAGTTCTTGTAAGAGACCAGCACAGGGGGCTTCAGCAAGAAATCGTCGAATAAGGTTGTAAAACACTTGCCCGGCAATATGTGTGACTTCGCTTATCACTTCTCGGGGTTCACTATAACGGAACAGTTCTCGACAGGACTCAAACCAGTAATTGGGTAGCAAAAGATGGCTTCGACTCGAGTATTTATCCAGTAGTTGCTGAAGGAGAGGAAGCTGTTTTTCCGGATCGAAAATGGAAAGGCGCCGCTGAAAAGGTTTTCCAGTAAGACCAGCGAGATCCGCACTCGCTTCAGTGATAAGCTGCTGAGTGGTTAAAAGAGGTTCCTTCAAATCCTCTTTTAGGATCGCCTGTTCTCGAGATTTCGAATACGAATCCAGTGCAGTTTCTATACGCTTGAGATGGGTGAGAATCACTTTAATCGTATCATCTACAAATGAGGAGCCAGATGTTGCTGAGTTATTTCCCGAGTTGCCCAGAGTTCGCTTCACGGATTCTCGCACCGCTCGAACTCCACTTGCGAGCTGGTCAATTTGTTTCGACTCTAAACCGCCTTCAGCTTCAATGGTGATGAGGGCATGAATCAGGGTGGAGTTGACCGTGGTGAGTATGAGGATACGTTCCAGCAATTCTTCGGCCGTAATCAAAGGTCTTCTCCCCCGTTATGGCCTCGCCTACTTCATTTCGAGATTGAACAATTCGGCAACATCTCGAATCGCAGCACGGAGAACTTCTTCGCCGACGCCTTTTGATTTCTTGAACCAACCACGTCTAAGCGGTGATGGCCCTGCATGGAGATCAACCAGTTCAGTCGAAGAGTTTACTAAGTCTTCGATTTCGGGAATTTGTGGTAGCCCCAGCAGGAGGAGTAAGTCGGAAGGGTGCACGTCATCTTCATAAGAGACAAAACATGGAGTAATGGCGGCACCTTTTGCTGTATAGGGGCGGAGAGCCTGTTTGATATGGGGATCGTATTCGGCTCGAGCATATTCACGGGAACCAGAAAAGGTATAATATGTTGAAGAAGCGGCTGGTTCAGACCCGATTTCAGCGAAGCTACAGTGTTCAACGGCATATTTGACCATAGTCTTCAATTGCATGGCAATGTTTCCTGCTGATGGAATCAGGCTGACGTCGGTATACAGACAGGGCACAACGATGGGGTCCAGTTTCCGGGCATAGTCGGCAATATCAGTGGTTGGAAATACTTCCTTGCCAGGTTCAACAACCCCAGGACTAAGCATGTGCTCGACGAAGCGCAGGGCTAAGGGATTCACTAATTCCACGAAAGCAGATTCTTGAGCCTTAGAGGCTTCATTTGCACCATCAACGGTAGAAGGAACCATCCCTTCAACATCGGTTACTTTAGCTACATCGATTTGCAACTGCTGTTGAAGAAAATCTGCTACTTCGCCTTCACGCCAAGCTAGAATCCGTCGAAGCATTGCACGGTTACTAAGGAGACAAACAAGATCTGCACCTCGGTCTTCAAGCTGACCACGGAGGAGCTTGGAGAGTGACCACATGGTATTGAGAGCTTCTGACGTTTGGTCCTTGAATGGAAGAACCGTGAAAACGTAGACGAAGATGCGGCGTCCCTCCTCTTCTTGGAATCGCTGTTTAAGGATCTCAATGAGTGCAGGAGCACCGCCACACCCAGTCCCTCCACCAGACGAGGTAAAGATGATAAATCCAGAAACCCCCTCAAACCCTAATTGGGTGAGCTGGCCCATGATGACATCTTTGAAGTCGTGCACATAATTATACCCGTCAGTGAAGTTGCCTCCACACCCAATATCAGAGGCACCATAAAGGAGTGTGTTTTCTTTAGGAATGTCATATTTTTGTCTGAGTTTTTGAATATCTGAACGGTCGGTGTTCATACACAAGTACCCGCGAATACGTGGTGGTAGCATTCGTTCTCGGGCTTGTTTTAGATAGGCCCCAACGAGGTTGCTCCCGCATTCGCCGATACCGATGGCAAATACTTCCGCAACTCGTGGTCCTTCATCTGAGGCTTCCATGGTAGTTCAATCCTACTTTTTCTTGGCTTTTTCCTTTTGGTCGATCATAACGGCTGCGAGTTCTCGAGCAGCCCACGTGAGGTAATTAGCGGTGTCCTCACGCGAATAGGTTTCACGAATACGTTTCTCGATTTCGTTAAGTTGACGATTGCGTTCAGCTTTTGGCGATGCTGGATTAAAATCTGCGAGGAATACGCGAAGGGCTTTGTGCCATTCGTCGAGTTCTTTGATTTTTTCCAGCCACTGCTGTTCTAAACTGCGAATAGTGGTGAATATATCAATTGATTCAGGAAGAGAATTAACCGTTTCTAGCTTTCCACGGAGATTTTGTAAGGTATCAAGTGGGAAGATAAGTTTGCTAAATTCTTGTGGGCGAGCATCATAAACTCGTTTTATCGTTGAATAGTATTCGGTGGTATTTTCCAGGAGTTTTTCGAATGCCGCTTCGGTTTTTTGTTCCATGTTTCGAAGAATGTCCAAAACACTATTTTGAGCCTCAACAAGTGCCATACAGATTTCAAGCACCGTATTCACTTGCTCTGCATCTAAAGCATCAGGAACCCGGGCGAGAAGGTCCTTCAGTTTAACCACAACCTCTGCTTGCCCATGCCGTTCAAGGAGGTCGGTGACTGAATTGAGATTTCGCCAGACTTCGTTGGCTTTGGATCGAATATCCTTAAGCAACTTAGCATCAGTGAGTAATTCCCGAAGTTCATCAAAACGATCAGGGAGTTCTTCGATATTAGCAGGCAATTTTTCTTGAAGTTTCATAGACTGCTTGACATAGGTATCAGTTTTGATACCCAAGGTGACCGAGACGTTTGTAAGTTCTGAAAAGGCTTTAATCTGCTCATTCAAGGCCTGGTTGAAGTAACCAACAATGCGTTTCTCAAATACCTCTACGATATGATGGGCTTTGCGAATGGCTTCTTCGTAGGTTTCGCTGGCAGGAACTACGGTGGTCAGTTCTTGGATAGCAGCTTGGACTTCGGAAGGAATAGTCAATCCCATTCCCAGGAGTTTTGAGACTGCTAGGCGTAGCTTCAAGTCAAGTCGATATTTGAGGTTTTCAATAGCGTCTTGTGCCTTATAGAGAGCATCACCCTGGGCTTCGCGAGCAACCTCTTCAATTTCCTCAAAACTCTTACTAGCACGAATATGCTTAATTGCTGTTTCCAAGAATTCTTCCATTGTTTTGAAGGATTCTCGATAGGTTGGTTTGATGACCTGGATTTCTGCTAAGAGAGCATTGAGTTCTCGTTCCCATGCCTTGCGGAATAAATCAATACGGTTTTCTACATGCTTGTGGAGTCGTGCATAAGCCTCAACTAGCTCAGGGAATGAAATATCCGTGGTTCGGACAGGAGCAGGAGCAGCGCCCATTGTGGTTTTATCAAGAATGGTACTGGCAGTTTCAGAGATACGTACTAGCAACGCTTCTTGGGTTCGAATTTCCGCCAGTAATTTTCCATGCTCTTCAATTATTTGTCCGGAAGTTTCTGAGTAAATCTTGACAAGATCCTTAAGGTCAGCCTTATTGAGGGGTTTTGTTTGTTTTTTCACAAATGCCTCAAGTTCATTGGAATTCGGCAGCACCTTTCGCTTTACGGCCCGCGTTAAATCATCGAGAATTCGGCTAGTTTCGGAACGAAGGGCTGTTTCGACATTGGTTTGGTAGGCTTGTAGCCGCTCATAGCTAGCAATGAGGGCCGCTAGATCAGCTTCCTTGGGGACTTCAGGGGGTATTGGTGGAAGGAAACTGGCTTCGTTGGAGATATTGGCACTTGCCAGTATCCGATTAAGGTTATGAGCAAATTCGAGTAGTTGACGTCTAATCTCACTGGAGGCTTTCATCACCTGTCCGTCATATTGTTGTACCAAGCCGAGAAGCATCGTCAGATTCGCTTCGCCTTCAAGTTGCTTCATAAGCCCTTCAAGGGATGTAGAAATGGCCATAGGCACATTCAAATTCAAACTACGAGCGGTTTCCAAAAGGGCTAGCGCGGATTCGATGCTAGCTTGTAGTTTCGCCCGCAAGGTATCGACTACTTCCCCGCGTCGGCTGGTGAGATATTCATGCTCTTGCCGCAGGGTCTTGCGAATTTCGAATAGTTCCGGAATTGTATTAATATCAACGGAAGTCCGCTCCGCGCTAATTGACACATCACTAGTATCTATGCCTACAAAGCGATCATAGGTCTTGATAAGGGCCCGATTTTGTTCGAGCATATCATTCGTTTGTTTAAGAAGCGCTTCACGGAGCTGCTTTGAAAGCCCCTCCAAATTAGACACAAACCGGGAGATAACAGGTAACACGACGGCATATTTCCCTCTCGTTGAAGGGAATGAGAGATTGTTGAGGTCTCGCCCTAATTTGATGTCAAAGGACATGATGGTGGCCTTCAACTCCTCGAGTTCCACCATGTAATTTCGAAGCAATTCGATGTGAAGATCTAATGACCGATTTAGACCTTTATCGAGTTTGGGAAGTTCTTTATCGATTTGTTTGACTAGACGCCGCTTTTTGGGGCTTAGAGACCAGCTTGTTTTCGCATCCCGATCAAACCCTTCAATCGCCAAAAGCTCCCTTCCAACATCTTCTAGGGAGGTCTCAACTTCAGAGGGGAGACCGCCTAATATTGTTTGACACTTAGAACTAACATCCTTGAGCATAGAGTAATACTTGCGCAGTTCTTCCAATGTAGTCACGATTGGAGCCCCCAGGGTAAGTGGCTTACATCCACCTTTCTTATTCATTGGAAAGTCTATTCTTAACTCTTTTTGAGCCTAAGCGAAACTATAAGCAGAAGCTAAATTAAAGTCAACGACCCATTTTGTCTCAATTTCAGCAATATATTAGTGAATTCGTGGTTATGGAATGAACAGCAATGGCTGATGATGAAAGCTTTGGAAAAGTTCGTGAAAAATTACTTCGTGCAGGGAAAATTGCCTCTGACGCCCTTGCCTTTACCTGTAGCCATGTGAAAGCGGATGAATCCTTGCTTAGTATTGTTGGAGGAGGAGAAGATAGAATTCACGCTCTTGGTGGAAAACCAGCCTTTCCCATCAACATCTCTGTTAACCACCATGCTGCACACTATACACCGAGCTTAGAGGATAGAACTCAGATCCCCGAGTTAGCACTGGTCAAAATCGACCTCGGTGTGCATATTGACGGCTACGTCGCTGATACTGCAAAGACTGTCCTTGTGGGCGAGGATGAGAACCTCCAACGACTCGTAGAGGCTGCAGAGGCAGGATTACAAGCAGCCATTCAAACAGCCCGGGCAGGGATTCGTGTCTGGAACATCTCAAAAGCAATTTCAACTGCCATGCGTCAAATGAAAACTCGACCCATTGAGAACCTTACAGGTCACAGCATTGAGCCATTCAATTTACATGCCGGAGTCTCGGTACCAGCAGTGGCTCATTCAGGAGAGCGTATCATCTCGCCCCGACTGAACGAACAAATGGTCGTGGCCATTGAACCCTTCGCTACGTATAGCAACAACCCCCGAGTGGATAACTTGGAACCCGGGCATATCTTCGGTTTTGCTCGTGCACAGAACCCTAGGAGCGCAGAATTGCGGTCGCTATTCAGCTTGATGAAAGTGAAATTTGCCCAATTACCTTTCTCTTCCCGGTGGATGGTTGAGCTTGTCGAAAGAGACAAGATAACCCCTAGCTTGCACCAGTTAAAACGAGAGGGGTGTATACATAACTATCCAGTGCTGGGATTACGGGATAAGAGTCCTATTGCCCAAGCCGAGCACACCATCATTATTGAAAAAGATGGCTGCACCGTAACCACCAAATGAACTTCAATAGGAGGACACGTATGTGGATTATCTTACTGTACTGAAGAAGCTTATACAATTCCCCACGGTCAACGATCCAGCTAAAGAAATTTGGCCAACCAGAGAATGCCCTGAATATCTTGAATCCATTCTTGCCCAAATGGGGTATAAGACCCAGATTATCGAGCAGATGGGCTTTTTTTCTGTGCTTGCCACTCATGGTTCCGGTCGCCCGGTGACTTTATTACTAGCTCATTTTGATGTTGTTCCCGTTGGTGAGGGATGGGATACTGATCCATTTGAATTAACGGTTAAGGGAGAGATGGGGTATGGTCGCGGAACAGCGGACGATAAGGGAAATACAACGGCCTTGTTACTTTCAGCGGAGGAGCTTATACAACAGGAAATCAATGGGACTGTCGCCTTTGCAATGACTGGTGATGAAGAAATTGGAGGAATGAATGGGGCCCCTGTCGTCCGAGCGGCATTGGAAAAACGCCACCTGTTTCCCGACTATCTCGTGACAGCGGATGGCGTGGGTATGCAGATTGTCACTCGTCGGAGAAATACCGTTTCAGTAACTATTTCCGTTCCAAAAAATCCCTCGCCCTTTGAAGGAGGACTCGCAACTCATCGCTTCACCACAGAATATCTTGGGCGAAAGTCACGCCATTCGGCTTATTTCCTGCCTGGTATCGACCAGCATGCACTACTCGCTGCGTCCAGTTTTTTACTGCGTAATCCCGAGATTGAAGTTAGATCAACAGCAGGTGGTTACATCAAAAGCAACGTCGTTCCGGATTGGTTTGAGATTACCAGCATCAACCCAGCTGTGAAGGCGAACAAACACCTGCATACTTGTGATCATAACCTTAAACGGCTCCTCCAAGCCCTGCTACCGATATCCAGAATCCAGTTTCCCACACTTCTCAGTGATTATGGCATCACCTTCTGTCCCAACCTGTTGTACGAACATGACAACCGATGGGTAATCTATTTTGATGGCCGGGCAATGACAATGGACGTGGAATCCGTGCAAAAGGCATTGGACGCTGTGCTAGTGGAGAAACTATCAGGAATCGAATATCAAGGATCGGTAAAGTTAGGCAAAGCATACATGAACACGCCCATAAAATCACACCTAGTCACAACGGCTCAGCAAGTCGCCAAGACAAATGCCCAAAAAATCGAGCCCATTGAATTAGGAGGAGCAAGTGATACACGCCATTTCACTGATAGGGAAATTCAGGCTATCGATTTTGGCCCCATTGGATATGGCATTCATGGATCTAACGAGCATGTCCTTCTGGAATCGATACCTCAAACCGCAAAGTTCTACACTGATCTTATCCAGACCCTTCATAGCTCCTCAAAGTCTTAAGGAGCTCGATCTGAACCAGGAACACGGGGAATGGTTGGGGCAGGTACTTTCACCAGCGTTTCATTGATTGCAAAGTACCCAAAGGACGCAAATATCCTTAGGACCACGATGGTTAGCAACATTAGTATGACTGCGGTTGCATAGGGAATTTGGAGAGTGAGATAATCGAGTACGAAGCCGGAAACCATTGCAGAACAAAATGCAGCAACTCCTGTGAAGAAATTAAAAAGTGCGACAACAGTTCCCCTGTAAATCGGAGGAGCGGAATCGAGTAACCATGCTGTGCTACTGACAATGAATAGGCCAGTCAAAAATCCGCCGCTAATATTGAGGGGAACCAGGAACCAGATATTCCCGGTGATAGCTCCCAGGGCGGAACAGAGGGGAGCAATGAAAATCAAACTACGCGCTATTATAATAATGGGTTTTCGCCCAAAATGGTCAGAGAGGACACCTGCCGCAATTTGAGCAATTCCAGAAGAAATGCTGAATATTGCAGTAAACACGCCGATTAGAAATAAATCCACATTGAGAATCCCACGAGAGACTATGGGAAAAAGCGGCCAGGCTGCACCCATGGCAGTGAAGAAAATGATATTGATAATTAAGAATCGAACGAATCGAGGTGTTGCTTTGACGGACTCTCGAATACGGAACACGCGATGTTTTGAAACACGGACGGTTTCCTTTAGAACAAGGACGCAGATAACCGCAATGATTGAAGCGACACACGCTAGGTACATCGGAACTTGATATTGCGCTAATCCTGTCAAACCAATGGATACGGCGAAGAAGCCTACGACAACAAGTGCTATTGCTGAAGCGATTGTCCCTATCGCGGTAACAAGTCCCACGAACCGCCCGCGACCCTTCATCGTTGTAATATCTCCAAGTAAGCCATTCCACGCAGGAATAGCGGCACTTCCAATGATAGTGGGCACCAATAAGAGTAAAATGAGTTGCCATGCATTCTGAGCAAAGGGAACGAGAGCGGCCGTCATTCCGATGGCGAGTAACCCAATGAAGAGGAATGGACGCCTACCAAATCGATCAGTGAGACTTCCCCAAGCCCATTGCATCGAGGCGTTTCCAAGTGTCTGGACTCCAGTAACCGTGCTTTGCTGGATGCCTGATGCCCCTAAATCAACGGCTAACGCACCCGTGTACGCCCAAAGGAGGTTGGCTCCGATCTGCCACGACGACCACATGGTAGAGATACGAATTGATTGCTGATTAAGAGGCTCCTTTCTTGGAGGTGGGTCGTCAGTCAAAGTCATCGCCTGCTTAAAGGGTTAGAACAGGTCATCAGGTACAACTGTTGAAAAAGCTTATTCAATCACATACATTCTAATGCGTAGTTTACGAAATTTCCTCAGGACTTTGATAGGAGTAGATATATCATGTGTGCAGAACTTGCCCAAACCATCCTTTCAACAACTCAGGCACACGAACAATGGCGACAACTCTGTCTAAACTTAATCCCTTCAGAAAACCTCACCAGTCCCCAGGTTCGAATGATGCTGGCATCAGATTTTGGTCATCGATACGCGTGGGATCAAACGTGGTATGGCGGCACGAAATTCACCATAAAGGTTGAGGAAATGGCTGTTGAGGCGGCAAAGAAGCTCTTTAATGCTGACTATGCCAACGTTCGTCCCCTTTCAGGCCACCTTTCATTAATGGCAGTAATCATGGGTTTGTGTCAACCGAATGATCCGATCGTGATTTCTCATATTGATAATGGAGGATATCCATTGAATCTACAAGCCCGATTTCCCCTCGATGTCCACTATCTCCCCTATAAAGAGGATATCTATTCAATGGACGTGTCACGTACAGAATCGTTGATTGACCGCGTCCGTCCACGTATAGTGATTTTAGGCGCAAGCATCTTCCTGAAGCCCCATCCAGTGGCTGAGCTTGCCAAGGTATGCAAAGAAGTAGGTGCAACTTTGGTGTACGATGGGTCCCACGTTCTGGGCTTGATTGCCGGGGGACAATTTCAGGACCCATTCAAAGAGGGAGCGCAAATTCTGTTGGGGAGCACCCACAAGACCTTTTTTGGTCCTCAAGGCGGGATCATCTTAATCAAAAAGGATCCAGATCTCGCTGAACAAATCAATTTGACACTACGTCCAAATCCGGTGTTAATTGATAATTATCACCATCATCGCGTAGCCGCATTAGCAATTGCCCTAGCCGAAATGCTTGCTTTTGGCAAAGATTATGCAAAGCAAGTAGTTGTCAATAGTGAAACCCTCGCGAGGGCGTTAGTAAAGGAAGAAGTGGGTGTTGTTGGGATGGGTTGGGGCTACACGAAGACGCATCAAGTCTTACTTCAGACAGAAGACCTACACCAGGGAGAGAAGATGTGCAACCAATTAGAAGCAGCTGATATCATTGCCGATATTGGAGTACGACTTGGTTCGCAAGAGGTTACGCGCCGGGGTATGAAAACTGAGCAAATGCAACATATAGCAATATTAATCGCAAATCGCCTTCGAGGAAATGCCGTTGAAGAGATCAAACGGGATGTGCACACCCTAACTAGGCAATTTCAATCAACTGCATATTGTTTTGAAAGTCATTGACTTGGAATAAGGGGAACCAGCTCATTTTGTGTTACGCGATATTCTATACTCTTTAAGGAGAGTGCCACAAAGTTTAATGCATATTCGATTTGATACTCTAGTACTGATAGGGGAATTACATATGCCAACTGAGCTGCCTGAGGATTCACCAGGTGAGAATTCCAAGAAGTGGAGATATCGAAAACCCGAGCAACCAGTGGAAGAGCCCATATCTGAACCTGATGAAGAGACTGCGAACCTATCTATCAATGAACCTGAAACAGACACAGCACCTGAACCTGAAGAAGAATCTACCACTTCCATTGAAGACGCTGTGGATATTCCCGTCAAAGAACCTATTGCTACTATCAATGAAACACCTGAAGCCGTAGAAGAAGGTGCCGTTGAAGAGGTAGATATTGAGCAGCTAAAAACCGAAAAAGAAGAGCTAGTTAATCAAGTCTCTGATCTTCTCAGCCAAGCGGATGAACTCAATGCTAAGAGAAAGGCACTCGATGAGCAGATAGAATCACTCACCAAGCAACTCGAACAGGCGAATACGGACCTTGCGCATCGTCAAAAAGAACTTACTGATCTGGAAGCTGAAATGGAGAAGCACAAAGAAACGGAAGAACAACTCAACGAAGTTAATCGAGAGCTTCAAGACAAGTATAAGACCTTAGAAGAAACAACAAAGGAACGGGAAGAACACCTATTAGTTCAGTTAGAAGAAATGGCAAAACGGATCGGTAAATTACAGGAAGTCATTCGGAAACGCGATGAGGAATTGGTTGCTCTGCAAAAGGATTTCCTAGTGAAGAAGGATATGGCACAAGATGCCCAGGATGAAGCATCCAAACTGCGAACTGTGGGAATCGTTCAACGTGAAGCTGTTCAAGACACGACCGTTTTACGACGCCGAGTAACGGATTTAGAAGTAGAATATGAGAAACTCCGAAAAGCTCTCGAAAAGGATCCTAAGTACAGAATTTACTTGTTGGTTCGTGAGACTGGGCAACGAACACTTGAAGAACTCAGTAAGATTTTAGGCGTGGGGCTATACGAAGCGCGTCGCCGAGTTCAGGAACTCGTCCGCGCAGGACTTCTTGAATTAAAGGGCGAAGCCGTCATGGTCTCACGTCAACTGAAGTAATTTTCAGCTAGTTTTCAATCTTTTAATATCCCCACTTCTAATAGATGACGTGCGCCTCTGTCAAATGCATGGATTTGAGAGACCATATGATAACAGTGTACTACACCAAGAACAATGAATTTCGTAAACTAGCGAAGAATGGAGATTTCAAAAAAGTTTGGCGAGATACTAAATTTATGTGGATATCAGCCGTAAATCCATCCACAGAGGATTATGCAGAGCTTGGTCTATACTTATCAGTTGATTCGAAGAGCCTAGCCCGGGTCCTCGAACAATCCCAAAGAGGCCGATATCACAGATTCTTCGATTATTCAGCGTTTCATGTACCAACGATGGTAGCAAAACCTGTTCTGCATGCAGAACCTGCCCTAGTACTTCTTGGAGAAAAAATGGTTGCCACTATTGGAAAGAGCATACCACCTGATGCTATCGTCGAGGTTGAGGAAACTCTTCGAAACCTTGTGGCAGGGGAACAGGAAGTTGACCCCTCACTAGTGGCTGTAAGAATTGTTCAAGAAATCATTGAACGGAATTTCCTAATCATTAACAATATTGAACAAGCCACCAAGGAATTGGAAGCACGATATGCTGATATCAATATTAGTGTCCTACTTTCAGAAATTCAACGTATTCGCTCTCTACAAAATGAATTTTATCAACACCTGACGGTACAACGACACTTCATCGATATGATGCTTCAACATGTGCCCCGATACCTGCAACTTACCGAGGAGTTGAGAGCCCTACTGGATGTTACAATTTCTGAAATTGAACGTCAACAACAGGCGCTCGAAATAAATGGGCGTAACCTCAACGATTTGGTATCATTACACTCAATCCTTCTTGCCAACCGCCTTAACCATATCATCGTCATCTTGACGGCAATTACTGTGACTGTAGCTATACCATCCCTCGTAGCTAATCTTTTAGGGATGTATAACGTGTTTTGGCCCTTCCCCCTGTTTTATTTACCAAATGGCTTTCCCGTCTACACATGGCAAGTTCAATTCCTGATTATTATTCCCACGATTCTCATTCCCCTCATTTGGGTGATTCGGAAAGGGTGGGTTCAGATCAGTTCACGTGAGCCGCAAAGCAAATAGCTCAACCCTACATTTGACTTCAACTTGTCAATTAGAAACAAAGAGGTTGAATTACCATTGGCACAATCCAGCAAGTTCATCCCATTCAATCAACTAGTACGTAAGTTCATCCCCGATGGAAGTCACGTCTACCTCGAAGGGTTATTAGTTAATCGATTACCCATGGCTGTGATCCATGAATTAATTCGAGCAAAAGTCCGTAATCTTCGCGTCGTTAGTGCGCCCAATGGGCTAGCCATCGACCAGCTAATTGGTGCAGGCTGCGTTGCAGAACTAGAATTCTACTTCCTTGGATTCATGACCCAAAACGGCTTTGCCATGATGCATCGGTTCCGTGATGCGGCTGAACAGGGAACTATTCAGGTGAAAGAAAGTATGGGCTATGCCATTTGTATGGCTCTACGAGCAGGAGCTTATGGCATTCCCTTCATGCCTTTACCAGATTTTCGCGGTTCAGATTTACTTTCGATTCGAAACGATTATCAAATCATGCAGTCACCCTATGACCCGAATAACACGGTCATTACTGTGCCAGCCTTACGCCCCGATGTTCTCATACTTCATGCACATGCAGCAGATAGCAGGGGAAACATATTCCTTGATGAACCCTGGACCACATTCACCCTAACCACAGCCCAAGCATGTGAGAAAGTTGTGGTCACTGTCGAAGACATCATTGAATCAGACACCTTAGATCCGAGTTGCATCACGATTCCCCATTTTCTTATCGATGCCATTTCGCAGGTCCCGTATGGTGCGGCTCCCACTGCGCTGAACCACCGTTATGAGGTGGATCAAGCACATATCTCAGTTTATTTAGAAAAAGCAAAAACCGCCGAGGGATTTGACCAATATCGGGACGAATACATCATTTCGTGTTCTAATCATGCTGCATTTATGCAGAAGACGGGATTCCCCCCACCGTGGAAACCTTACGATAGTGAAGATAGTCTAAGGGAGGGAGACAGGTGACCAGAAAAATCGTCGATTACGAATTTGATGAGTTAATTCTCTCTACGCTCGCTCGTCAGTTACAGGATGGCGACCGAGTTTTCACGGGAGTAGCAAGTCCTGTTCAAATGCTTGCAACGTTGCTTGCGAAAGCAACGCATGCTCCGAATTTAATATATTTCACCATACTCGGGGCCATCAACCCAGATCCTAATCCACGACCCTTTTCGACCGGTGATCCCCACCTCTTTGATTGTTGTGAAAATGCGATAACATTTCCAGAGATTTTCGACTTGGCTAATAACGGTCGAATGGATGTGGCGTTTCTTGGTGGAGTACAGATTGACCAATTTGGTAGTTTGAACATGAGTATTATAGGGAAAGACTACAACCAGCCGAAAGTCCGTTTACCAGGTGGGGCTGGAGGACCCTTGATGATTCGAACCTTCCGACGTATCGTGTCATGGCGACCAAACCATAGCCCACGTAATCTAGTGGAAAAGGTTCCTTTTATAACGAGCCCAGGATGGATTCCAGCGGCGAAAGGGATACGCAATGGAGGACCCGATGTCATCGTCACCGATTTATGTGTATTCAAACTTAGCAGGGAGAATAACCGAATTCGCCTAGAATCCCTACATCGTGGGATAACGTTAGAACAGGTAAAACAACAGACAGGGTTTGCCTTTGAGGTTCCCAATAAGATACCAGAAACCGCACCTCCCTCAAAAAAGGAAATTAACACCTTATCAGTTCTAATCGATCCAGATGGAATCCGAAAATCCCTTCTCAAACCCCCTCAATAGGAGGAAAGAATTACAGAGGACACAAATGTTTATAAGTGGTTTTTCCACTGTCGCGAATCGACCGCGGGAAACATAGCATATTGTATGGTGAGAGTTGTGTTAACAGATAATCAATTCAATTATCTTAAGCGACTAATAGAACGCCGTGGATATGAAATCACTAAAAGAATCGAGGGGGAAAAAGAGGGGATAATCGATATACACGCAAAATCCACCAGGAAGGCTAAACAAACGCTCTTAATTCGCGTCATCCTTGATACTCCAACTGTTGGTGTTGAAATTCTACGTAACACAATCAAGGAGCGTGACAATGGAGAATTTTCCTACGCGATAATCATTGGTGGAGAACGATACACGTATGCAGCTCGTCGTGAAGCAAAGGAAATGGATGTTGAACTGTTGCACCGTCGATTTTTGTCAATCGACTTGTTCTTACACGAATTAGTTCCTGAACATGACATCATAACCGATAAAGAAATTGACGAAGTCGAGAAAGAGTATGGGATAAGCCGTGAACAATTACCACGAATCAAAGCTGGTGATCCTGCAGCGAAGGCAATTGGTGCTCGACCTGGAGATGTCATTCGGATTGTCCGAAAATCAGAAACCGCGGGTCGCCACGTCGTTTATCGTTACTGTGTTCCCTAAGTTCATGCCCCTTCATATTCCCTAAGAAACCTTTCTAACTCGAGTTCAGATGGAAGGGCGGTCATCGCCCCTAATTTTGTGGTTACGAGAGATGCAATTGCAGTTCCCTGTTTTACAGCCGCTTCAAGGGATAGACCACGAACAAGCCCTACAATAAGACCGGCATCAAATCCATCCCCTGCACCAGTCGCATCTACCACCTTTACATTAAAGGAGGGCTGAGAAAACTGCCTTAAATCACCTTCTGATTTCTCTTCAGAAATCAAAACACCATGAGCCCCTCGTTTTACACAGACGATTGATGGCCCCAGTCTATGAGTTTTCGCAATTGCGTCCCCAACATCCTGTGTCGCCATGATCGTTAGTAGTTCTTCCTGAGAGGGAAGAAAGATGTCTGTATAGGCAAGTAAGGCATGCATCTGTTCTCGACAAGCCGAAAGGTCTTGGGACCAAAGTGCTAACCGAAGATTGGGATCAAAGGTTACCCTTGCACCGCTGTTCTTTGCAAGTTTTGCGGCCTGGATAGTAGTTGTGCGGCTGGGTTCACGGGTCAAGCTGACCCCACCGACATGGAGAAATCGCAGATGCTGGAACCAGTCCCGTGGAAGATCTGATTCCGTGAGAAGCGTATCTGCGCACGGATCTCGATAAAAAAGAAAATGGGGATCCCCCGATTCAGAACGACTCACGAACGCAAGTGCTGTGGGGGCTTCAGATGTTTGAAGGATTGCAGAGGTATCGACACCATTTTCCTTCAGCGTCGATATCAAGAATGCTCCAAAGGTATCCGCACCCACCTTGCCAATGAAGCTACAGGGTACACCTAATCGGGCTATTCCCACTGCAACATTCGCTGGGGCCCCACCCGGTGCTCGCTGAAACGAATGTACTTTGTCTAGGGTTCCAATCTGCTCAGCGATAAAATCAATTAGGACTTCACCTAAGCAAGCAACCATTGGGAAAGAGCTAGAGCTTGTCATCAGGTTGTCAATCCAATCTTCAACGATTTAAAAGGTGAATGTCGATTTATCCTCGCCCACATGGATATCGCCATCGAAGTATCTTGCTGCGCCTATTACCAGATTTTGAGCATCACGGTACCGTGCCCTGCTAGTATGAATTAACACTAGGGTTTGAACTTCTGCCTTCGCGGCATCCATTCCTGCCCCCTCTGGACTAGAATGCCCTTTTGCCATTGCAAAGCTGTGCACGGCCGTGGGAAACGTAGTGTCATGGAACAAAGCTCGAGCGCCCTTAGCTAGAGCCAACAATGTTTTACAATTTGGGGCCGTATCCGGCACAATAACAACTTTGGTGTTCCCTTGGAGTATGCCATAACCTGCAGCCATGGTGGTATGGCAGGCGGCAGCGGCCCATATTTCAGTGTTGGATTTGGGGAGTGTGATAATATGTTCAGGTTCATCCGGTGTAAAGGTTTCGAAATTAACAAACTCGGGAATGCCTTTTGGATTATAGAATCGGATGAATCCTGTGATGTGGTAAAAAGCGTTGACGGGACAATAGATTGTAAGGGGTTTTTTTCGGTTGTTGCGCTTCATCCGTCGTAAGAGTGCGCCGAGGAACATTATATGGTCGGAGTGTCTGTGGGTAATGAAGATGTGGTTTACTGTGAGTACGTCTTTCCGTAATCCAAGAAGACGTCGAGTTCCTGCATCGATGAGAATGCGGTCCCTGTTTCCAAGGTTGATTAGGAAACTCGACCAACTCCCTTTGATTGTGGGAATAAATGAGGAACTTCCTAACACTTCAATTTGCATGAAGAAATGGCACTTCCTGGTTACCGGGATTTGACCGACTCTGCAGAGAATGGGTAGTTCCTATTCTAAAATATTAAGGAATTACCGTTTGACATTCTCAGCAGGTACATCTTCATCTGGCTGTGTTTTCTCATCGAGGCGAGAAATAGATTCATATGACTCGATTCGAGCAACCACATAGAGAATAATCGCATAAAGCCATTGATTGCTAGGTTGTGCTTCACATTCAATTTGGAATCCCAACGGCTCAGGTTTTTCCTTGAACCGAAGATAGGCAACTGAACCGCGTATAGCTCGAAGCAGAACGATCTCCGGGCTTAAAGTTGAAAATCGAGCAATCGTCTCACGTTGTTGATTTCGCACAGAAACTACCGGAGAGTTCAGGGCATGTAGAATAGATAGTAACTCTTGCCTATCCTCAAAGAGTGTGTAGCGGAGCACATCTCTCACAGCTGTAGTCCTTATTCGCAGTGGACTGACCTTTTGCTTATTTTCAGGAAGAAGCTTGAATTGAGGCGGTGTCGTTGGATGTTTGAGAACAGTGAAGAGAGGGGTTCCATCGCCCTCTCCAATCTGCAGCTTCCATCCATTTGGATGTAAAGCAGGCTTTAGAATATAGTTCTTTGTTCGTTTGGAACTCTTGGAAGATTTTACGGTCTTCACTATTTCATGAGGTCGTGCCATTTATGCAACCACAGAGGTTCAGTTAAGGTAGGGGTGGATGGATTCTTTGACCGCGAGGATATTCGACAAAGAAAGAGTAGGTTATTTTAGCCTCATCTTCTTTGGGAATTTCAATCTCCCAAGTTAGGACACCCAATTCATCTTTCGTTGGCGCCGGGGAGAATTTCCGATCTTCAACTTTGATGATTTCTGAGTCACTATGAGGGGTCCGATCCATGATCTTGACCTCGCTCTTTTTCTTCCGGAAGTTCTTAAGGGTTAATTCATAGGCATATTCGCGGGCTACGTTCCCTTTGAGTAGGCCCTTCTTCTCAGTGCTTTTAGACACCAACTTTTTCTCTACTTTGAGTTCATATGAGAAACGCATGCCTACATCGACTTTTTCATGAGGAGCAATGAGGTTGAGGTGCGTTTCGCCTAGATATTCATCCTGGAAATAGATGCGTGCTCTTCCGGGAAGCAAGACACTATCCCCATTTTCTATAGTGGTTACTTCAATTGCTTCCGCGAAATCCACCGCATTCCAGAAGAATTTCCGGTCAGCTTCCAGTTGGATGCGACTGGTTGGGAAAGCATGGGGTTCGCCATCAGCAGGGACTTTGACTGGGTCAGGAAGCACAAAGACATAAACCCCACCAACTTCCATGGCTGTTGCAGTAATAGGTTGTGGAGCCATGTCTGGGAGTGGTTCTTCAGCAGCTATTGCAAGCTCTTCAAGTTCAGCTTCATCCCTTGCGGCCCCAGAAGCAGCGGGTGCGGCCATCTTCATCTCTTTAGCCATAGACCTTCGGGCACGAGGGGGTGGTGGAGCGTAAATCGATATATAATAAGGAGAGGGTTCTGAGATAGTTGCTGTGCGTCGAGAGGCGGTGGAGACTGTAAGATTGACCTTATCCCAATCCTCTTGGGTGTTATTTTGGACCACCGTGTACATTGTCACATCAGTTGTTTCCTCAGAGAGGACAAAATCATAAGTTGGTTCCCAGTAAGCGTTACTTACGAAATAGGAGATCGTGAATTCACATTTTCCGAGTTTATGAGCTTCAACGTTGACAAGCACACTATTGGTGATTTCATATTGGTTGACTTCGCTGCGAAACTTGTCGATTTCTCTGTTGAGAATCGCTATCTCTTTTTGCACCTTTTCGATGTCGTCCCGCAGTTTGATTTGGAATTTATGTAAGTTATCGAGTTGTGTTGTCACTAGGGCTTCCAATGAGCTAAGTCGGTCGACGTCACTTTCTCCGGCTGGAATCCACCGGGAAAATTCAGGGGCAGAATTGTCCAGCACTTGTGTATAAAAACTCATACGTCGGGTAACGCGTTCGAGTTCGCTTTGATATTTGGTTAATTGTTTTTGTAAATCCTCGCGTTTCTTGACGAGGTCAGCAAGTTTTGAATAGCCACTCACTTCGACGGTAGTATCAATTGCGTCGAAACTTACGATAGTGGCATAGCCCCGACCTGAAACTCGAACGCTTTCCTTATCTAAAAAGCGGGTAAGGTTGGCGATTTCGAGTTTGTGGGTACCCGGATTGAGTTCTATTGATCCGGTCCGCTCGATTTTGGCACCATTGCGATAAATCGTGACTGACTTTATTTTAGTATCTAGTTTGGGTAATTTTGCCAATTCCATCTACCTCGATACCTATGAATCTGAGATTGCCTTCAGGCTAGGAATTTGTAGGTAAAAACCTTCTGTTCTTCTGCTCTTTCGGACTTGACGCTTGAGAGGCCTACTATAGTGTATATTCCTCGATTAATGGAATATCGGTTCGTGGGAGAAGGTGAAGAAGGCTGAGCCCCACAGTCACAGTAAACAAGGCTCCAAGTACAACCTTTGTCGGTGTGACAATCCCTGCGGTAAGCCATAGCCAATAGAGGGCCTCAGGGGTTAATCCATAAAAGAGCCAATATGTCTGTCCAGGAACAAGGAGAAAGACCCGGAAAAGAATGTCAGCCTCTAGTCCGATAATGGCGGAAAAAAGGAGCAGCAACCATATTTTGGACTGGCGATTTTTGGGCCACCAATCACGACTAATAAGCAGTGAGAAGAGAAGGAGAAGTCCATAGGCTAAGAGAATGTCCCAGATACCGATTAGCGGTAACAGCCATGTCACCGGGTACAGAAAGTAAGTGGCGAGTAATAGGGTGTAAATGATGAGTACAGGTTTCCATCGACGTTGAAAGATGAGGGCAGAACAGGCGGTTCCTATTACTGCACCAAACATGAAGAGGAGCTCAAAGGGATCTCGGAAGTAGATAATATGACCCAACATACTACCCAGTCCAACAGCAGCTAGGCTAAAGAGCGGACCAAGTAAAACACCGATGAGTGGAGCAAGGAGAAAAATCCAAGAGTCCCAAATACCGCCATAGAATACGCGGGGCATGGGAATTATATCAAAGACAGTGACTAGTGCAATGAAGAGTGCTAGATAGGCAACTATGCGGCTGCGGTTGTCTCCGATTGCCAGCACCATAACGTCCGCACACCTTTACCTTTAGAATTAAAGCTGTCGCTATATTCAATCAGATGTGGTCAAAGCACTTGCCTGGCGAATTGTAATGAGAGGCTGATTTCGCGCTGTCCATCTTTCATAGCAATTCCCATATGTCCAGGGAGTAGCATATCAACGGGCAGTTCAGCTAGGCGTTCAATAGATCGTTTCAAAAGCATTCCACTCCCAGTGGGGAAGTCCACTCGCCCAAAGGAACCATGACGAAACACGACATCGCCAGAAATCAGAAGCTTATGTTGGGGCTCAAAGAAACAAAGGCTTCCAGCACTGTGACCTGGTGTCAACAACACCTGAAAGGAATAGGCACCCACTTTGATGACATCCCCATCGTGGAGTTTCTTTGCCACCGGAATGGGGGGTAAGGTTTGGCCTAACATACTCCCTAAAACGATTGTATCATCACCTTTCTCTAATAGAACACCTTCCTCTTCAGACACCCAGACTTCAAGATCCTTTAATCGTCCTTTAAACTCAGGGGTTGACCCGGAATGGTCCAGATGGGTGTGTGTAAGGATTAACCGATCCATTTGCTTGAGTTTCAATCCAAGCTCTTCGATGGCCGCAACGGTGTCTTTAAAGAAATGTTGGATTCCTGCATCAAAGAGCACAAAGTGATCACCGTCTTTGACTAAGAAGATGTTACTATCAGGAAGCATCCCTTCACGTGCAACAATCCAGTAGAACCCATCTAACACTTTATGAACCAGTTTTGCAGCCATAATCAACAACGCCATAATCATGAGGGGTAATGCGGAGCGGGGGGATCATCTAGCGCTCTGTCCGTTGACCTCCATCAAAAGCTTTTGCCACTAACCGGGTATGATTTTAACCTCTTTTCTTTATATGTCCCCATAATATCCAGACCTA
>JAEOUH010000030.1 GCA_016839365.1 Candidatus Hermodarchaeota archaeon
CGAAAATCGACGAGAAAAATCTTGAAATTATTTCCCGCATTGTACAGCAACTAGCTCAGCGACCCAAGGAAACTTTGAGTGATTCAGCACAACACCTTATGGAGAAAAGTCACAAACTCAACGAACAACTATATTTCCAAACCAAAGACACCCAGATTCGCGCCCAGCTCGCCCTGCAACTCTTGCTTTCAAAGGTCTCCCCCGATCCTTCAGGTAAGGTGATCATGACCTTTCCTACCAAAGATTTGGACAAACTCGAAGATTATGCGACAACAGCAATGCTGGCCCAAGTCAAAGGTCGACAACAAGTAAAAGCCTTGAAAGCGGGATCATTGCTGGTCTGGATTCTTTTACAACACTTAAGTGAAGTCACAGAGAGCAGAGAGATGCAAAAACTGAGAGATGATGCACGAGAGTTTGCAGAACAGACTTTCACGTTTATGCCACCATCAAACGAGTTGACCAGCGAATCGTTCCCCTTTGCCTTCCTCTTACTCCGCAATGTTAACGCCTTAGCCTACGAAGAGCACCCCGCTGAGGAGACGCAATGGGAACAGCTGCTAACACAAAGTGAACAACTCGCCCAAACTCTAGCCAAAGCTGCAGCGGTAAAAGGCGACACGCGAAACGAGATTCTAGCCCTAAGTGCTGCAGGAACTGCCACAGCCAAACTTGCCACGCTTACCGCCGACCGCAGTTCACAAACCCGTTTGCTCCGAAGAGCAGCTACCCAGTTACAAAAAGCGCTCAAAGTTGTGACCAGCGACAGGGATTCTACAGATATTGAGGCTGTTTTGTCTGAATATACTCAGCTCATGCGTGCCCGCTTATCAGTAACCCCAGCCCTCTCTGCACAAATTCCGATATTTAAAGATTGGAGTCAAACGTATAAGGATGGGATTAATGCTCTCCAAAGTAGAGATGCTGAAGATGCCGCGAATAGGCTACAAGCCTCACTGATACTCAACGTGGAGGTCCCGCTCACCTTCACACTTCTTAGTGAAGGTAAAGCAAGCCTTGATTCGGTTCGACGCCAACTGACAGATATGCTCCGTGAAGCCAGTCAAATCGGATTTAAGGACCAAGCAGAGTTAGCACAACGGCTAGAACGGCGTTGGGCCTTCCAATTAGGTGATGACTCATTATTAGATGCAGGATATCGCCTCGAAGATGGTGAGACTGGATTCACGTTAGCTGATGAGCATTTTCGGATCAGTCTTCAGGTTGAGCTTGAGGTAGCGATCGACGGTCATGTATTACAAAAAATTGAAACCTTTCCGTATCTTCGTCCCTCAACCAAGACCACCGATTTGGTCTGGTACGACATGACTCCCATATTGTCAAGTACTTATGAAGGTGACCAGCTTCAGACATGGCTTACCCTTCTTAACCCTAGCGAAAACAGTGTTTCCATTGGGTTTTGGCTAGTACCCTCCAAGAACACCACGGCTAATATTACTTTACAGATTCTAGGCACCGAAGCTATGTCTCAAAGTGCAGAGGGGGTCATGATACAGCTTACTGGCTCTCAGTTGGAAATACCGCGACAACCATCAGTTGCTGAACGACGGGATACGAGGGGAATTCTGATCTACGAGCCGAAACTCACAGCAGGATTTCCTGATATCATTCGATTGAATTTACGAATTGCTTAGCATCAATAGTTTTTAGAGCCCAAGTGGTAGACCCCAGAGAACCCAATAGACCACTGCTGTTACAAGAATAGCAATAAGGATTCCAGCCAGCAGCTGCGATAGTGAATGCAGTTTTAGCTTCCAGCGAGCCCATGCCACAAGAACTGCTAAGAGCATGAAGGGTAGGAAAAAGAGACCATACACCCAAATCAATCCAGTAATCGGTCCAGCGACACCCGCGCTATGCGCTGAAACTTTCCAATAAAGACTCACAAGGCCAATTACTGATGTCACTCCAGCGTACGCGATTGCAATGACAGCCAAAGCATGATTGTGGAAAATCCAGGCAATTAGTGCCCCACTAAAATAGATGATGATAGCAGCCAGATAAAGTAGGGGTCGGTCACGACGATTTTTTACATCGAATGTCATTTTTCCGCGCGCAACCATTAACGCGACTGGAAGGATGGGACCGATGACGACAAAGATGATTCCAATGATGAAAGATTGCCACGGTTGTATTAACCCGGTTCCAATAGGCGAATAGAAAGCCAAAACAGTAACTGCGCCCATGGCAATTAGGGGCGGTGATAGAAGATTTGAGAGTACTCGAGCTATGCGGATAGAAATTATTGAATTGTCTAGCTGAGTCATTGCATCACCTTTGGAATAGAGCGCATAGCTTTAGAGATTCAATTGTTTGAGACAGGATTTCGTTGGTTGACCAGTCTTATCCCATCCACGAAGGCGATAATATTCAGGAAGCATCTCCTCAAGATGGGAAACTCGGTTACGAGATCCTCCTTCAGGTAATGGGGTGGAGAAACGTGGAGGGAGGCAGTCATCTTTCGCTGAAAAACCTTCTCGAATATTGAATAACCGTTCGAGAGTCCAGATTCTCTCGCCAATTTTAAGGAACTCTTTACCAGATATTGTGAGCGAGGTGGCAGCTGAGAGTAGATCAGCATAATCTTCCACGCTAAAAGCGAAGGTGGTAAATCGGCATAGAACAAGCGAATCCATTGCCGCGGAGAGATTTTGAAACAGAATCACAAGTCCGGCCTTTCCCTCAACACGATCGCGATCGACAAGGACGGGTGATCCCAATATCTCAGGTCCTATAAGATAGGCCCGTAAATGGCACCCTCCCCGGTTGGAGGTGGCATAAGCTAGAGCGTGTCCTTGAACCCCCCTGGGATCGTAAGCAGGCATTTCTAATCCCTTCACCTGCATTGCTAGTTGGGGTGCGTTATACCGGGTAGCTAAAGCTTTGGAACCTTGTCCAAGTTCCTTTCCCAATCCACGAACATGGGCTATATCATCGATGAGGTTGAGCAACTCTGCAGTTTTTCCAAATTCATGTGTAGATTGGAGGTAGCCTTTCTGCATAAGCTCCATCGCACATCCAATGGTGCTGCCTACTGAAATCGTGTCTAGACCTAGCTCATTACACCGATGATTAGCAGTGGTAATCCATTCGAGATTATTGATTCCACACTGAGGTCCTAAAGCCCAAATAGTCTCATACTCAGGGCCACCTACTTCAGTTCCTTGAACTTGAGAGATTCTGCCACAGCCAATTGGACAACCGAAGCAATGGTACCGCTTGGTGAAGAACCGTTCAAGCAGCTTCTCTCCAGAAACGCCTTCGGCATCGTTAAAGGTTCCCTCTTGGAAGTTGTATGTTGGTAGCATCCCGTATTCATTAATGAGGTTGACTAGCACTGCGGTCCCATATACGGGTAAAGAATTGTTCGTGATAGAATCTTTCTTGATAAGGCGACGTGTGCGGTTAACGACGAGATCGAGTTTTTCAGGATCATTTATTGAGATTTGTTTTGTGCCATGAATTACGATGGCCTTCAGATGCTTTGCACCCATGACGGCCCCCACACCACCACGACCTGCAGCGCGATGCTTGTCATTCATGATTGCGGCAAGGCTGACCCGATTTTCTCCCCCAGGACCGATGCATGCCACTTGGGCTTTGGCATTAGTTTCATCAAGAAGATAATCGGTGGAGGAACTTACCTCTTGACCCCAGACATCCTTCGCTGACCGAAATTCAACGTCTCCGTCATTAATCCAGAGATAAGTTGGTGATTTTGCACGCCCTTGGAGAACCAAAGCAGCATAGCCCGCCCGGCGGAGCTGTGGACCAAAGTGTCCTCCACAGTTGGAGTCAAAAATCGTACCAGTTAATGGTGATTTGGTGATTACGGCGACCCGCCCTCCCGTTGGTGCAGATGATGCTGTAAGGGGACCAATGGCAAACACCAGAAGATTTTCAGGGGCTAGCGGAGAAATGGCGGGGATTACTTGATCATAGACTAGTTTTACGCCTAGACCACGACCACCTAGATAGTAGGTAAAAAGCTCAGGTGTGAGTTCTTGTTGTTTCACCGTTTGGTTAGTAAGTGAAATTCGAAGCAGTTTTGTGTCAGAATAGGATTGACTGACCTCATCTGTCATTTGATTCTCCTCCTAATCATTGAAGACGTTTTGGTCACGGTGGGGACAGGTAACGCAGCGTTGTTTGTACCAAAGATACACTTCTTTGGGTTGTTTCCCCAAGCTAGCCTGCCGACTTGGACAAGTCCAACAGGGTTTGTCAGGCTCAAGGAAGGTGTCACTGTATCCTGCCCAACGGAACCCTTCGACGATGGCAACGCCTGAGCTTGTGCCAAGGCGATTTGCACCAGCATCGATCATTCGCAATGCATCCTTGAAGCTGCGGATGCCACCTGCAGCTTTTACTCCCATATCCGGTCCTACCGTTTCACGCATCAGACGCACATCATACGGTGTTGCACCCATAGGTCCAAATCCAGTGGACGTTTTGACAAAGTGCGCACCAGCATCTTTGCAGATAAGACAAGCCTTCTGTTTCTCCTCATCAATTAGAAACCCTGTTTCAAGAATCACTTTCACTATCGCATCATCAGCGGCACTAACCACCGCCTTGATATCAGATTGAACCAAATCATAGTTCTTGTCTTTTAGAGCACCTATGTTAATGACCATATCAACCTCGGTAGCGCCTTTTTGCACAGCCTGCTTTGTCTCAAAGGCTTTTACCTCCGAAAGGGTGGCACCCAAGGGAAAGCCAACAACCACACACACATCTACCGATGAGTTCTTCAATAAGTCGATGGCATATTCAACGTGAACGGGATTGATGCACACCGTAGCAAACTCGTAAGCTAGGGCTTCTTCACATAGTTCTAAAATCTTTGCCCGTTTAGTTTCTGGCTTGAGTCGTGTATGATCAATGAATTTGACAAGCTCTTCTACGGTCAATGACATCGTGAATACCTCCTTTGGTTCTCATTTGTGCCCTCATTAAGGATAAACTTGTTTCTTCATGAAAATGATGGGATTCCAAAGAACTTCTGCTGCCTGAATAAAGCTTATCTAATTCATTGGGCGAATTCGTGAGTAGGTGCCTGACCATGGATTCAAGACGAATTAAACTATTACAAACACTGGTGGACTCATTTGGTCCTAGTGGCTTTGAACGCGAAACTAGCGCTCTGGTCGCTGAAGCCATGCGCCCGATTGCCGATGAAATCACCATCGACAAACTCGGAAGTGTACAGTTCATCAAAAAGGGGAGCGCTGATAAACCCCGAATCCTTTTCGCTGGTCATGTTGATGAGGTAGGCTTCATCGTCTCAGGGATTACCAAGGACGGATTTCTTAAGGTCAATCCATTAGGAGGATGGTGGAGTCAAGTTGTATTGGCACAAAAAGTCATTGTGCGAACACGAAAAAATGACCGCTACTTTGGTGTCTTTGGTGCTAAACCGCCTCACATCCTCAAGCCAGATGAACGAAAGAAAGTCGTTGAACTTGATGAGATGTTTATCGATGTTGGCGCAAGCTCTGAAGATGATATCAAGGAAATGGGTATCCAAGTTGGCGACCCAATTGTGCCTGATTCCTCGTTTCAACTCATTCGCGATGACAGATTAGCGGCAGCCAAAGCTTTTGATGACCGCCTTGGTGCATTTATTGCCATGGAAGTAATCTACCAATTGAAGACTGAAAAGATCGACCATCCAAATACTGTAATTGGAGCAGCAACCGTTCAAGAGGAAGTCGGTCTTCGAGGAGCTCGAACCACCGCACATCTCATTCAGCCAGATGTTGGGTTTGCCCTAGAGGTGGACCTGGCCGGTGATATGCCTGGTATCAAACCCGAACAAGCTGCAACAAAATTAGGCAAAGGACCGGCGATTTGTACAATGGACCGATCAATGATACCCAACCAACCACTACTCAACTTCGTTATTCAGACTGCGAAGAAAGAAAAAATTCCCTATCAACTTTCTCAGATGTATGGCGGTGGTACGGATGCAGGTGTAATCCACATCGATCGGACCGGGTGTCCCAGCCTGGTTATTGGTGTACCGACCCGACACATCCACAGTCATGTTGGCATCCTCAACCTAGATGACGTCGAGAAGACAATTGATCTTCTTGTCGCTGTGGTAAAAGGACTAGACAAGAAGGTAGTGAAAAGCTTCACAGACCTATAAGACGAAACGTTGAGTAGGTGATGGGAGCAATCGGAGTATGGCTCTTGAGCTGGTGGTTTTCGACCTCGATGGAACCTTAGTGACCGCTGAAATTAACTTTCGGGCGATGCGCCGTGCCATTCGAGATTTATTACTCGAACACGGCTTCCCAGTTGAAGTGCTTCCAATGAACAGTACTCAAGATTTACTCAGAAGTGCCTTTGCTTATGCTGGGAAGCAAGGGAAATCACCTGTTGAAATTAGCGAACTGCGTGATAAAGTCTACGCTGCAGCCGTTGAATATGAATGGGAAGGAGCGAAGAATGCCCAACTTGTGCCAGGAGCCAAAGAGACACTCCAAGCCCTTCAAGACCATGATATCAGGACAGCAATTCTTACTAACGATAACGGTGAAGTGGCCAAGTATCTTCTGGAAAAATTCAAGTTATCAAAATTAATTGATCTCCTGATATCGCGTGATGATGCCCCGCACATGAAGCCCTCCACTTCGGGTTTGGAACTCATTCTGCGTCAGTTCAATGCAACTCCCACAAGTACGCTCTTCATTGGGGACTCGACAATAGACATCATGACGGCGAAAAAACTGGGTATCCCAGTTATCGCTCGCCAGTCGAAACTTCGGACAGAAGATGAACTCCTTACCGAGGGAGCTCTTGTTGTCTTTCCAACCCTGACCCCGATTATCCCCTATCTTCAGGAGCAGAAAATGCTGTTACCCAGAAGGATGAAAACAAAAGGCTGATATTCGCAGATCTATTCTAGATTGTGTATTGTATCAATTGTGTGTGGATCTTGAGTGAAAACGGATTTTAAGCTCGACCAACTGCTTGCAAACGGCGAAACCCGAAACACCGAATTTAAGCGCATGCTAGCTTCAAAAGATGGAGTAGGAGACCGTCGAGCGAAGCTTATTGCACAATTGAAATTAATAACAAGCGAGGGGCCTGGTCAATTCGTGGTGGGAATTGAAGACATCCACGGTAAAAATTGGGAAGTCTATGGACTTACCGCTGAGGAAGTTGAAAATAGCAAGACAGTTCTCAAAAAGCTCTGTAAAGAAGCAGGTATTGACATTTTAGAACAAACCCACTACAGCACAGACAAAGGGATTGTGGCCAGTTTCACGGTGGCCCGAGTTATCACCCCCATGGTTCCTGAAACCGTGGGTATGAACTTAGTGGGCCGTGTCAACAGTGGAAAGACGACCCTTGCAGGAGTGCTCATTCAAGGCCAACTAGATAATGGAAGTGGGCAAGCAAGAGCTTTACTTTTGACTTATCCTCAAGAGCTGAAACGTGGTCAGACCGCGGACTTACATGTCGCTTTTGCCGCTATCAACAGGCAGGGTAAATTTATGGCAATGCAGGCACCACTAGACAAATCAAAACGGGCACGAATCCTCGATCAGGCCCATCGAATCATCACCATCTTTGACGCTCCCGGCCACAAAGAATACGCCAAGACCATGATTCGGAGCGTCCTGGGAGCCTCTGCCCAATACAGCATGATTCTCGTGCCCTGCTTGGATGAATATAAACTCTCAGTAGCTGAAGTACAACGGAGCGGGATCCGCCGCCTCGATGACATTACTCGCGAACATCTGTTGCTGGTTTCCAACCAAGAACTCCCGTTTGTGGTTGTCATCAACAAAGTCGACGATTGTGATGAACATCGACGAGACCATGTGCGAAACCTCGTTTTCGAAACCATTAAAGAAATCGGACACGTACCGCTTCGCATTACCTCCGAAGATGATATCCCTATCATTTGCCGAGAAATCGCCCACCGAGTAATTGTCCCAGTATATGAAGTCAGCTGCGTCACGGGGGAAGGATTGGACCTCCTCCGAGAAACACTTGTTCAACTCCCCTCGCGCATACCTGATGAAAGGATAGAAAAACCTGCCTTCGCATATATCGACAAGGTATACAGGGGGATCCGGGGAACCAACATCGTCATCACGGGCACAGTCCAAGAGGGAATATTCAAACCAGGCCAATCCATTCTTACTGGTCCTGATAAAGACGGCAGATTCATGCAGGGGAGGATAGGATCAATTGAAGTCTTTAAAAAGCGGGTGGAACGTGTGAAGGCAGGAGATGTCTTCGGATTTGATTTAAAGCGTCTCCCACCCGAAAAGATCCGTCGGGGCCAGATAATTTGCGACAAAGATGCAGACGTAAAAGCCGTCAACACCTTCGAATCCACCATTATTGTGACACGCCACCCCACTCGCATTCGTCAAGGATATGAACCGGTGTTCCATTCTGCAACCATCCAACAGCCAGTAATTTATGAGCATATCTTTAACAAAGAGTACCTTGTTGTCGGCGATGTGGCCCGCGTTCGGATGGTATTCAAAAAAGGTCCTGAAATGCTTCGTATAGGAGATCGAATTGTAACACGCGAGGCTAACACCCGTTGTATTGGTACAGTCACAAAACTGGTTCACTAATCAAAAAAGAACCACTGGTTACAACTCAGCGAAGGCGCGAGCTAGTTGTGTGATTTTAAAATGAAGTTCATCTACTGATGAGACGGTGGCAAGTGTATTTGCATCAAATGCCAACAGATAGCGTTGGGAAACAGAGTCCAATTCGGAAGGAGATGCTTGGGGAAATGTGGCTCGTAATACAACAAGCCCATACTCACCAGAACCAGTTGTTTTTGGTAAGAGTTTTGTAACTAGCAAACCTTTGGAGTTGATCTGTGTAAGGTATTGCCGGCGTAAGCGAAGCTTAGTGGTTGAACCGATGCGGTGTAATTCCAATTGGATTGTTTGATCGACTCGTGAAGGAATCCAAATGGCAAAGTAGATTGTCACACTAATTGTGAGAATTAGGGCAATTGTGGTAGCTGTGGTCGCTGTCCAGATGACAGGATGCTGCATTGCTAGCATGAACCATTCCCACCAAGTCTGTTCGGGTGTCGGTGTCCAGGGTGGTCCCAAAGTGGGAAGCATGAGCAGGCGTGTCGTTAAGATTCCAGCGCAGGTTATGCTGATTATCCATAAGACACCTAAAAAGATCCATTCGATGATGTATTGCTCTCTTACCATTCCGGTGAGTAGCTGTTCACTCCTCTCGTTCAACGGCTGTTCCGTCCTCCAATGCTTTGATATATAATTCCATAGTCTCCTTTCCATGCAGCTCAATGAGTTCTAGTAAGTAGGCAATTAAGGGTTGGAGATGGTTGACCCGGATTGAGTGCAAGCGTGGCGTTAATCGATCGACCAGAATAAGCTCTTCTTGCTCAAGGCGTTCAAGTGGTCCACGGTACAAAGACTTCGCTTTACCACTGTAACCAATCAATGTGATGAGCTGGGTACCCGACGCAGCTCGTGGATATATATGAGCAAGGGAAATGAGGATACGCCGCTGGATTTCACTGAGTGAAAGAAGGGACATTATCAGATCGTAGGTATCTTTTCCACGGTTTTCAGTCACGCCAAACCCAGCCAGTGAGAGGTTCACAAATAACGTATGAATTTAAATGCCACGTCTAGGACTCACTCCTGCTTCTTATGAGTTTTTATCCACGTCTTCTATTCACATCACTGATTTCCCCTAAAGCCCTACAATAATCGTTTAAATTTGTAAATTGTTAGTTGAATAATTGTATGTACGTATTTGTATCGCAAAGTATATATTAAAGAGCGTAAAATAAATGTCCTCTGCCTTGCTGGAGAATTCTGGACGGTAAGAATCATGACCCCCATCACTGAGAAAGTTTTACGCCATCGAACTCGTCGTCAAATCCTTCAAACCCTTAATGGGCAACGAACGTTCTTGCGAGATATCGCACGAGCTTTAGATATTCCCCCCAGTACAGCCGCCTATCACCTGAAACGGTTGCTTTCGGCTGGTCTTGTCGAGCAACGTCGAGGAGTATATCATTCCTTCTATTTCCTGACGGAGCACGGCGAACGTATAGCTGCAGAATTTTAGAACAAGTACTCTCTCGTTCGCATTTGAAACTCAGCTGGGCTAACAGCCATTAAGACAGATGAGAAAAGAGAGAAGTAAATTATCACCTACATAAGCAAGGATTGGGCTTTGGCTGTTGTTGTCCAAGTTGGCTGGTCATGAATTTCTGCTTTTTTGAGTAGTTCCTTGACTTCCAGCTCCTTCAAGATGGAACGCAATTCATCCTCTTTCATCGGCTCCTTCCCAATGGGAACCCGTGTGCTATTAACACCTTGATAGATGCTGATGAATGATTGATGGCC
>JAEOUH010000031.1 GCA_016839365.1 Candidatus Hermodarchaeota archaeon
CGGCCAAGTAGATGATATAGAACACAATCATGGCCCCATAAACGGTCATGAGGTTCGGGAAAAAGACTAGCGTTAGACCTAACTCGGTGAGAACCTGCAGGGTAATGAGTCCGCTAGCGATGATCAGATAGCCGATGAATCCAGGAAGGAGGACGATTCGAGACTTAATCCGACTGATCTCTACCCATCGTGGTGGAGGGTCACGGAAGTACCAGACTAGAGCGAGAACACCGAAGATGATTCCAATGAGTATCAGAACCATCAGAATTCCTGCATAAATCAGGAGTAGATTGAAATCGTCGAGACTAATGAGGATAAGTTCAATGAAAGCGATGCCATTGATGAATCCGTGGATAATCATTGGGTAGATGACATTCCGGGTAAATACATAGACAAAGCCCAGAAATAGGCCAGTGGTGAAGGTTGTGATGAAGTGAGTCAAGAAGAAGCCAAAACCACCGTTGATTAGATCGTTGGGGACATGGATGAGGGAGAACCCGAGGCTTGAAGCAATAACCGCTGCAGTAGGTGCCATGCCTCGGAGTTCAAGGGCGGGGATGAGCATCCGTCGAAAGAGGAGTTCTTCGTAGATCGCGGCGCCAAACACTGCGAAGGCGAATAAGAGGACGAGATTCCAGGGGTTAGATAGGTGTTCGGGGCCAAGGATGAAACCTGTGTATGAACTATCAACTGGTATGCCAAAGGCGGTTAACAGGAAAAACAGAGCTAGCGCTAGTCCCATGGATGCCGTTAAGGCTAGGCAAGCAATGCCTAGGACTTTGATGGTTCGGGATATGGTGGGGGTTTGGGTTTCAACTTGTTTCAGTTTAAAGAGGGGAATGAGGACAACAAATATGATGATGATACCGATGATTTGGCCAACCAGGTTAATTTGGACATTCGCCATGATTTGATCCGGTATAAGAACGGGGACAAAATAATGAAGTACAACAAGACTCAATGCTCCAATCGAAAGGACAAGGATTCCAATCATAACCAAGATTGCGGGGCTGAGAAAGTTAAGGAAGCCTTCGTCACGTTCAACGATTTCCAAATCAACTCACCTACATACAGCGAATGTTAATTCTGGCTTAAAAGAGGAGCTAACGTTTTAATTAATATGTTTAAGGCAGCATCGCCTCTCCAGAAAATCGCAACTCATGGATTCAATTCTCTCATTTCATCCAATGGTCTCAACCGAACCGGCTACTTAATCTGCATCCAGAACCGTGTAATATCATCAGCAAGATGAGTAGATAGAAGACCTCGAAAGGAGAGTTCTTTCACACCTTCGAGAAATAGGTCAATTCGTTTCTTGTGTTTTAGCTTGTTATTCCGGAACGCCTGTCGATCCAAACGTTCTCGAAATCCGTTGTTTCTAAGCATCTCAAAGCGTATCAAATCCTCTAGTGCTCCACAGAAGGTATCATTGTAGAGTTCTACGTTGAAGGCTTTCACCGGAGGAACATTCTTAATTTGTTTCCAATGAATGGGAGATTCTGGATGTAGAAGTTTCAAAGGTGGGATAATCCCATAATGGGTTGGATTGATTGACTTGACGATAAAGACGGGTATCATAATTTCTACTACTTCATTGTTCCCTCGCAAACCATTGGTCTTTGCAGTGATTTCCATAAATTGATTGAACTGCTTTTCCAATGTAGAACTGATGTCGTGAAGAGTCTGAATAAGTTCGGGATAACTCCCCAAAATTCGCTGCCGCAGGCTTACAAGAATGCTTAGCTTGGAATCGGCCACGGGAATACTGCTCTTGTATACAGGTAATGTAGGATATTCTGACGCTGAGCTCAACAACCCATTATGGTGAAGGCCCTTTTGTTCTTGTTCATGGATTGATAACCAGCGACGTTCCGCTTCCTCGAGTTGGGAGAACGCAACATCTAACTCTATTGATGTCTGTTGTAGTGATTTACGAAAATCTTGTGCGAGGATTTTTGGCTGGATTAAGTCGTTCGGATTTTCTTGAAAAATTAAGTCAGTCTTAGTGGGACTTGCATCCATTTGTAGAATATATTGTCGACATTGACTAGTAGCGAACTTCAAGATATTCTCCAGACGATTTAGAAGCTGTGACATGTCCAATTCTGCAGCCGTACTTTGGTGAATTTTCAACCGTTCTTCGTTAATGTATTGCAACTGGACTTCGATGTACTTGTTAATAGCATCCAACATATGCACTAAATGCTCATGACAATGTTCAAGTCGTTGGATCTCTTCACGGACTGTCTCTCCGAGGATTCTTACAACCTCTGAATCGAGGTTTGTCTCCATAATTCGTTTCTTCGAGGGGGGTGGTAATGAAGAATCAATGAGTTGACAAATGGGGTGAATCATTGAAGGTTTCATAAGATTGGGCAGACTAAGGCTAGTCGGATCCAGATTCTTAACTAACTTCTCTAAATTAGCAATCAAGCGGGGTACTTGCTCTACATTATCAACATGACTCAAGAGATTTTCAAAGGCTTCTGGAGGCAGCACTGTTACATTCTTGATTCTCGTCGTCGAATTCCCAACCCCACTAACAAGAAGACTCTGAGTGGCATTGATCCCAACAACATAGATTGGCACATACAGCTTCGAAATATAGGCTAATCGTAAAGGCGCTCGAGTTTGCTTTCGCAAGTATGTCACTGCAACAACCAAATCAGCTTCTGAGGTGACACCCTGCTTCGTTTTTCCTGGTTCCCACACCCATCGCGTTTTCGGTTCTTGGCTTAAAGTGGAATGAAAAAATTTCGCCACTTTAACCTCAGTCAACGGGGAACCTCCCCAAGGGATAAGTCGTCGGATATGGAGAGCCATTTAGAGATAAAGAAAAAAGAAAAGCCTTGTCTCCACCTTTCGGCATAAGGTAGTCGCAGTAGTAGTCCTTACAGCATGTAATTCTGTCTTGGTCACTCCATTGCATACAGGTCGTTTCAGTGGTTCCAGTGTCCTTTACCCATGTAAATGAGTATTGGCCAATTGGTCCACATAGGTTGATCTCGCCCAGACAGGAAGTCAGGTACCACCCGACTGGAATCCAATGCGCTGTGCCACATTCATAGCTGAGGTATTCTACATAAATCCACGCATCTACAAGTGGCTCATAATAGGTGTCAGGATATGCGTTCCAGCAGTCGATTTCCCAAGCGAAAGCTTTAGTGAATTGTTTACCGGGTGGAGACGAGCATTTTTGAACAGATTCTAAGGGGGTTGTGGAATTTATGGAGTGAATATTTGCCGATTTAGAGGGACTGAGTGATAGGACTAGGCAGAAGAGAATAAAAGCAGAGACAAGGATAACTAAAGTAACTTTGTTTCTCTCCATTTATTTTTTCATTTTATTGACTGGGTTTTTTGTTTTAGGTGGAGACTATGTAGGCGGCAAGCCTACTCCCTACTCCACTGGTAAGGCCCTTGGTCCCGCCCTACGTAACTGATGCCTAGAATCTTGCCTCGATCCAGTACCTCACTGGCATTTAGAGCTGTTGTTTTAAAAAAATATATTGGTTGCCTGGAAATCTAGTCTTTAATGCCTTTATAGTAAAGATTCAGCTATTCCTTTTGATTTAATGCGTCATTATCTTTTATTACATATAATGAATATTTTTAATAGAAATATACGGTTATACACGTTAATTAGTACCACTCTTCTCCGATAAGAAATGATTATTATCTAATAGTTATACTACTTTTAAAAACGATTAATAATATCTATCGTAATTTTCGTATATTTTAACAAAAACTACTAATCTGGAACTTAATAGATTCACAGAAGATATGATATTATAAAAGTATGAATGTAAATAATAAAAATTAATTCTTATTAAGACCTATATTATTAACATCATAATAACATAAATAACGCATTAAAGAAAATATAAAAGACTAATTAAAAAATTAACTGCATCAAACACAACATTTTTACTGCCCTAAAGCGCGTTCAAGTATGTAAGCTTTATATTTGCTTACTTTGGTTGCTACGAGGTAACGAATGATCTGGCTCTTCATATCAGCGAAAACCAGTACCTCTCCCCCAACAAGGGGACGTGTTTTCAGAAGTGTCAAATCCGTTAAAACCGCAGCAACTCCTTCCTTCTACGTTTCTTCTCAATAGTGGCACATCATGTCCCTTTTCGTTCACTAACAGGAATTTTCAATCGATAGGGATCTGAGCGAAGGTAGAAATTATTCTCTTCGTTTTGAGCTTCGATATGATATTGGAGAACCAAATAAGGACGCAAGGGTCGAGCTAAATGGGGCCGAAATATCGCTGAGAACAGATATCGCTTTTTTCCTTGGCTAGGAATATGGTGTTTAGCTATTCGGAATGTCGAATCAACGACTGAGGTTAAACGGCTTCCTCTCATCATTTTAGCCGTTTTTTCTCTGAAGACCATTACCTCAGAGGGCGACTCAACACGAACAGCAAGTTCAACTGGATGGTCGTATTGGTTCCAGATTTCAAATTGGAAACGATAAGGTACGGTTCGACTTCGAGGAAGACTCGCCAAAGATTTAACCGAAGTGATATTCCAACTGATTTTTTGAAGCCCTGATTGATCCAAGATAAGCTGGGAGGATTTCCTCATTTCAACTCCACAATCCCGGTCAGTTCAGCAAAAGACCTAACACGAAGCAGATATGTAGTATAAGATATGGGTAGCTTTTGAGTGCTTTTATTGAAAACATTCATCATGCGATACTTTCGAGGATAAGTGGAGCCAGAAAGAAAAAGGGCTTAACGACGTTCATCCCGGTTTTCGCACTCGTTTCCACATAGGTGATTTCATTTGCAGTTGCAAAATCTTGGATTTGTTCTGCCGTAACAGCTGAGTGAAGATCAGCCTTGTTACCCACAAACACCATCGGAATGTCACCACAGGCTTGTTTTACTTCATTCATCCAGAAGTTCAACCGCTCAAAACTTTCAGTGTTTGTCAAATCGAAAACGAGGACCGCACCCCGAGCACCTAGATAATATTTCTTCCGCACAGGGCCAAATCGTTCTTGCCCCGCTGTGTCCCATACAGTGAACCGTAGGGTCGTATTTCTAACATTGATGTCCTGGACAAAGAAATTTACTCCTAAGGTGATGATATAGCTAGGGTTGAACACACCTTTGACAAAGCGAACAATCAGGCTGGTTTTCCCCACTGCCGCATCCCCCACTACCACGATTTTCGCTCGGTAGGAATAATCGCGTTTCTCCGAATGGTATTCAGAAGGGTGAGAAGTCATAGAAGTTCCATCACCAGCTTTTGTTGCAAACCATACTCCTCAATACGTTTTTGCTCCGCTTTTATCAAAGGCACATAATATTCGAAGAAGAGGGCTTCATAACTTTCTCGACGTCGTGTCCGTCGAGCAATAGCAACCAACTCCTTCAAGATGACACTCAAGATATCATCCAGACCTTGTAAATTAACCCTATCAGGATCAACTTGGTCAAAGGAAATGCCACTATATTTGTCAAGGGTAACTGGCTGTAGCGCTCGATCTGCTTTGAGATGGGTGGAAAGGATGCGTTGGATATCAGTAAAATGCATTTCAAGGGAACGTTCAGAAATCACTTTCTGTAAGGTGATGTTATAAAATTGGGTGAATATATCGAAGAGGTCCACGACCTTAGCAGTCCGAAGAGAGGCCTCGCCGGTTTCCCAGTGGGAGATAAGACTGTCCACTAATTCATCAAACACTTTTGTCCGTTGTGGATCACGTTGATAAACCGGGATATGTGAGGAGGCATCTGAGAAGTTTTCGAGGAACCGGATGTGCAACATATCTAAGTATTCCCCAAATCGTGTGGGATCATCAATTAAATCGGTGATAAACACAAGCAATATGCTGTTTTCATTATCGACTTTGAAGAAAAACCGAGAATCTTTCATAGTCACCATATCAACGTGCTGCTCAGTCACCTTCATTGCCAACAGTTCCACACTAGCAAGTAATCCTGATAACAAAGTGGGGTTTTCGGTGACTTCGACCCAGGTCCGACTATAGAGGGGTTGTCCGGAATCCCATGCAATGACGTAGAAACTATGAATAGCCATTACACTCTACCCAACACAGTAAAGTCGTTGTCCAAATCCTGCCTAAGCTACCTTTGTTCTTCCTAAATAAACTGTACCCCTCTTAACAATTCCTTTCCTTGTGCATTTTGAAATGCTTAATACTTGTTAGGAGTTGAAAAGCAATAAGATAACTCAATGAAATTAATGAATTTAATGGGTTCTTTCCGGAATTGTACACGACAAAAAGCGGAAAATCGGCAAGTCCGATTAAAGTCGAGAGTATAATAAAATAAACAAGAAAAATAAAAGGAACATCCATAGAATATCAAAACCTTGGTGATAACCCTGCTCACTCCTAAAGAAATTAGGCTCATTGAACATGCAGCTTGTCGTGCTTGGCCTGCTAAGCACACCAAAGAGTATGGAGGATGGTTATTCCGAGCAACTGACGGCATCACCCGTCGTGCTAACAGTGTATTGCCACTTGGATCCCCGGAAGGTCAAAACCTCGAAGCGTCCCTAGAAGCCACTCGTAAGTTCTACCGGCAACATCGTTTACCCGTCCGGTTTCAAATGACCGTCGCCAGCCAACCCCCCGAGCTGGAGCCATTCCTTGAAAGAGCGGGACTAATCATTGATATGCGCGTCAAAGTTTTAACCGCCCCTTTGGCGGAGATCTTTATCCATGATCCCCAAATAGGTATTGTCGTCTTTGGGTCCCCCTGGAAGGATTGGTTTGCTGCATATCGTGATGCTTCAGGTTTCAGTAAGGAACAGATGACTGTACGTGAGGGGATCATTGAACGAATCACCACTGAGAAGGCCTGTGCAGCTGCCATCATGGATGACCAAGTTGTTGGTATTGGACTCGCCGTATTAGACCAAGAATGGTTGGGGCTATTTTCATTAATTACTAAGGAACGGTATCGGAAACGAGGTGTGGCTTCGACCATTACACAAAGTCTGATCAGTTGGGGACTCGTTCGAGGTGCGAAGTGGGGGTATTTACAAGTTGAAGAGGAAAATATTCCCGCTCAAAAACTGTACTATGGCCTGGGATTCACAGATGCTTATTCGTATTGGTATCGAGTCGAAACGTAATTGAACCATTTGTACCAACTTTTCTGTTTCACATCAAAACCTTGCGGAAGAAAACATTCGTGTTATTGTCTGTTTTTCACGAAGAATCACAACCTTAAGCGTATTTTGGTCATTCTCGACACACAATTCTGTCGAAATCGAAACACTCAAAGCGCACCATCAGGAAATTACTCGTATTGGAGGATGTTGCGTTGAATATTGAGCAGCGCATCGAGGAGCTAATTAAAGAACTGGGCAATCCTGGTCGAGAAGCCCTTCAAGCCAGTACCGCCTTATCAGAAATTGGAGCCCTTGCTGTAATGCGCTTGGTTCGTGTCATCAAGGAAGAAGACGATGATTATGCACGAAAGCTGGCAGCACTTTCATTGGGACGAATTGGACAACCAGCCATGGAACCCCTCTTGGAGTCCATTCAAAGCAATGACCCGGAGGAACGACGCTACGCAGTAGAAGCATTAAGTCATATGCGGTCTGAACCTCGGGTCCTGGGAGCCATCTTCCAAGCCCGTAAGGACCCAGATGATCAAGTGCGGCAAGCGGCATGGCGCGCCCTAGAAAGATACCCCCCTCAATACATGGAAAGACGCGATGCTTAACTGTATTGAAAAAGGTGCTTAGATCCTAGCCCACCCAAGTGAATGGCATCTGCATTCATTTCGTTTTCTGCAGCCTTTTAAACCCATTATACAAGGCCTGAATAAATATGACGTTAAACACATAAAAGTAAGGTCCCCTTCTAGGTGCACTAATACAAATCCTTGAGGGATAGGTATTGGCTACACCTAAACACATGAAAGCCATTTTCATCACGTTAATTCTCCTTACGGTGATTCCTATTGCAGCAATGAACCCTGGGATCTACTTCACTCCTTTCGACTACGCAGACTCCACTTCAAACATGACAAACCTCTTAACAAATCCTGTTCGAGCATCTTTAATTGCTCCTGGACCAAATTTGGGAATCACGAATTGGACGCACAACCATCTCACAAATCCGGCATTCGAAACATGGTCAACCCCCAACATTCCAACAGATTGGGGGGTTTGGCGAACAGTTGACCGGTATGCTTGGTTTGCGACACAACCTCCGGATCATGTAAGTGAAGGCACCTATTCGGCTGGACAAACGACACGTTCCAGTTCTAGTGAACGTGGTTATTCTTACTGGTACCAATCAGGATTCAATGCAGATATGCACAACCTGACTTTGGACTTCGATTGGTATGTGGCTACACTCCCCGACAGTAACTGGGATACTTTCTTCGTGTATCTTCGAACAAGCGATGCCAAGTATTTGTATTACTACCTTACCGGGGGCACAAGTATTCCAATTTTCAACGCAACATGGCAAGTCTATTACAGGCTTGGAGAACCACAAAATAGTTGGAATAATTTCTACCGAAATGTTACTGCTGACTATTTGGCAGCACCCGATTTTCCGTCTAGTATTTCACCAGGACTAGTAGTTACGAACATCTACTTCTATCTCCAATCTGGCACTTCGACGTATACATTCATTGAATCCTTTTTTGATGATGTTAAACTCATAAATGAAACCATCACCTACATTGGAGGTTCCACTCGAGACGGAAATCTAGAAACAGGAACTGTAGATCCCTGGTACAATACTGGAAACAACAACGAAGCATACATAACACAGAGCTCCTCATCTCATTCTGGAGTATATAGCGCGAATCTTACAGCATTATCCAATGGTAACTCCAGCTTCGGTCAGCTTTATCAATGGCCAGAAGTTCGAATCACAAACGAGAATCAAGGCAGCTTCGGGTTTTGGTGGCAGCTTAACCAGGACAACACTGATACCGGTGATTGGGCTATGGTGAACTTCCAATTTTATGATTTCACCAACTGGTTCCGAATATGGTACATAATTGGCTATAGTGGGTTAACTCCATTCAGCAACGGCACCTGGGATAAATATCTACTGATTGATAACTTCAATACAACAGGTTCTTGGCAGTACTTCCAATGCAATATTTGGCAGGAAATGTCAGCTTTATTCAGTTCTAGTGACCCAATTCTTGATACGATTTACTTCTCGGCAAGCACAAGAAATCCTCAGGCAAAAATTGAACTCCTGGTTGACGATGTACAAATCAAAGCACGAGCCATCAACGCCGCTGATTTTGAGGACCAGAGAAATCTAGGATCACCGATTTATGGCTGGGGTACCGCATATTCCAACTACGTCACTGTCACCGATCAAGCCTACAGCGGAGGAAAAGCAGCGAATTGCTCCTTCTCCACCTTTGACAGCGCTTATCTTTACCAGAATCTGCATGAACGGCCACTTAATAGTACACGTGAAACCTATTTGGATGCTATGTGGCGAATCGAAGACTTTGCCCTTGGTCGGATTATGTTTCAAATTCAATTCACAGATAGCAAAATCCTATCTTACCAACTTGGAATATCTGATTGGGGTGCACTTTCAAATAGCAGCATGACTGCCTATTACAATGTAACAGGTAGTGGAACCATCGGTTCATGGATCCAAATGCATCGAGACCTCGTCCATGATTATGAATCTGCATTTGGTAGCCTCCCCGATGTGGGAATTTGGGTTATTGAGTTCTATGCATACTCGGAAAATGCTCCCCTAGAAATTCTTCTCGACGATATCTACCTCTACGATGACCCAGCACCACGACTCACCAACCCCATGATGCCTGCCACACCCCCCCTCCATAACGATCCTGTCCCCCTAGATGTGAACGCAGAGGACCAAGACCTAGACACCGTCATGCTCATCTACCGCATCAACTCCGGAGTCTACAACTTTCTACCCATGGCCCACCTAACAGGAACCACCTATCGTGCAACAATCCCCGGGCAGCCCTGGGATACCCTTGTAGAGTACTTCTTCCAAGCCAACGATACCTGGGGCATGACAACAACTCTACAGAATGGACCAGACCCCTACCAATACACGGTTGACGAAAACATTAGTCCAGACCTTACTATCGACGCACCATCAGACGGAGTCACTGTTACTGGGACGGTCACTATTGAGGTGACTGCCACTGATGCCGAAAGCGGCATGGCCATGGTGGAGTTTGCTGTCGACGGCACCAACCTTCACACTGATATGAGCGCCCCCTACAGTTACAGCTGGGATTCGACCACCATTACCGACGGAACCCATTCTATTGACATCACCGCTACCGACAACGCAGGGAACGAGGCTACCGACTCAGTATCCATCACTGTCAGTAACGTCGTACTCCCGCCACCACCCGTAATCCCCGGATTCCCCCTGGGATCCATCCTACTTGGCCTCACGGTTGCATTAATGATGATCGTTATCATTCGACGCCGAAAACCATAACCACTTAACCCGTCCTGCCCAGCACCCTGCTGGGCTTCCATACTTTTTTTCTGTGATGTGAAACGTTTTATCTTTCGATGGGTCGAAAACTGAGAGAACAACATACAAATCAAAAAAATCGTTAAAAAATACGTCACAACATTGTATGTATAAAAAAACATTAGATAAAAAAATTATGTTATACTATCAACATTACATCGAAACAATTCGACCCACCGAACACCAATCAACCCCCACCAAAGACAAAAACCCTTCAGCCAAGATCACAGTACTCCTAAACAAACGATGTGAAACGTCTGTTTAACTTCATTAAGCCTAATACTAACCTAATTGAACGACTTGAACTCCCTAGAACTGTGTTCTTGAACGAAATTTATTAAAAACATTCTTCAAGAAATTGCCTCCCTCTGCAAAGAACCAATAACACGCCCAATTTTTTTTATTTCGTCCATGTTGAAGCATTTACCCTTAACCATATTGCAAATAAAACATAGCAGCTGTAAATTCTCTAATGCGTATCCCTTATTGCTATCTATTCTGTCAACAGTAAAACCACACAGTCTTTTTTTTCCTCGTTTCTTCTGAAATGTCTTTGATTCAGCAATTGTGCAGCCACAAGAAGGACATTTTCGATTCTCAATTGGTCCATGTTTTTTATCCCAAGCAAAGAAGTCTTCAAATGTGATGTGAAAAGGAATTTTCGTTTTTTGTGCCCGTCTTTTGATAACCCCAAATAGAATGCGTAAACGTCGTTTTCCAGAATAATAAGGTTTGGCACGCTTTATCGCGCAACCTTTGCAATAGGAACTCAACCCATCTTTTCTCATTCTGTTTAAATAAAATTCCGTTTTTGGTTTTGTTTCATCACAAGAAGGACAACTTTTGAAGCCTTTTCTTGAAGGTTCTCTTGTTCCCCATGCTTCCCGAATTTTCCTTGTTCGTTCACGTCGATGAAGGTTTAAGCATGCTTTACACCAGTTATATAGACCATCTTTTGATTTTTTGTCCTTGGTAAATTCACTTTTTTGTTTGAATTTTCTGCATTTAGCACATCTTTTTATTGGATCTCTGCTTGCAATCGGGTTTTGGTATTCATTATCCATTCAATATCCTCTACACCTAATAGTAATCAAAAATCCATTAAACCCATCAAAGTAAGGTTAATAGAAATTGTGTGCAAGTAACCCTTGAAAGGGGTATTGGGGCAGGATTTTTGGTGGATTTTGGGGGGAAAAGTGAAGTTTTAGAAGACCGATTCAGGCTAGTGGACCTTGGGTATGGTATGTGTCGAACGAGTATTCTGATTTTTGGTGTTTGGTGGCATGGGTGTGTTTGGGGCTACTCTGTGGGGTGTTGGTGGGTGTTCCGCTCTGGATAGCCACAGGGGTTCAGCAGTATGTGCGGTGGCTCTTTTTTCTTGGTATTACCATTGGTGGGGTTATTGGGTCGATGCTGACGACCGATAAAAGGCGGCGACGCAAGAAAAGGTCAAGTTGATAAGGGGTTAGTCTATCGGGGAATCCATTTGGGTACTCGTTTTTTATATTCGAGATATTCGTTACCGAATTTTGCTTCAAGGATATGTTCTTCACCTATGGCTAGGTAGTTATAGCCAATGATGACGGTGAGGAGTGGAATAAGGGTGAGAATGGAGAGGGTGATGATCCAAAAGCCTAGGTAGAGGAGAATTGAGCCCAGATACATGGGGTGTCGAACCCGGGCATAGAGCCCATAATCGACGACCGTGGGTTCTGTGACATCGAAAACGATGTGTGATCGGGACATAAGGTATATCCCAGCAATGATGACGAAGAGGCCCGGTATGATTGGGAGTAAGAAGGAGAGGAGGTAAATAAGATCATAGAAGCCAATGATTATTGCGATATACACCGGTATTGACCACAAGTAGCTTGTGAGCCGGAAGACAAAGGAATCAAGGATCCATACAATTATGAAGAAGAGGAAGAGACTGATTTGGATGATGTGGCTGCGACGGGCTTCGCCGGCCATTTGGGTATGTTCATGAGGCATGATTGTTCACCTAATTATTTTAGGTTCACCTAAATCATTTATTTAAAGTTTCACTTTACCCTTTATATCAATCGGCTTATTCTGTGAGGAGAGTGCTAGAAACTTGCTGAGGTACTGGTGGTAAAGATCAGGAGTAAGCCCAGGATAAAGCCAAGGATAAAGAAGCCTACAGAGAGGACACTTCCCCAGGCCATGAAAAACAGGACGAGCCCCATGAACAGGTTCATCAAATATTCAGGGAGCAAGACATAGTTGGCAACGACGAAGAAGGGAATCGACCAGAATGCGATGCCAAAACAAATCCCAAGGACTACAGCAGTGACTGGGCGACGAATACGCACCTCAAACTTATTCCAGATGTTGTAAATTTGTCCAATGAGATAGATCCCCCCAATCAGAAAGAGTACTCCAACAATGGCAATTACAGCCGCCAAGGTGGAAAAAGCGTCCACGGGGAGTGTGGAAGTGAGGATTATATATGCTGCTACTGGAAACGACACTATCATAATGACGATTCCGATGACCATCAGGATCGCTGCGATTAGGTAATCCCTTTTCACCATGGACATCACATCTTGGATATGCTTGTTCTGATGGATTATAAAAAGATTCATCCTTCCGCAACCTTTGCATGTGCAAAGGTTAGTTGAATATCTTCATTTAGCCTAGAAAAAGGAGCAGCGGAGGAGTAACTTGCACACCCAATTCATTTCTGTTTTTCTTCGGGGAGTTCAGATGCACTCTTACAAAAGAGACTGAAGATGAAACATACTCCAATCATTAGGGGCAACCAGAGCCAATGGACAAAGACAAGACTCAAGATAATACCGAGTACTATTCCGACGATGATGGCGAGAATGATCCGTTGATACTGTGATACACGTTTCATGAAGTAACCTCCAATGTTTGCTGGTATGTATTTTATAATTTTATACAGGTTTCTCATGGATGGCAAAGATGCGTAGGATAGAATATTATCTGACCTTGTTAGTATTTTCAATTGATTTGTCATGAGTAGGAAAAATTACACTCTCATTTTACGAGAGGAACTCATTGATCGGGGAGCTTCACTAATTGGAGTGGCGCATCTTGAAGGGTGTTTGCCCCCCTCATTCAATCAATTTTCACGAGGAGTGAGTATTGGAGTCCGATTATCTGATAGCATTCTAGATGAGTTGCGTACAGGTCCAACAAAGGCATACGCTTATCATTATCACGCTATGAATCGATTCCTTGATGATTTAGCAATTTTTACTACCAATCTATTTCAGGAGTGGGACTTTAGGGCATTTCCGATTCCAACCTCTCAAACTGTAGATCTGAAACTGCACAAAGCGCATCTTTCACATAAGATGGTTGCAACACGAGCCGGACTAGGATGGATCGGGAAAAACGCTCTCCTCATTACTCCCGAATATGGACCTAGAATTCGATTAACCACCGTGTTAACCGATGCCCCACTCCGACCAGGAAAACCCATTACCGAGAGCCTTTGTGAGAAGTGTCAAGAATGTACGAAGGCCTGTCCTGTGGGTGCGATTCATGGTACACTATGGACAGTAAAAAGCGAGCGAGTTGATCTTCTTGATGTGGATCTTTGCGCAGCAATAATCGATCAGGGAAAAACCGAGTTAGGTGCTCCTGTGTGTGGTTTATGCGTCCGAGCATGTCCCAAAGGTGGAAGTCGCCCAGGTTAGTTACTGGTTAACAGGATAACTTCTAAGGCAAAGAGATACAGAAAGCAGATGATGAGCACCCAGCTGATTGTTGGAAAAATGAGAGCACTAATTATACAACCTGCTCCGAGAGCGACTAACACAACAATAAGGACCCGGATTAGGGTTTGCTGCTCCTTATACTGATATGTTTCGTCTTGCTCTACAGTTTTCATGAAGGTATCCCTCATGGAATTCTGGAAAATGAGGGATTATAAAATTAACTGGGATTGAAACCCTATTCTTTGAGAGGTAGAGGGCGTCTGCTGGTTTACTTACGTTTTTCATCAGCACTATTGATCGAGGCACTGAGCTTGACTGTTCCATCTTTTTCGTCGAGTTCGACAGTGATTTGGGCTTCAACCCTTTTGGCCTGACCAGTCTGGATGGGCAGGAGCATGAGCTCGGCGATGCCGTCTAATAGTGCGTTGTCTTCTGATTCAGAACTCATCACATCACCCGCTGGAGATAATGTGTCTATTCTGTGTCTTGTGTGATAATTTCCCTAAGAAGGCTGGTATTACCTCGTATTTATACCAGAAAGGCTTGAGGAATACTTGAGCGTTAGTTGGGACACTAAGTACTTGGCTTAAGTAATAGAGAAAAGTGCTTCTGAGATTCAAAGTTTGTTTTTACGTCATTCAACCGGAAACACCCCGCTAAATGCTCCAAATGATGAGAAAGAAACGGAAAATCCTGCTCCATAACACAAGCTCTGGTATTACCAGCGGTTAAATCAGCTCAGCAAAACACTAGTCAAGTCACGTGATTCCTAGGTGGACAAAGTCATGGAATATGAAGGTATGAGTGTGGAGTTCACTCCTATTCAAAAACTCGTGAATGAAGCGATTGATCGTTTCACCGAGCATGTTGCCATTGAACGCGGGGGAAGCTACCAAACTTCCCGTGTTTATCGTTATGATCTCGAGATGTTTTTCCAATTTATCGGTGTGCCACCTCAACAGGTGCAACCTCAACATGTGCGGATGTTTCTTGCCCATCTGAAAACCGATAAAGGATACGCTAATGCCTCTTTAAGGCGTAAGCTTGCCTGTCTGCGATCCTTTTTCCGGTTCCTGGTTCAGCAGGAGCTATCACCTGCTGATCCCACAACAGGGCTGCTGACACCTAAGCTAGGTCAAAGTCTTCCCCGGACTATTCCCTCGGAGGATGTTAATCGCCTGCTATGGGCTGCACGCAATGTTGAGAAGGAGCCGGTCCGTACCCATACCATCTTTCAAATCCTGTACAGCACTGGAGTTCGTGTTTCAGAACTCTGTGACATTAATATTGAAGACATCGATTTCGCAGATGGAACTATCCGTGTCCGTGGAAAAGGTAACAAAGAACGGATCGTTTTCTTAGCGGTTCCTGCCATGAATGCAATTGTTGAATACCTTCAGTTCCGCCCTGCCACAGGGCCCCTCTTTTTAAATCGCCGAGGCCAGCGCCTCTCCCCATTAACTGTTCAACGAACGGTGCGTGCCGTTGCCCAACATGCAGGAGTCACTGCGAAAGTTACACCCCACGCATTACGTCATTCTTTTGCCACCCATATGCTTGAACGAGGAGCGGATGTACGGGTTCTCCAGGAACTCCTAGGACACTCGAATCTAGCGACCACCCAGATTTACACTCACGTCTCGTTAGCCCATGAACGAGCTGTATTCCAACGTACACATCCATTAGCTGAATCCGATCCTGAGGGAGCCTACTAACCTTGTGCCACGGAGAGCTAGGGGATCACCAGACTCTAGCTCTCCATAATTTCTTGTACCAAGTTCCCTGTTAATGGTTTAGTGCCTGATGGTGGTATTGATGTAAAATATGTTTAGTAATTGCCAATATATTACACTAAACATTTTATATTTTCTTTGTGTAGAAAATGAGTGATACAAGAATTATATATGCTAAATTACGAATACTTCAAACTACAACTAAATTAAATAAAAGTATATAATATAATATATTTATATTAAAGCATAATGAACATATTCGATATGAAGAAAATTGATGAGATTGTAGGGGTTGTTCAATATATTATCATGTTGTTATAGTATTAACTTAAAATAATAAAAACATCAATATCTAATTGAACAATTAGGCTATTGCTAATCTAACTCAAGTTATTACAGCAAAATCTGAGCTTTTAAGAGGATGCGATACTTAGCATTGGACAGAAAGTCGTGTGACCTCGATGTCAGAAATCGTCAGTTTAAATCAGCTCATTCGTACAATGAAGAAGAGCCAAAACCCAATGGAACGGGCACAGGCGGCTCGTGGCATCGGACACCTAAAGGACCCAGAGGCCGTCGAGGCCCTCTTAGAGGCCCTAGCAGATTCTGATTATGAAGTGCGTCAAGCAGCAATTTGGGCGCTGGAGCAGATTCGGGATGAGCACCTAGTCGATGAGCTAATCAATGATCTTAACCATGAAGACCCAGAGGTCCGTCGAGGCGTAGCTTACGTGCTGGGGGAAATTGGTGACAGAGAAGCGATAGATCCACTCTGTAATGCCCTCATTGATGACAATCTCTACGTCCGGAAAACCGCCATTGAAGCCTTAGCCTCAATAGGTGATTGGAAGGCAGTAGACCCCATAATTGCGCGTTTAGAAGATGAAGACCTATATGTGCGACAAGCAGCGGCCACTGCTCTAGGAGAAATGGGGGAGATGCGAGCAGAAGAAGCCCTTCAGCGCGTGCTAAGAACGGAGCAGGAACTCATTGTTCGCCATGCAATCAGGGTTGCTTTAGCACGACTTGCTGGCGGTGACTAGATAAATCCATTGTGTGGAAGCACACCAATTTTAATTCATCTCAGCATAGAAGAGAAACAAGCCTTCCATGTTTATTTCTCCAAATACCTATTATTTCAAATAAACATAAAAGTTTTTCTTTGATAAGAAAATAAGTGACATAAAAAATATGGTTAAGAAATTAACTATAATTTATAACATATGGTGATTATATTCGACTGGTAGAAAATTAGTGATAGTTAAAGCATTGTTAGACATACAGCGAATAATATAAATAATTAATAAAATAATCTAATGAATTACACATTAAAAAAGTAGCTCTTTCTTTTTCCAGAATTTAAGCAGAACCCTACTGAGGTCATCCTCGAATTTGGATTCCTTTTGTGTGAAGTAATGCAAACAAACTCAAACATAGGTAATGGGAAAAAAATAGAACTTGACCAAGAATGTTTAGAAAAAAAGGGGAGGAACAGGTGATTGGGGAGCATCACCTATTCTTAGTTCTTCATCAATCGTGTGGATGAGTTTAGATCTTAGCTCCACAGGCAGGGCAGAAGCTGACCCCGGGAGGGATCGGTGATCCACAGTTGATGCAAGTATCCTCAGCAGAGGATTTATCTGGATAGTCGAATTCGTCTGGAGGCGGAGGCAGTGATGTGTCTTCCGTTGGTGGAGGCGGAGCTGTAGGACTTGTAGTCTTGGAGGGGCGGCGGCGGAAAATCCCCAGCAAGAGTTTTATGAGCCAAATGATTGCGTAGATTGTAACGAGGAGGATGATGAGAATGACTGGGATAGACCAGGGGATGTCGCGCATGATGGTGATAATGAAGTCGAGGATGTTACCATAGACGACAGTTAGTAAGGCCTCGTTACTGGATTTGACCCAGACTCTGGCTGAGGCATCTTCGAAGGTGACGTTGGCACGTTGGGCAATATAACTGCCTTCACCAAAGACGGTGATTTGGTAGGTATGGACCTCTGTTACGCCAGGTGCTATAGAGGTCCAATTGGCGGTTAAGCTGCCATCAATTCCCATAAGTCCAGTGGTAAAGCCTCCATAGATATACCAGCTTTCAGTGTCGTCAAGATCGACGTTGTAGACTGTTTCGGTGGGATCGATGTTTTCAAGAGTAATTGTAACAATTGCTGTGCCACCTTTCGTAATGAGAGGTGTAACTGTTTTAGTAATGCTTAGCCCAGGAGGAAAGTCACCTTCAAAAGTGACGATGATATTGGGAACACTTGGAGCAGCTATCCAGAGAGCGGTTGAACGAGCAACTATTACTCCTTCGGGGCCGGTGGTATTAACCATGTCAGCCGGTGAATAGGAGGTAATGTTGACTCCAGCAGGAAAATGCATGGTGAATTCAAAAGCATCCAACGTAGAACCCATTTCGATATTGCCTGTGTGACCGCAGAAGTCATTGACATCGAACGTCTGCTCGGTGGTGCCAAAGAATTTGTCCTTATGTTGGCTGCCCCAAGCGGCAAAAGTGATAGGTTCGAGAGTTTGCATTGCTGCCTTAGAAGGGGTGGACAAGAAACTACCTTCCATCACAGCTAGGTTGATGAACCCGGATAATCCAATGCCGCCAATAGCATCTTCAGCCAAGGTGGAGGTTACAAGTTCAGTACCACCATCTCTTACGGAACCGAGGTCCTCCATATAGGCTTGGAATTGGTTGCGTCCTTGGATTTCCACAGGATCAGGACCAGGGATTCCATAGAACCCATAAGCTTCTATTCCAACTGTAATATTGGGAAGCGGAAGAGCGGTTCCAAAAATCCGTTCGAATGGGGTTGCCAGGACAGTTTCGAATTCTAGGTGAATCGCATTCCCCCATCCTTGGATTTCAGCGGGGGAACCACCCATGAAAATCATGAGTATGGCGTTGGGTGGTAGAAGGTCCAGGATTTCATACAACATGTCCATTTCAGATCCACCACCCCCATCAGTATCATTGGTGAGAATGGACAAGATTCCATCGAACACAGTTTCGTACTCACCCCACCGGAAGATGGAAACGGCCATCATACATTCTTGATAGGGAGGAGTACTAGTGCTATAGGCCCCAACATTGCCAACGGCCATCACGGTAGAGGTCATTGATCCATCTGGATTCACGACAAAAGCGGTTAAATCAGCTTCACCCTCCAGTGTGAAATTCTGTGCCCGCATGGCTGTGGGTATCGGTGAGGTTTGAAGCTCAAAGGTGTCGCTAGGCCCAAGGTGTGGAGGCTTGCTTGGGGTGGTGTAACCGAATGGAATAAAGAATCCGCTAAGAATGAACAGGAAACTAATCGTGATGACGAGAAGCGTGAGAGGGAGTTGATGATTAAGCTTGCGTGTGTGAGTGATACGTGTACGTTTCATTACATGTCACATCCTTAGAAGTCTAATCTCGGACGGGGAAAAGTAAACGCCCGATAAAACCTCCAATCATCATTGTTACCACCAAGATGATGAAATTAATCACTGCTGGGAGGATAATTATATTCATCAGAATTGATTGCAAGAGTGCAAGTAGATTACCGGGATCAGGTATACCACCTCCGATTAAGTCCCCAATTCCTCCAGTAATGGCGTTGATGATTGGGCCAATTACTGGAGCATCTAGAACATCAAACAGCGATGTGTTAGGGGGAATATTTGACAGCATCGCCAGAGGGTCGATGCCCGCACCTCCTGCAAGTAGAAGCGGAACAATCATGGCAATGAGGCCAACGATGAGCATCAAGAAGGTAAGAGTGAAGATGACCATTGCTACTGGAATAGCGCCCCAAATACTGCGAACGAACAGCCCAGTGATAAATCCGATTGCGGCCCAAATGCCAATGATCGGAAGAAAAGTCATAGGCGAGGCGAAGATGAGGAATAGATACATGAGAAAAAAACGCAGCCACGGTCCGAAGAAGGGAGCAAGCCATAAGATGATGCTATTGTACTCAGTGGGTATCATGAAGAATGCAATAGTGATGGTGAGGAGAAAGCCAAGAGAGAGCCCGATAAGTTTTCGTCCCATAAGTCTCATTCCTTACAAGTTAATGGTTACGTTTGTCTCTCCAAAACCACACCTTTAAGGTTTCTTGCCGACAAAAAGCCTCAGGGAATCTCATACGTTAATCTCAACAAAATCATGTGATGGATAGTAGAGGAGCTATTTCCTTTGCTTCTTTCGGCGTCTGCGTCGAATCTTACGAGCACGTTTCTTTTTCCATTTATTCCGCATGAGTCGCCCATCCACTATCGGATTATGCCACGCATATTAGGTGTATAGTCATAAAAATTATGTTTACTAGGCTCTTCTTTCTTGTGGAGTGGAGTTAAGAGGGGTTGATAGAACCCCCAAATGTTGTCTCAAATTGCTGTTAACTCAGTGGAAAAATCTGATTAGGTAAATCACAACAACGAAGAGAATGCCAATAACACACCCATTATAGTAAGCATGGCCTCTAACTTAATATTAGGTCGTGGGAGCCTCTCAGGTATCAATATTTTTTAAGTCTCCAATTTTTGAACTTAGCGTGTGCTTTGAATAAATGACCGAGTTTTTTTCTGTTCCTGTTCCCATTTCTTTCGTTCAGATCGAAGCTTGAAGAGATCAATGTCTTTATAGACGAGTCCTTCACGTCCCTTGGGCATTATTCGTTCTTCTCGGTCTTTTTCGGGAGAATAAATGAGGGAATCGCCAAATTCAGCGACGTTGATGAAGAAACTGTAAGCATAGATGGACCGTCGGGCGTCAAAGTGGATAGCTTTGAAATCTTCGGTGACAGGGGTAAATGCAGGATTGATAATAATATCAATGGGTGGCTCGAAGTTCTTCAACTCAACACGAAGGTCCATATCCAAAAAGTCACGGCAGATGATTACAGCTATACGCCCATATTTTGTATTGGCAACCATAACTTGAGCATCAGAAGGGCTTGTGGTGATACCTTCAGTGATACGTTGCTTCTGGTAATGGATGATGGCTGGGATGTGTTTTGCTTGTTCCCAGAGGATTCCTTCAGGGGAAATGATTGTACTGATGTTCTGTCGTGTATCGGTCTTATGATATGAACCAGGAATAATATACATATCATAGGTTTTTGCGAGGGAAATCACTTCATCGAATAAAATCTTCGAGTTGAGATCGATTGTCAGTTCGGGGAAGGCGAGAATCTTGATCTTGTCTTTTGCAGCAGCTTCAATCAGTCTATGGACCGTTTTTTGGACTTCTTTGATTTTGATTTTGCGAATCCTAAATAGACCAGAGCCATCTTCTTGGTAGTATTCGTGGAGAATGTCTCCTGATTGTGATAATCCGATTTGGGCTATACCGACTCTGAACTGTGTTTTCTCATACTCCTGGTGGTCTTTTAGTAAATCCAGATACACTAGATGATATTTCCGTCTAGGAGCTGAATCTATTCCAGTCCGTTGGTCTACGATGTTGGTAACCGTTTCTTTAATCATCCGCTCAATAAGTGCATCAAGCTTACTCAGTTCAATCATTTCTTGTTTAGAAGGTGCATCCTTCACTATGAGGTCCCATTTTTTCATGTGGGAATCGAGGAGTTTTCTTTCGTTGGAAAGAACCTCTTCAAGTCTTTTTAATCTCATTTCCTCTGCAATCGCCTGAGCTTGGGTTAGTAGTTTGTTTGCACGGCCTATATTCATTTCAACTAGGGCAAGTTTGGATTGCAAGAGATAGGTTTCCGCGAGTAAGTACGGAGAAGATTGAAGCTTGGCGATTTCTAGCAGTTGCTTTGTTAACTGAGAGATATCAGCGATGAGCTCATCTTCGCCAGTTAGTTTCAATTCTGCTAATAGTAGGTCACAAAGATGAATCATCGCAGTTTCTTTCAATGAATGATCTACAACCTCTTCTGAAATGACTTCTTCGAGAATCTCACTTGCCTTTAGCTTTTGACGTGTTCGCTTACTGGTTTTGAGGATGAGCGCTTTTGCTACCCGATAACGCTGATCGAGAATACGATTATCTCTACGAGCATTAATCACGCCAAGTTGTTCCAGAGAGTTTTCTATGAGGACAGAGTCTTGTGTTTCGATGCCCACCCTAACCAATTCAAATAAAACAACGCCTGCTAAAAAGTCATTAGCGAATTCGTTAGACAAAGCTAAACTCTTTTCGTAGCAGTCTTGCGCCTTCTGATACTCTGCTTTCTTCTGATAGACACTTCCAATGTTAGATAGCAATAGGGCAATTTGGTCACTTAACTCCAATTCTTCGTAGATTTTTAGACTTCTCTGATAGTAGTTGAGAGCTTCCTCGAAATCTCCTTTAAGTTCATAGATGTTACCGATGTTATTAACAGCTAATGCGATATCGGTCTGGATATTGAGCTCTTCACCCAGCGCTAAGCTCCGTTGATAGTATTCTTGCGCCTGGTTGAGATCACCCTTAAATTGAAATACCACCCCTAGGTTCAGAAGGGACAAGGCGATATCATGTTTATTCCCAAGTTCTTCTTTGATTTTGAGACTCCGTTGTTGGTAGTCTAAGGCTTTATCAAGTTCACCAATTCTAACATAACAATTCCCCAAATTAGTCAAGGTCACACCGATGTTTCGTCGATCTACCAATTCCTCATTGACCTCTAAAGCCCGATGATAAAATGTGAGTGCCTGATCGATGTCTCCTTTTGACCAGTAGACTAGCCCTAGATTATTCAAGCTGCGGGCAACACCTCGCTTATCATTCAATGTCTGTTTGATTGCGAGGCTTTTTTGGTGGTGGTCTAATGCTGTATCGTATTTTCCTTTATACCAGTATGCAATCCCCGTTTGGTTGAGTAATGCGGCTTTACGTTGATTAATTTCAGTCTCTTGTTTCGAATCAATTCCGTTGAGGAGGTCTAGCCCCTTTTGAGCAGCTTCCAAGCCTTTTGTGATTTCACCTGAGCGCCAGTAAAGTTCAGCCTGTACAACCATCGCATCGATCATCAACAAGGGATCTATCTGAGGAGGAGAGGATTGTAAAAGATCAAATACCAGCCTTCGAGCTATCTCAATTTCATCGAGATTGAATAAGAGTTGGCTTTCTAGAAGTTTATACGAGAATTGATCCTCAGGTGTCAATTCTTCGAAGGATAGACTCCTTAACTTTGTAAGGGCTTGTTCATATTCGCCCTCATCTTTTAACTGAGTTATTATTGCGAATGTAGTCCGAATGACTTTAGCCAAGATTGAGTCCTCATCAAAGGCGAACTATTTCATTCTATTCATAACGAATCTTATAATTGTTTGAATATGGACCGTATAAGAACCAGAATTGAAGGAATGACTGAATTTCAACGAAACTAGTTGGCTATTCGTAAACTCGTCACCTTCATAGAACTATTATGAATCCACTAGCTCAAGTTAGTCAGGAAACGCCAGTCTCGAGGTTGTTAGAAACCTTTCAGAGATTGGGGCTGTTCAAGTGTAATGAGGTATTCACTGTTGAGGAAAACCAGTAAAGACCACACATTTTAACCAGATGGGCACCTTTTTCCCAACTGTATGGATTCTGTAGCTCTAGTCAATTTTGATCAAGATATTTCGCAAACGCTTGAACAAGGTCTCAAGTTAATCGACGGATTTTGTTCACTTGCTTCTCCAGTGATAATAAAACCCAATATTTGTACTATTAATGATAATACTGGTTATTCAGTAACCCATGCTCTGGTCGTTGAGGCAATTGTTGACTTGCTTTTCCAGCACGACTCTAGCCTGTCAATAAAAATCGTTGAATCGGACTCTCAAAGCAAATGGGCTAATGAAGCATTCACCAAGTTCGGATATTCCGATCTTGTAAAAAGATTCCAAAATAGGAATAATGATATCGAATTGGTTAACCTCAGCGATTGTAAAACAGAAAAATTTCAATTCCAAGGCGAATACTTTATCGATCCTGAATTGCCAGAGATGCTACAGAAAATTGGATATATCATTTCTGTGGCACAAGCAAAAACTCACTACTTAACCGTGATTACGGGGGTTTTGAAGAACCTCTTTGGTTTCCTTCCACGGAAGCAGCAGGGATTCTATCACCCGAATATCAACGAAGTTATTGTCGATTTGAACCGGCTGTTTCCCATCAATCTAAGCATCATTGATGCACGAGTAGGTGTACACGGATGGAACGGCCCCAAGACAACACCGTTAGGCAAGTTTATTCTGGGCCACAAACCTGTGTCAGTTGATGCGATACTCGCCCAACTAATGAACCTAGAACCGAATCAAATACAACATCTAGTCCAAAGTCAAAAATATGATTTAGGTACAATAGACCCAAAGGTAATTTGAGATTCTGAGAGGAATTTTTATGGTTGAAAGAAGTGTGCAGGCGATTTTTACTGACCTTGAGTTATATCTTTGGCGATTCCGCTATTTGCCTAGCGAGGAATGGCGTCCAGAAATCATGTTGAGAGGTTCACCCAAAGCACTTACCGTCATGCGAGACGCGATTCGTTTGATGCAGGAAGAGTTCAAAGTGCATGGTAAGAGCACGCGCAAGTTTTTGTGTAATCCTCCAGAGGATGTTGATGTGCATCGCTATGCTAAGCTTCGAGACGCAGAAATTGAATGGCTTATCTGGCTAGTCCTGAGAATGCAAAAAGACTCACCAATACTTGCCGAGAATGAAATTAACAACAAGGCTGTAACTATAACTCTGGACGAAAAGAAAGTAGAACAGTTACTTGAAATTATTGAAAATGAACTTGATCCTAGTAAGAAATTCCCAAGTGGCCATCAAGCGCCTGGAAATCTGTTTTTCGCTCCTGACTGGCTTGGAGTTGAATAAAAAAGTCAAAGACGAGAAGGCTGTTACCAGTCCTCCTCGTCGTCGTATTCTTCATCCCAATCTTCTTCGTCGTCTTCGGGACCAATAACATATGGGAGCATTGTTTCTTTCACCTTTGAGATTTCAGATTTTTTTACAGTTTTAGACTCAACCTTTATCCAAAGAGCAGAAATGGTAGAACATTCCTGCTCTTTGAGTAGGGGTCGAGACAAAGGAGCTGAGGCCCACCTAGAAAAAGGATTATTCTTTACCCTTCTTCCCGGCGGGTATAGTTGCCCTTAAGTAGAGTTGCAAATCTAAATTATTCAGTGATAAAAAACTGATTTTAAAGGACTTTTTTTCAAAAAGAAGCGTAATTTACTCCTCTTTTATGACAGATATGGATAATTTTACATTTTAAGGCGAATCAAGCCCTAATTACCTGTTTAAATACGAAAAAAGGTAAAAAATCCCGGAATTTAGACGTCACATATATGCAACCTATTTCTCACTCGAGTCACCGCTGATGCCACTCGATTAACAAATGGAGTAAGATCTATTCCAAACTCATTATTGAAGAACTGAGCCTGCTTTCTCAGCAGCCGAAGCTGAGTACGTAACCGTTGAAATGACTTCTTGAAATGTGGTGATTTACAGGCATCACTATTTACCGATTTCAGTTCTTGAAACAGACCACGACAACTACAAATAATCCGTTTTGCACGATTCTCAAACTGTGATTGCACTAGGTGAGAAATTAATCGGTGAGTGTCAGAACCTATTAATTCAAGACGTGGAGCGTACTCAACAGACCCACTTAGTTCCACGAGCCGGGAAAGGAACTCACTCGGACGAAACAGAGCCGGGACATATTGACGGACTCGCTTTGTCCGAATCTGAGGTAGCAGGACGATTCCCGGTTTTATTCGAATCAATGGTGTGCGATGGAAAAGACGTGAAAGGGTTCTTCGCTGGAACTCATGCTTCACAGGGTCATAGACTACAAGTATGTATCTCCTTAGCTTCTCCTTTGTCACAGTTACTTCTGTTCTCTTTGTTTTCGTGATATCACGTCTTGGGATGAACGTCATTACATCGGAGGAACCCGGCACTGGAGTGAAGCGTGTTGCATTCTTTGACCGGATTCGTGCATATACTCTGGGGCGTATCCGAATAATTCCAAGCCGATCCTTAAAGGCAGAACCGTGATTTTTCAGTAGGATGAAGATTCGAGAATAACCTTTAAGCTGTTTAGCAACCGTTACCCCTTGCTCCGCTAGACGCTCAGAAGTGGAGTAAATCACACCATCATTAGGGACTGATGTCATCTTCTCGAAAAGGGTATAAAATGTTGATATTTTTGTCCCCATAGCTTCTGCTATATTACCTTTTCTAAATTGGTTGGTGGACGAACGTCATTTTGGATTTTCTAAGACGTCTAGGTCGACCGTACCGTCAGATAGAAGTATTCTGTTTCTGTGTGCACACCATCAACGACGATGCGTAACTCGATGATAAATGTTGTCAGCAGGACTCCTGGTTCAAGGTTCTTCGCGTGAATGGTAATGGATCCACCCATCAGGTCCATGGGATACATAGTAGACAAGCCTACATTATAGAGGTAGACACCACCAGAATAGGATGGGGTCACATTGGCACCATGATAATAGATGTCAAAGTTTGACCCATAGGTGGCGAGTTGAATGACCACATCGTTTGTCGTCGTATTCCCGTTCTTGACAAGATAGCTTAGTGTCGAGTTTTCCCCCACATCGATATCAAAGGGATCAAGAGTTGTTTCTACAAAATTAACCCCAGTCACGGTTTGGTTGTACCCAAAGAAGAATTGTGCATAAGCTTCCGCTGCTGTTGTTCCATAGGCGACACGATTGATATCCTCCGCATCCACCATGCCAATAAACACCAATGTTTCGACAAGGGATTCCCCTTGCGCTTGTTCTGCGTACACAGGAAACAGGTACACTAGAGTGCCACTGAGTGTCATCAGTAGTCGATTGCCGATACGGTAGGGCTGAATCAACACAAGGTCTGATCGCGCTTGCTGTTCAAAGCTGTCAACAGCAGGGTCCACACCGAATACAGGGCTTATTGGTACTGCTGTATTAGGGTCTATTGAGCCCGTTCGTGCAAATACTCCCGTTCCTACATCCGGTCCATTCTTGAAGAGGTAGAAGCCGGCCATTTTCTGTGCTTCGTGGCGAATGTATCGCACGGCTTGATAACCGACCCAATGAAGGCTACCATTGAAAGGATACAGTACATAGTGTACATCGGGTTGGCTATTGGGCTTTTCAAAGAAGTCGGAGTAGTTCCGCCAGACCCAAGGTTCGGTGACATGGTAATAGAAATCCACTGCTAGTTGGAAATCGATTAGGTTTTCAGGGTACCGAAGTTGATCTTCCAGCCAAACTGGGACATCTTCCCAGGGATACCAGTTCTCATATAGTGACTCTATGAAGAAATTACCTGGATCAGCATTAGGGTTCCGTACCCAGGTGATGTCTCCGGTGCCACAGTTAATAACAGCGAACCCTAGCAGCCGCAGATACGAGGATTGAGCGTATTGGAGTTGCAAGGGATAGCCACTAAAGATTGGTACACAGTAATAGGCTTCTCGGTCAAGGCGATTGAATACTAGATACGGGTCATAATCGGTGTACATGAATGGCAATAGGATTGCCCGAGTCCTTTCTTGAATATCACGATGCATAAGCAGTTTAGCCGATGGTTCGCTGAAGGCTAGCCATGTAAAGCTAAAATCTTCGATACTCCAGACAAGCTTTTTGAGAGCCAGTTCTGGACCCGTCAGGATATAATCTGGGTTCCCTTCAAAGCTATACACACCTGTTTCAGGAGCGATAGTGGTGTCAACCAAAACAAAGCCCTCAAAACCATTGTTAAACTGGCTTGGTGGGCCCTCGCCATAATATATTGGCATATTAGCGTTGACACCGAAAATGCTGAAGAACTGGCCTGGAGTGAGAAATTCACCGGTGGCGCTGCTGGCATCGAGGGCTGAAGCGCCTTCAGCGTGGGTGTAGAGGATGTATTCCTTGTGAAAGTCATCGCGGCTGGGTGGGGTAAGAGAGTAGGGGGTTATCCAATATTCGCGACCCCCAACATAGACAATGTCGCTGTCCGCTAGTGACATCCAGTTGGCGATGGTTTGACTACGCATCTTGTTCCGGCTAGCTTCAAAGTCCCACAGTCTTGCATGTCCAAGGACTTCGCCATCCGAGACCCCAGAATTAGTAACAAGTTGTTCGTAGGGAAGTTCACGGACACCTGGTCCACCAGCCCAATTGGTGAATTGTATTTCTTTGGTCACAAGTGGGTCCCAATGCCAAGGTTCCCACATTTGCCCTTGGATGGGGCCTGCGACAAGATATCCTGTGTAGAGAGCGGGTCCGACAACTAAGGCGATGGTGATTATGCCTAAGCCTACGATCACGCGGCGGTTCATCCGGGGTACTTCACCGGCACGACCGTATTTTCCAAAGATGGTGAGACCGAAGGAGATGCCACAGATAACGGCAAAAAAGATGAAGAGAATGAGGATTTGAATGACGAAGAATTGGGTGCCAACATCTACTTCGATATATGGAACACCGAGAAGAATCCAAAGTAGACCTAATACAACGACGAAGCTAATTGATGTGAGAACTCGGACTTCTGGGTACTCGGTGGAGCGTCCGATACGCCCGAAATAGTGAATGAGGTCAAAAATAACTCGCACTCCAATGATAACGAGAAGTAATGTCATAAAGGTGAAGAAGATCGTGTATTGCACTTCAATCGTTGAGATAAGTCCTGCAACCACTTCAGCGGGAACCATGGGATTGAAAATGAGTTGAAAAACCTGAGAAACTTGGCTCCAATCACCTACTCCGGAGGCTGAGCTTTGAAAGAGTAAGGCTAGGTACCGCATGTTCTCAGTAAAGATGAAGGTTAACAGCAAATAGGAGCCGACAAAGAGTAGGGCTTTCCATGCCACAACCATATACCGGGAAGGAACTCGTCGGCTACTGATGCGGTCACTCATGTAGATGAGATTTAATGTTTTAGATTCCCAAGGCAAGCCAACAAAAGTAATGATTAATGCCATGGGGACACCAACGAAGAAGAGTAAGCCGTTTAAGGAGTAGGTTGCCCACCAGGACACTCCTGCTTTGTTCAGATACATGACGTCCAGCATTTTCCAATCTAGCAAGATGTTCTGTATGCCAAAGGCTGCAACTGCAATCACGCCAATGATGATGAACAGAACAATGAGTATAACAAGAATTTTGCGTCGAGATGTTCCGATTGTTATCATACGTCGTCTTTCATAGTCCAAATCCAACACCGTTCAAGAAATTTTTTATTTTAGTTTACCCTGCGAATAAAATGGAGGTTCAGGTTTAAGACTTTTGAGTAGCCACTAGGGAGATAAGAGTTGCAAAAGGGTTAAGTTCATCAATTTCAAAAGGCTGCCTGAAGCAGTGGAATGAATATGAGGCAAAAACTAGTCGTCTCGGTTTCAGGTAAGGGCGGTGTTGGTAAAACCACCATCACAACCCTCCTTCTGCGTACATTACTTACTCATACCAAACACCAACTCCTGGTTGTCGATGCGGATCCAGTGATGAATCTGCCTGCAATGCTCAATATTCCAGTTGAGATGAGCGTGGGGGAAGCTGCTACTCAGCTTCGTGTTGATATTGATGCTGGGACCATCCCAGCAGCTGCTTCAAAGCAGGACCGTTTGGAGGGTGAGGTGTACGAAGCATTAATCGAAGGCGATCGATTCGATTTTCTAGCCATGGGGCGCACTGAAGGTGAAGGATGCTATTGTTTTGTTAATCGGGTTCTCACCCAGATCCTTGATACCATTACAGCGAACTATGATGTTACACTTCTAGATATGTCTGCAGGCCTTGAGCATCTGAGTCGGCGGACAGACCGCAACGTCGACGTCCTCTTGATCGTCATTGATTCATCGAAAATGGCGTTTGATGCGGCGGTGCGTATTAAAGAGTTAGCAAAAGAAGTCCACATCGAGTTTAAACGCATCTGGGTAATTGCTAACCGCTTTCCCCCTGCTAAGATTGAGGAACTAGCCAAAGACCTTGAAAAACGGTTAAACAATGAGGAACTTGAATTGGCAGGAATCGTGCCTGCAAATGATCAGATCGCTGAGTTCAACCTGAAGGGAGAATCACTTCTAGAACTGCCCAATGATAATCCTGCAGTGCTTGCAGTCGATAAGATTGCTAGACGTATTGGGCTGCTAAGTGAAGAACTGCTATTGGAATTACTGGGTCGCTCCTAATAGCTTTAGCAGCAGCCCTCAAGATAAATGCCTGACAAACCGGGTAATCACAAGTCTTTTCTAAAGGGACAACAAGGAAAAACAGGACATTGAGGGTATTAAGCAAAGTAGTTGGTGATTATGCCTTCTGAGATTTTTCTTGTTCAAGGAGATAATCGAGCTAAAGCAATCTCCCAATTGTTTGATCAATTTAACTTGAAACAATTTTCTAAGAAACAGATTGCCTTAAAGGCCAACTACAACAGCGCTGACCCCTTTCCTGCCCAAACCCATCCTGAAACCCTGAAGTTACTTGTGAAGGGACTACAGGATGCGGGAGCGAAGGAAATCGTGATGGGAGAACGAAGCGGAATGGGAGACACAAGAAAAATCCTCGAGAAAAGCGGGATAATAGACCTTGCTAAGAAACTGAAATTTACAGTTACCGTACTAAACGACTTACCCTTTTCTGGTTGGTTGCACTTCGACTTAGAGAACTCACATTGGAACCGAGGATTCCTGTTTGCCCGATTGTTCATCGATGCCGATGCGATTATTCAAACCTGTTGTTTAAAGACCCACCAATTCGGTGGCCATTTCACACTTTCCTTAAAGAATTCCGTTGGAATGGTGGCACACTACAACCCCCAAGATGGCTACGATTATATGAATGAACTGCACGGCTCCCCACACCAACGAGAAATGATAGCGGAAATCAACACCGCTTATGAACCTGCCCTTGTGCTCATGGATGGAACAACCGCTTTTGTGAAAG
>JAEOUH010000032.1 GCA_016839365.1 Candidatus Hermodarchaeota archaeon
CCCACACACGGGCCCGACCACCAACCTCAAGGTTCCGTTCGATTACTTCAACAGCATAACCTTCCTTAGCAAGCAGAGCCGCTGCAGCCAACCCACCGACGCCTGCACCAATTACTATCACGCTTTTAGGATTCATTCGGGTCATCCCTCTAGTTTATGCGCATTCTTCTAGTTGTTTTATTTAATGATTTTGCATTAATATTACACACCATTGAACATTTAACAACTAGCTATAAGTATTAGAAAATCACGATAGAAAAAGACAATCGTTTAAAAGGCATATGCGAACACTTCGACTAAAATTGACTCCGTTAAGAACCCTATTGGAACGTTTAAACCATGTTAAGGGGAGAACAAAAACACCACCTAAATGTAGTCCCTACACAAATCCGAGTAAAGGACGATTTGACAGTTGGTGAACTAAACCGGGCATATGATTATTGCCTGAATCTTTTTAGTAAATATGCGAAGTCCTTCCATTTTGCCTCACGGTATCTTGAACCCGAGCAGCAACGAAGCATCGCCGCTCTATATGCCTTTTGTCGAATTACAGACGATTATGTCGATGAGGTCAATCTCGAACCCGACCAAATCAACAATGAAATGCGTGTCCTAGCAGAAATAGTATCTCGCTTAAGCTATGGTGAGAAGTTTAATCACCCGGTGTTTCACGCCTTTGGCGACACACTAATCAAATACAAGATTCCCGTTCAATACCTTTATGAATTGATTGAAGGCGTTCGGATGGACGTGGAACGCTTTGAAATTAACACTCAAGAAGAACTGAACCTTTACTGCTTCCGCGTAGCTTCTACCGTAGGCCTCTCAATGTGCCACATCTGGCGAGCAATTCACCCTGAAACACTCGAACGAGCCGCAGAACTTGGTATTGCCATGCAACAAACCAATATTCTCCGCGATATCGGTGAAGATTACAACAAAGGGCGCATTTACATTCCGGTTGAGACACGTAAAAAATTCCGTATTCATTTGGAAGATTTCGAAGCCCGGAACGTCAGTCCAAACTTCCGAAACCTGATTAAGCACGAAATAGCTAATGCCCGTGCGAATTATGCAAGCGCAGAGATTGGCATTCAAGATCTACCTCCCGCTGCCTCGTTCACGATTAAGGTTGCCTCGCGCGTGTATGGCAACATCCTCAATGCCATTGAGAATATGGATTATCAAGTTTTCAAGCGACGTGCGTATGTACCTAAGTGGAAGAAGTTCTGGATCGCCTTCCAATGTCGACGTGAATACCTTCGCGATCTGAAGCAATTTGTCATAAACCCTTAACCTTCACAGGTTAGTATAATGAATTTTCAAATGGTGAAAAGAATATGAATTCATCTCATGCAACAAATGCCATTGTAATTGGTGGCGGATTTGGTGGCCTTTCTGCAGCCGTAAGACTGCAGGCTGCTGGTTACAAAGTTACCCTTTTAGAGAAACGCCATCAACTTGGTGGACGGGCTGGCGTCTTTGAGAGGAAAGGATATCGAATCGACACGGGCCCAACAATTGTCACTCCACCGTTTGTCGTTGAAGACGTTTTTAGAGACGTAGGACGTGATCCCGCCGACTACATTGAATTGGTCCCTATCCACCCCCATTATCGCCTCCATTATGCTGATGGCACCCATTTTGACATCGGAACCGTGGATGAGGTTGCCGCGCAAATTGAACAAATCAGCCCAAATGATTTGAAGGGTTATTATAAGTGGTTAAAGATCCTCAAACCTATCTATGAACTAGGATTCGAGCAGTTTGCTATGACTCCCTTTGAGAGCCTATGGAGTATGGCAAAAGTCATCCCCCCAGGAATTCGCCTTAAATCCTACAAAAGCGTCTATGGGCTTGTAGCTAGCTACATGAAGAATGAACATCTCCGGATGGCTTTCTCTTTCTTGCCCCTTTTCATCGGTGGTAATCCCTTCACCACGACTAGTGTCTATTCGCTCATCGCCTATCTTGAAACCGAGTATGGCATGCTTTGGGTTCGCGGAGGTACTCATCGACTTGTTGAAGCCTTAGAACGGCTATTCAAGGAACTTGGGGGCACTGTGAAACTCAACTCCGAAGTAACAAAAATCGAAGTTAGCGAAAAAGAACGTAAAGTCACTGGGGTCAACACCAAAGGAGGGGAAGAGTACACAGCTGACATTATTGTGAGTAACGCAGATGTTGCAAACACATACATGCAATTAATCGACTCGAAATACCGTCGCAAGAACAGCGATCGCCGGTATGAGAATGCCAAATACAGTATGAGCCTATTCATGGTATATTTTGGCACCAAGAAGACCTATCCAAATATGCCCCACCACAACATCATCTTCAGCCCACGTTACAAAGAATTAGTGAAAGACATCTTCGACCGCCACATCCTGCCCGAAGATTTCGCCATCTACCTACATGTCCCAACACGAACTGATCCGGAACTAGCCCCTCCGGGATGTGAAACATTTTACGCCTGTGTCCCTGTTACACACCAGGATTCAGGCATCGATTGGGAAGAAATGAAAGAACCCTTCAAAGACCGGGTGCTTAAATTTCTCAATGATAAGTATCTCCCAGGGCTCTTGGAAAACCTAGATGTATGCGAAGTATTTACCCCCCTAGATTTTGAAAGAGAATTCAATGCTTACAAAGGGAACGCCTTTCAGTTACAACCTCTTTTGATGCAGTCAGGATATTTCAGGCCACACAATCGATCACGTGACATCAAAGGGCTCTACATCGTTGGCGCAGGCACCCATCCTGGTGGTGGTGTCCCGAGCGCATTTCTCAGCGGGAAAGTGTCAACAGATTTAATCTTCCAGGATTATGGGAAACCGAACGAACCACCATCAGAATGAACTGAGGAATGGCAATCATGGTTGAGAAAGTAGACACCATCGTAGTGGGAGCAGGTCCTGCAGGATCCGCTGCCGCATATAGTCTAGCTCGTGCTGATAACCAGGTGCTCTTAGTCGAACGGGCTAAAACACCAGGAGAAAAGAACGTCTCAGGTGGCGTCCTATTTGGCTCTGTACTGCATCAACTCATTCCCAATTTCTGGGAAGACGCCCCGATTGAACGAACAATCATAAATCGTAATCTTGTCTTCCTTAGTGGTGAATCCTCCTTTTCCCTTGACTTCTCTAGTAAAAAACTTGAGAATCCTCCACACTGTGGTTATTCTATTATTCGATATGACTTTGACCAATGGTTTGCTAAACGCGCTGAGGAAGCCGGAGCACTCCTTGCCACAGGAATCCGGGTCGATGAATTAGCCTGGGAAAATAAACAGGTTGTTGGAATCCGGGCCGGAGACGATGAGATTCGCGCTAATGTAGTTGTTGCCGCTGATGGTATCAACTCACAGTTGACTGAACAAGCGGGTCTGCGCAAAGGTCTAAGAACCAAACATATTGGCCTGGGAATCAAAGAAGTCATTGACCTTCCCAGTGATATAATTGAGAATCGGTTTCACCTCGAAGGCAATGAAGGAACAGCACACACCTATCTTGGATGCACTAAAGGATACCCCGGTGGTGGATTTCTTTACACCAACCGTGAGAGCTTGTCTTTGGGCATCGTTGTGAAGCTACCCGCCTTTGAAAAAGCAACCAAAACCAAGGCGCCTGAATTCATCGATTACTTGAAACAGTTTCCGTACATACAACGAATCATTAAGGATGGTAACACCATCGAATATTCAGCCCATCTCGTTCCGGAAGGAGGCTATAGTGGCCTGTCCAAACTCTATACAAATGGTTTGCTTGTTGTTGGTGACGCAGCAGGGCTTGCCCTGAATATCGGCTATGCACTCGAGGGAATGAACTTCGCTATTGCATCAGGTATCGCCGCTGCAACAACCATTCAACGAGCACACCAACAGCGCAATTATACCAAAAAGACGATGAAACATTATCAGAGACTCATGAACCAGAGCTTCGTGATAAAAGACATGAAGACCTTTCAGAATGCTCCCGCCATTATAAGTAGCCCACGACTAATGAAAGCATACCCAGACTTCATTAACAATTTCGCACATCAACTCTACCAATCTACTGCAACACCCAGACCCAAACTCATGAATCTTCTCCTCAAACACGTTATTCATGAGATTTCGCTCCCCTATCTAATTATTGATGGATTACAGGCGGTGAGAGGCCTATGAACTCAAACATCGAGGATAAACTGGGTACCCTTCGATATAATATCGACAAGGAATCGCATATTCTAGTCAACTTCGAAATCTGTAAAAATTGTAAACCCAAACCCTGCATTCTAGGATGCCCGGCGCAATGCTTCGAACTAATAAACGATGAAGTGAGGTTCCAATATGAGGATTGTATCGAATGCGGTACATGCAAAATCCTCTGCGATAAAGATGCAATACACTGGAACTATCCACGTGGAACCTTTGGGGTCGCGTTTCGGAAGGGCTAAAAAAGCGAAACTGTAGTTCTACCGCTGTTTGAGTATTCGGTGCCAATTCATCTGCTCCAGTGCGCTTCCAAAGTTAAGAGTCGATTGAGAAGACACTCCCCCTACCATGATTTTGATATCGGTGGTTGATTGCCAAGAGTAGGTGTGTTATACTCTTACAAGATTCTTTCACAGGCGCTAGCTAAACCGGAGACCCAAGTGCTATTGTTTCGACAACATTTCTTAATTTCACAATCTTGAAGGGTCTCTCAGGATTCAAGGCCTGCCATCCCTCGGATCTTTCCAATCCATGGGCTGCTAGGAAATTCGTCGATAACCGCTTCGATCCAACGTCGGCCATATGTCGGATTGCTCTCCCTCGTTCATTGGGATCATTAACCACCTCCAACTCCCCACGTAATACAACGAAGCAGTATTTGTGTAAATCTGGTTTGTAGGTCTCGATTTCCACTGCAACGCGATTATCCTGTTCAAGTAACCTCATTTTCTTTCCATACCGCGTGAAATGAAAATAGAGATTTCCATCGATGTAGGCATACTGAAACGGAGCCATATACGGATAATCTTCACCACGAAACGCAATGCGACATATCACCTGATTCTCTAACAACTCTTCAACCATCTTACGTTCCATTTGAGGTAACTTCACGATCGACAACCTATTCACCCCAATACATACTTGAGGAGTGCATACTCACATATATTCGATACGGATTCCTCAACAGGTACACCAATATGGAGCAAACACTTGAGCAGTCTATATTCATTTTCCGTCGCGATCTAAGGCTGGCAGATAATTCAGGTCTCATCAACGCCTTGACTAATTCCACTACTGTTGTTCCCTGCTTCTTCCTCGATCCACGACTCCTTCACCAAACCAGAGTTCATTATAATGCAATCCAATTCATGATTGAAGCTTTAGAAGACGTAGATCAACAGCTGCAAGAACTAAACAGCAAAGTCCATTACTTTTATGGCCTTCCTCAGGAAATACTCCCCACAATCTTACAGAGTAATCAGATTAGTGGAGTGTTTTTCAACCGGGATTACACACCCTTCAGCTCCCGAAGAGATGACAGAATAATTCGCATCTGTAATAGGGCAGGAGTGGAATGTCAACAATTCAGTGATTCGCTACTCAATGAACCTGAAATGATACTCAAGACGAACCAAAAGCCTTACAAAGTGTTTACACCGTTCTTCCGAAAAGCCTCTGCACTTCCCGTTAACAAACCAAAGACCAATCCCCATACCAATTATGGCAAGATTCAATCCAAACAGCAAACACCCCTCAAAAGCATCACCAAGAAAATCAAAGCCCCCTATAACGAATCTATCCAAGTTAAGGGCTCAAGAACAACCTGCCAAGAGATTCTTTCAAACCTACGAAAGTATAACACCTATGAGACCACTCGAGACCTCCCAAGCATACCCGGTACAACACGTCTATCAGCATACATCAAATTTGGACTCTGCTCAATTCGCGAAGCCCACACTGCTATTGAAAAACAACTTGGCAAAGACCACCAAATAATCCGCCAACTCTATTGGCGAGACTTCTATACCCATATTGCCTACCATTTCCCGCATGTCTTTAAGAGAGCCTTCAAACCCCGTTATGACGCAATTCCCTGGAATTATGATAAAATCTTATTCGAGGCATGGCGCCAGGGACGAACCGGATTCCCAATTGTGGATGCAGGGATGCGAGAACTCAACAGTACAGGTTGGATGCATAACCGAGTCCGAATGATTGTGGCATCCTTTCTAACTAAAGATCTCCACATTGACTGGCGCTGGGGAGAAAGGTATTTTGCCCAACAACTCGTCGACTACGACCCTGCAGTAAATAATGGGAACTGGCAATGGGCTGCCTCAACAGGAGTAGACGCCCAACCCTATTTCCGTATATTCAATCCCTGGCGACAACAGGAAAAATACGATCCAGACTGCAAATACATTCGACGATGGATTCCTGAACTTACCATGCTCGAGTCGAAAATTATTCACAACTGGTTTAAGCCAACCAAGTGGGATTCAGAAACCAACTATCCTAAACCCATTGTTAATCACAGATTAGAAAGTCAATATTCTAAGGAACTTTTTGCGGCAACCTTTAAGAATCAGTGAAATGGTGAGAGAGGATGTGAACGATGAACAAACTCGGTTTGTTCCCGCCATTCACAATCCCCTATTTTTCAATGTTAAAGCTTCAGTTCCTCAACCTTTTTAATTACTTCATCTACGTGTCCGGGAACTCGAACCATGGGCCAAACGTACCGAATAACGCCTTCTCGATCAATGAGGAAAGTCGAACGCGTCGCTGAACCAGTTTCAGTTTTTAGAACATTATAAAGTTTGACAACTTTTTGTTCTTTGTCTGCAATGAGCGGAAATTGTAGGGCATGCTTTTCCTTAAACCCTGCTTGGCGTTTCACACTATCCGTGCTTACACCGATTACTTTCACACCCATACCGGTCAGTCGAATCATGTTATCTCGAAAGGAACAAGCCTCCTTTGTACAACTTGGCGTTCCAGCTCGGGGATAGAAGTATAATACAACGATGTTCCCTCTAAGATTGCTCAAGGTAAGATTTGAGCCATCATCTGTGGGTTCCGTAAAATCAGGAGCAGTGTCTCCAACTTTTGGCATTGCCATAACTCTCACCTCAAATTTTATTGATAATGATTTTGTGCTATATTGGTGATGGGGAGAAGAAATGAGAGGAAGATCCCCTCATTTGAAATCAATAGTTCGACTCTTAGTTGGGCAAGATCACTTTGTCAATAATGTGGATCACGCCGTTCTCGGCTTCAATATCAGCCTGGATTACGTGGGCTTCATTGACTTTGACACCATCGCTGGCATCAATTTGAATACTTTGCCCCTGGACCGTTTTGATTTCGTCTTTGTTGATGACGTCTTCAGCCTTGTATTTTCCTTCTACGACATGGTAGAGGAGAATGGCTTTCAGTTTTTCCGTATCCTTGAGTAAGGCTTCTACTGTGCCCTCTGGGAGGGCTGCGAAGGCATCGTCAGTTGGGGCGAATACCGTGAAGGGTCCATCATTCGATAAGGTTTCAGCTAAACCAGCCGCGGTTGCAGCCGTTAACAAAGTGTTAAACTCGCCTGCATTTTTTGCAATCGTTACGATATTTTCCATATTTCATCCATCCTTTCGGTTATGGGCCCGGGGATGATTGTATTCAACCATTCCCGGAATTAACACTGTTAAGAATCCAAGTAGTATATAAATATATCCCTTAATTAAAAAGAAAACTAACCAATTAACAGAGCATAACGATAACTACAATCCAGCTTTTTTCCAAACAGATCCATCTGATAGAATATGGACTAGTTCATGAACTGAAGCAGGATATTCTGAGTTGCCCTTTGACGAATTATGCGCTCTTGACTCTGAATAGGATGATGAGCCCGTAGATGATCTTGGTGATCACATCGAGTGCAGCATACAGGATTACAGCAATAAAGGTGGTAATGAGGCCAAAACCCGTTGGGGCTAAGATGAACACCACTGGAAACAGTGACCAGAATATAATGATGAACCACATCAGTTGAGAATTCATTCCTTCTCTTGAGATACCTCGGAACATGGTGATGAGCAAGGCTACATAAGCAATAGAACTGAAGACAAAGAACCACCAACGCTCGATGCCGATGAAGAAGGCAGCCAGAAAGCCACAGAACATGACTACCATGGTAAGGATTGGAATCTTCACCAGCGCAACAGGTTGTGTTCGCCTAAGTACCATAGCAACTGACACGGTTAGGAAACTGCAACTAGCCATGTAGAAAAGCCAGCGACTCCAATAAACCGGTTCACCGTTACCAGCAGTAACCACAGCGAAGCCAAGTGCCATAATGACGTACGAGATCGTTGTAATGAAGGCAACCATGATATCGACGAATGAGTAGAATTCATGGGCGCCAGAACGTAGGGATAGAATGGTAAACATTACAGTTGCCAATCCAAAGATTGCAGCCATAATCCAGAAGACAAGTAATTCTTCTCCAGCCATTTTTTACATCTCCTTATGGATAGGAAAGTGATAGGAATAAGAATGAACTAAATATAAAATCTAGTAACCCTTGCTATCGAACTATAGAGGAGACAATAGAATTCTATTGTTCCTGATATTTCGAGATTTCGTGTAAGATCGTATTACCTTTCTCTTCAGAAAAGACTCCTGTATCCCGCCACAGTATGTTTCCATCGCAATCGACCAAGAACAGGTAGATGGTATCTTCGGTGGGGATTTTAAGTGCCTGGTCGAATTCAGCCTTGTCGAGGTAGAGCGTAATGGTGCGACCACGCATCTCTTTAGATCGAATTCCACTGCGCATTCCCCCATCAATGATCCGCCTGGACAGGAAGTTAAACTCTCGCAGTGTTGGCAGCTCATAAAATTGCACCATCGGATGTTCAACAACCAGTGTTTGGAGAAATGGCACCCAAGTCTCAATGGGCTTGACTTGCCATTGTTGGAACGCCACCACTAAGAGATTCAATTTTCCTGATAAGGTGTCAGGAATAGTCTGAGGATTGCCATTCAGATCTTTACCGGTAACTTTGGGGAACTTCATCATAATTAATGACTCCTAGATAAAAATCTATGAATTAACTGGGCTATTTTATATTACGGATTTGTGATATATCTACAAACCGCTTTTCCCACATTCAAGCTGACATGAAGAACAGAAGTAAATCGAGCCTCCCAAGTAGGCGGCTTTTTGGATTGTGCCTTCGCACTCTGGGCATAGTTGACCGACAGCTTTACTATGAAGGATCTGTTGATAGCCCCCAGGTTTGTTATACAAGTCATATTCGCTGTTTCGACCACCACGTTCGACCATTTCATCCAGAGTACGCCGAATACTGTCATAGAGTGCTCGACGTTCCTCTTGTGAGAGATCGAGCATTTGACGTTTCGGATGAATCCGAGCCTGATAAAGGATATCCTGCAGACAGCCATTCCCTACACCATAAATAGCGGGTTCACTGATGATGAAGTATTTCGCGCTAGTCTTTTGGGTGCGCTTATCTGGGGGCAGAGTATCAAAGAGCCTGTTAAAGTATTCAAAGGTAAAAGCGTCACTGAGGGGCGAGATGGCACCGAGTTTGATGTGCGGATGTTTGGCAAGGGCGGATTGTTCGACGAGTCGGACTTCCCCCCACCCAGACACAGTCACAGTCAAATAGGTGCCATCTTGGAAGTCAAGTTTCAGTTGATGCTTCTTAGGCACGGTCTTTTGGCTAGTATGATAGAGGATTCGTTCGCCGCCACACCCTAAACTCAAGATGAAGGCGGGTTCCAAATCCGTGAGAATAGCCATACCATGGGGTTGGGCTTTGCCGATGGTTTTCCCTCGGACAATTTGGGCGAATTCTGCATCAGAGTATTTCCCTTTGAACATGAACTTATGCGGTGACTGCCCACGTAATGCTTCGATGATTTCTTTCCCTCTCAATTCCTCAGTAATCTGTCGGGCAATAACCGTAGCTTGGGGTAATTCTATCATATCACAACACACAACTTAATACATCGATTTAGCAAATACACTATAAAAGCTAAAACCCCTGGGGGAATTACAATCGATTTCAACCTCTTTACGTGCACAGTCACTAACCAATGAGAGGCGAAGTCAGACGGGAGAGATGTCCTTTGAGAATGTATAGGGATTAGGGTAAATCCTTGACGATTTTAGCCATCTGCTCTGTGGTATAGGCTTTGAGCGTTTTTGTCTGCACGTTTCCTGTTATGCTTAGTCCTAACAGGAATCGCATGACGACTTCATCATTTGGGGCATCAGCGATTCCGATGTAATCGTAATCACCTAGTGTAACATAGAATCCGAGGAGTTTTCCACCGAGTTTCTCTTGGTATCTGATTCCGGATTCAATCCGTTTCGGAGCATCTTGAATATTTTTTACTCCTTGTTCGGTTAAATTCATGAGAGTGATATAGATGGGCATTGCCCTTTCATCTCAACAAGAGAATCAGGGCTAGATAGCCATTAAATTTTCAGCTTTTTGTGGCTGACTTCCAATCCCTTATGATCTTTTCCAGCGGAGTTCCCAATACTTGGATATTGGTATAATCAGATTCGCCCACTCCTCTATCGGCGGCATGTTTTAGATAAATAGTTTTGACAATATCGATTTCAGCGAGTTTTGCGGCAATGCAATCAAGAGCTAGCGGATCCTCACTGGCAAAAATGGTGTTCAATTCGAAAGACGGTTCTCCTCGAATCGCAGACATATTTACATCATTACTGACAATGAAGGCATCAAGGATGTTGAGGGATGGCTTAATCACCATATGAATATCAATTAGACCATGGGCAAGACCTCGGTGAATATGGAGTCGTTCCCCCCCAGGTGAAAACCATCGTTTAAACATGGGATGATAAAACTTGCCTTCTGGTGAATAAAATTCAGGTGACATTTCTATGGGAAATTCAGAGGGACGTGTATTCGAATATTTTCCTTTCCCAGGAATTGCCCCTAGGAGGTTTTTCACGGCCAAACTCACCCAGTCTCGGTCCTTAGTGAGTTGTTTGTACAATTTGAGTTTAGGCACGTTAATGAGGGCATCGCATTCTAGGATGATCTTGGGCACTCGTAGTTGTTGCACTGTCCGTCCGTCGGGGACATCAACCTTTTTGGATGGAACCTTGTGCAGATCTACTAGCTGCACACCATATTTTTTTGCCAACTCGGTGTATCCACCACTCCGATAAGCAAGATATGTATCATTCCCGCCTGACCCCTCAGCAATTACAATCTCCTTTGGTTTAACCCGTTGGCATAATTCGATTATTGCTTGAACAACAGGATAATCAGTTACCCACCCAGAAAATGGAGGTGCGGCGAACACCAAGTTTGGTTTAATGACCACCTTATCCTTCGGAGAAACAAATCTTTCAATTCCACCAACAAGATTGATGGCTTCGTCTACAGCATTTCTTTCGCGTTTTCTTTGAACTATGGACACTTTAGTCATCGATTTCTCCTTCACTATGTCACTTCCTAACTCTTTAATGGCTTTCCAACTCTGAATTGGAAAATGGTCCTCGCCCCTCCACATTAATCACAAAATCGAATGGTCATCATAATCCAAGAATAAAAAAGAAGAGGGTTCTAGGATAGAGCCCAAGAACCTCTTCTTACAAGCCCTTCGTTGTAATACTAGTTGATTTGGATTGGACCAATAGCCGTACTTTCAGAGAGATCACCCCAGTTCCAAGTTATTTGCCCTTCCATATGTACTCGATGACCAACCAAGTACCAATAAGGTCCTGAGGCTTCTGTGACTTTTCCGTTCATCCTAAACGTCCAATCTGAAGCAGTTGTCGTACCTCTGTCAACGCCCTTGATATAGAAGGCACCAATATAGATTGTCCACACCTCCTCGAAGAAGTGCACTTCCCATGTGCCAAGTGGATTATCGGGGTTATAACCGACATCATGAGCAGGTGTAGGTCCGACTGCGAAGAATTCCATATAACCAGGGGTCGCTCCATCAACGGGTCCCCACCAGATTGGAACTTCTGGATTAGATAACACTTCTGGATTGAATTTCATGTACATTGTAAAGACAAGTGGTCTTGCTTGGGTTCCAGGAATGAACACGAATATGATTGTGAATGCTACTAAGGCAACGCCTAATTGTTTTGCAACCGTCGTGGTTTTCAGCTGATTCACCTCCCATTGGATGACTAGAAACCAATTTGTGAAGAACTGTGGTCTACAGTCCTGCAACACACCCTTTTGCTGCACACAACGAGTGTGCTGCACAGTTGTCTAATTCACTGGTCGCATAAGTAATGACGGGACTGTGCTAAACGAGAAACTAGCAATTAACGGGAGTAAGGAGCTAATATGTGAGATACAAGTTGCGGAAAGTGACACTAAAATGGGAACTTTTTAATAAAACGCGATGCTTAGCTGCAATTGTTGTAGGGAAAGAGGTTGGTCAACACATAAATGAACTCGATTGACCGATAATTCAATTCCTGCATGAAAAAAATTTCTGGTGAATTGCTTGGACCCACTGGATTATGCACTGATTTGTGAATTACAAGTGGATGGTCGGATATCCTATCAAGCCTTAGCCAGGAAATTTGATCTTGCACCTAACACCATTAAGAACCGAATTAAACGACTTCACGAGCAAAAGGTGCTGGGAGGATGTGTCGTGGTTGTCAGCATGGCAATGCTGGGTGCTGAACACGTGGCAGGTTATGTTTTCACTGATGGGTCCGAAAAAGTGATCGAGTTCATGGAGCAAATCGCAACCCACCCAGGGATAGCCGAAATCTACCGCACCGGTGATATGCGATATGAGTATTGGGCCATGTTATCGGGCGCCAGCGAAACCTTGGGATTTGAACGGTTTCTTCAATCTCTTGACAGCGTGACAGAAGCTGAGTTACGACCTATTGAGTTTGTGTTCCCTAATCAACCGCTTAACTATTTTATGATTTCAAGAGGGAAGAAGGTCACCTTTTCTACAAGCCAGCTAAATGTACTCCGTTGTCTCTTCGATGATGCGCGAATGCCAGTCTCACAAATTGCTCAACGAACTGGTTTTACTGCAAGGCGAGTGAGGAAAATTCTGCGTGAGCTTATGGATGGGGAAGGAATCTTCATATTTGTGGCACAAAACATCTTTGCATTAGGAGATATGGAGTATAGGTTGAAAATTCATTATGACGAGTCTAAGGCTAAAGGGTCGGATATCATTAAAGGAGTATATAATAAGTATCCCGATACCTTCTGGTGGGCAAGTATCACTACTAACGAGCCGCTAGTTGATATCGGATTAATTATCGACCGTCCTGGGACCGCAGTTCCCATTATTAATGAGGTGAAAGACGCCCCCTATACTCGATCCGTTGAAGATTATGTCTCCTATCCTCGCGTCGTTCATGGCAACTTTCCCTGCCGACTTTATTTAGCTGAGTTATTAATCGAAGCGGACCTCTTAGATCCAGACCAGTTATTTTGGGGAATCCATGGAGCCAAAAAGATTAGTTACTACCTGGAAAAAAAGAAGGTACACCAAATCTAATACTTTAATCAGAATATGCGCAGATGTTTCTTTCCTTAACACGCGTAATGTTTATAGCCAATCCTTTTTTGTCTATCCGTCATGAAAGCTGTTGTAGTTTACGATACGAAATTTGGAAATACAGAGCAGGTCGCAAAGGGTATTGCGAAGGTGTTGAATGCTGACAGCATCAGGGTTTCTGATCTCGAAGCTTCAAAACTCAAGACATATGACCGATTTGCGTTTGGATGTCCCGTTCATGCCTGGAATATGTCATCGGGAATGAAAATGGCGCTACAGAAACTCGAAGGCGAATCCTTTGCAGGAAAGAAAGCAGCAACGTTTGACACAAGAATTGATTCGAGATTTGCTGGTGATGCTGCAACAAAGATCCAGAAGAAGCTAAAGAAACTTGGATTTGAATTGGCAATGAAACCTGTTCACTTCATCGTGGCGGGTCGGGAAGGTCCCCTTGTTGAGGGAGAGATAAACAAAGTCCAAGCTTTTACAGCCTTGAAATCAACCTGAATTAATAAGGTGGAAATTTTGTCATCGAAGCCTTCAGATCTCGCCAAAGCACTCTTTGAAGAACAAAAGTATACTTGTTCACAAGCTATCTTCGCGGCATACGGGGAATATCTCAGCAAAGGAAAACTGGACCAGGAGATATGTATGAAAATCGCTTCACCCTTCAGCGGTGGCGTGGCAGGACTGGGAAATATCTGTGGCGGGTTAAACGGGGCACTCATGGCTATCGGTTTGAAGTATGGCGGAACCAGCCGCGAGGCCTATGATAAAGTCAATGCAGTATCCAGAAAGCTCTTGGATGAATTCACAACACTCCACGGGTCCATCATGTGTCGTGTGCTAATCAACCACGATTTACACACGGATGAGGATATCGACCACGCGTTTAAGACAGGCGCCTTCGATAACTGCTCAAAATTCGTTGAAGACATCACAGTGATTCTGGATAAATTGCTCTAGCCTCGCTCATCGTTGTCTCGTGTCCAAATATTGGAGCAGGCAAGAAAGCCTTATGGTGTTTTCTTTACTCCATAATGCTTTTACCGCGAATCAATCTTTTGCACAATCAGAGTTACTGATAGGGGTATAAGCTTTGAATGTCTTAGTTCTGGGATCCGGTCAAATGGGGCGTGGTGCTGCTTTTGATCTAGTAAAGAATGATAAAGTCGAACAGGTGATCGTTGCTGATATTGATGAAGGCCCGGCAAACAGATTAGCAAAGGAAATGGGTCCAAAAGTAATTGCAAAGAAAGTGGATGCAAGAAATCGAAGGCAACTGGAATCTGTTTTCTCAGAGGTTGATTCAGTGGTAAGCTGTGTCAGCTACACGCTGAACCTCTTACACACAGAGGTAGCGATAGAGACAGGAACTCATATGTGCGATTTGGGTGGAAACATACACGTTGTAAGGGAGCAGCTTGCACTGCATGAGAGAGCCAAAGATGCAGGAATCACCATCGTACCTGATTGTGGACTTGCCCCAGGTATGACCAATGTTCTAGCAAGAGCAGGCATTGAATCCTTGGATAAGGTTGAATCTGTTCGCATCCGAGTAGGCGGGTTACAGCAAGAACGGCGGCTGCCCCTAGATTATGCTTTGATCTTTGCTGTTGAAGGTTTGATAAATGAGTACTCAGAACCTTGTATAACATTAAGGGATGGGAAAATCACCTATGAAGACCCATTAATTGCTATTGAACAAATCTCTTTTCCTGCACCCTTTGATGAGCTTGAAGCGTTCAACACAAGTGGCGGTAGTTCAACACTTCCCCTCACATATCAAGGCAAGGTTAAAAATTTAGACTACAAGACAATTCGATATCCTGGACATGGTGACACAATGTGGCGTCTGAAGCAATTGGGGTTGATGGATAACAGGGAACATGATTTCAATGGAATCCGAATTGCACCTCGTACCGTCTTTGAGCGTTTGTTGGAAAGAAATTTACCAGAATCTGGAAAAGACGTAACTTTGGTTCGTGTGCAAATTACAGGTTGGAAGGGAACGGAATCCCGAAATGTGGGGTATGAAATCGTTGATTATTTTGATGATACTACAGGACTTTCTTCGATGATGCGTACAACAGCATGGCCACAGACTGTTACCGCAGTAATGATGGCGGATGGTACAATCACCGAAAGGGGTGTACTACCACCGGAAAGGTCAATCCCGCCACAACCATTCATTGATGCCCTTTGTGATCGTGGAATCGATATTGTTTATCGAAACAACTATAATTAAAGGCTAATACTTACTTTCTTTAGAAACACAAATCACCTAAATGCCAAGCATAAGCCAAAATAAACATTAAGCCATAAAAACTAGAAGAAGAGATAGGGCGAATGGTGAACGAAATGGTAAAGGTTATTGTTGTTTATGACACAAAGTATGGCAACACAAAACGTGTAGCGGAAAAGATTATGGAGGGACTAGGTGAAGTTCAGGGAATCGAGACTATCATCAGTGATGTCAAGGAAACCGATCCTAAAAAGGCAGTGGATTATGATGCAATTTTGATAGGGTCACCAACGCATTTTGGGGGACCCGTTAGGGGTATTAATAAGTTCATTGATAAACTTGGCAAACTAGATTTGAAGGCGAAATGGGTTGCGGTGTTCGACACTTACCTAGGAGAAGACTTCGAAAAGTCTGTAAAGAAAATGGAGAAGAGAATAAGCGAAAAAGTTCCTAAATTAAAGCGAATAACTTCTGGCCTGTCAATAAGGGTTGACGGAATGAAGGGACCAGTCACAGAGGGAGAGTTTCCCAAATGCAAAGATTTTGGCAAAAGAATCGCAACTCAACTTAAGACTTGACCATTGACCCTGTTAATAAACGACGCAACACAGAGAAGTGACCATGCTTAAGTAACATGGATTTTTATTTTTGTAAAACAAGATTGGCTTTGGAAACATTTTTGCCTTCTTCTATGCAGTATATACATGGGTAGGCCACGGCGACTCGGACCGTGAACCCAGCTGTGGAGAGCTTGAGCACCGAAATCTATGCTGCAAAAATCCGAGGCTATATTCAAGAAGCCCGGAAAAAGAAAGCGGAACAAGATTATTTCGCAGCGGGTTTGCTTTATCAACGGGCGGCGAAACTCGCGCACAAAATCAATCGGGCCCCACAGAAGTATGAAGCCCAAGCGCTAGACTGCTTTGAAATGCAGTTGCAGAGCAGCTTGGATGATGAAGATTTTTCAAAAGCCGCCGATACGCTTGAAAAGATTGCGAAGATGTACGATGCAAGTGGAGATACCCAGATAGGAGCGGAGTTACGGCTTCAGGCGAGTTACTTGCGGCTACGGGGCATTGAAGCATTGGTTAATTAGGTTTAAAGTAACACTGATGTTAGTCTTCGCTACGTTCACCTATTATGACGAGGAAAACCAACACCAATCCTATTGCCACCAAAACATCGCAAAGTTGATGGAGAAATAAACTCTCTATGGTGATGCCCCCAAACAGGCTTACGAAACAGGGGATCCCCAGCCCTAAATTTGAACATCGAAGCTGAGAAAGAAATGCAACATTCATTAAGCTAATAGCAATTCCTAGGCATAGAAGACCCACAAGGCCCAAAATAACCAGAACCGGGGTTTTGCTTAGCCATTTTCTGAGGAGTGTAAATACACGGAACCACTGGACAGAATCATCCTGAGACTCTGTTTGAGAGCTTCGATGAAGAAGAAGTGTTAGTCCCATCAGAATCATCCCGAACACAAACAAAAGGATTCCCAGATAATGCCACATATCAGGAAAGATTCGGAAATAAGGAAACAGCGACCATTGAACTACTACACCGTAACGTAAAGCAAAGATAGCTTCGTCAAGGCAAACCCAGACAGCGAAACTGATTATGAAAAAGGGTATGAAGGCCATAGTATAAAACAACCAATCTGGTTCAATCGTTTGAGCTCGCCGGATCCATTTACCCCTCCGCTGCTCCTGCTGTTCCATTCTCAACTCAGCCTCCCCTGTTGGGATAAAACCCCTAAAACAACCTTAATTGCATTTATTGAAGCGATAATGATGAGGCCGTAGATCACAAATAGGCTTCCGAGTTCATGAAGGAGTAGCGGAGGGATTTCAATTGTTAAAAATACATAGCTATTTGTTGGTAGGGTGCCTTTCAGAAACTCGCCTTGGTAGAGGTAAGCTTGATGCATACAAAACCAAACACCCATGCTTGCAAGGAAAAGGCCCATAAACCCTAAAACCTTGAGAAGGTCCGAATGACATAAGAAATATTCAAGGCGACTCCAAAATCTTGGGGAGCGAGCCTTCGATTTTTCCGAAATTACCAGCGTTAAAGTAATGGGCAAATACATGATTACAAGGCCAACAGAGGCTAAGACAATGCCAATGTCATGCAGTTGAGCTAGATTAAACGCGGGAAACAAAATCCCTATTTCTGGAGGTAAAAACTGACCAAAATAGAGTAACATGAAAGCTTGATCGAGAAACCCTTCAACACTTATGAAAACCAGTAAGAACGCAAAGACGCTCACCCCAATAAATACAATGAGAAGTTTGCGTTTTGAACTAATTCGCTGTGCATGTGATGAAGTATCTTGCAGGGTAAACACGCTCTTTTATACTAAGCCTTTTGTGGATTGTGTGTGATAACTCACTACTCCAAAGTGACAACTTTACCACCTAGCTAATGGAAGACTAGCGATAATAGCATTATTGTGATGTAATCCGGATTAAGTTATAACTTGATGGCAAAAATCGTTGACACTAACAAGCCAAACATTGATTGTACTTGTTCTTGCTGAGGTTCGAATCCAGTCTGAATTAGTTCGTGTCTGGCTTGAATTGGGCGACAATCCACCCACTGAGGAAACCTCTTGTGAATCCACTCATAAATGCGTTCAATTCGAGAACATCGCCTTGATTTGAGCAAGGAGACAATACAGATTCGCCCTCGGGGTTTGAGTACGCGATAACATTCTCTTAGAACCTGCAGAATGTCTTTTGTATCGAAAAGTTCCAAGGTGAAACTTATGAACAGAGCATCAAATGCAGCTGTTTCAAAGGGCAATTTCTGAGCATCCCCTCGATGCAATGTGACCCGATCCAATAATTTCGCTTGGTGTATTCGGAGACGAGTAATGGCACACATTCGGTCTGAGATATCTATCCCGCTCACGTGTCCACCTTCCCCAACGGTTTTCGCTAGCTTCAAGAGTGCATGACCAGTTCCGAATCCGATCTCTAGCACAGATTCACCTGGCTGGACATTCAACATCAGCAAACCGTTCATAGTATAAGGTCTTTCGAACTGCCCTCCAATGAAGTCATAAAAGAGACCATAGCGGTTATATGCTATTCGAGCTGCTTGTCGCGGACGATTGACCCGACTAATTGCTAGTGGACCTGACATACCCTAACCGAATCCCATTAGTTCTGGAAAGGTAAAAAGGCCTCCTATTTGTTTCGCCTTACAAAGAGTAAAGAGGATTGTGGAAAATCCACAACCCTATCTGGTGCTAGTTATTTTTGCGTCGTCGAAGAAGCAGATAGACAACTACAATGACAACGATTATTATGACTACGGCGATGATGAGAAGCCATTCAAAGGGAAATGGGAATACGGGAGCTAGGAATAGGCCTTGTCGGGCGAAATAGATGTCATGATTCACTCCGTTACGTCCATCAGTCCACACAATGCACATCTCCCCATTTGGAGCTGCCCGCATGGTAAAGTAATCACCTGGTCGATCAAAGGTCAAAGGAAAGCCGATTTCAGTGATTCGCTCATCATCGGAAAAAGACGCACCCCCATCGGTGGAATAACTGTAGTAGATGTCGTATTGCCCGTGTCGGGTATCAAGCCAGGCGACGTGGATTGTATCGTCTTGGTCAATGAACATTTCGACCATTCGTTGATTTCCAGTAATGCCACCATTATAATCATTTACTTGCTGTGGCGAGTTCCAGGTGTTCCCACCATCAGTTGATTTGATGACATAAATTTCCTTATTCTCAGTGAACCCCGCAGCATAGGCAACATAGACATTTTGGGAACTATCAGTATTTACAACTGTGATTAAATCAACCTCAGAATGTGTTGGACCCACTCTTATGCTTGGTGACCATGTCACCCCTCGATCACTGGAGCGCGTCAAGAAGATCTGAGTATTAGGGGCCTCTTCAGTGGTCCCATTGATGTA
>JAEOUH010000033.1 GCA_016839365.1 Candidatus Hermodarchaeota archaeon
GTCTTCCAGCAGCAGGGCCAGTCGCCCTTGGAATCATCTTCGGTTTAGTCTTGGGGAAACAAATCGGAATCACACTATTTTCATGGTTGAGTGTTCGGTTTCGAATTGTTAAAATGCCCAAAGATGTATCCTGGCGGCAGATACATGGAGTCAGTTGTCTTGCGGGAATGGGATTTACAATGTCCCTATTCATGGCAGACTTAACCTTCAGTGGAATGCCATTACTCGATGTCTCCAAAATTGCCATTCTTTGCGCTTCATTAATTGCAGGGCTTTTTGGTTTCTTCCTTTTAGGAGGAGCTAGAATACTTACAAAATTACAAAAAGAAATTTTGAAAGGCATACAAGGGAAGATGAAATCAACTGGAGAAGCTAAGCACCCTATCACTGATATTCAGGTTCTTCTTCATAGTTTCATTTGTTCTCACGCAAATATATCGCGTTCAGAATGTCATCCATGAATGCAGGTTTATACTCAAGGATTTTTCTTGCTTTGTCAGAATAAAGGACAAAATTATACGTAAAGGAAAATTGATCTACCTCAGTGATTTCGTATTGAGGGCGAAATTCTAGCTTTTTTTCCCAGCGATCACAGACTCGATTAAAACTCGCCCGTAATTTCTGTAAATCTTGAGTGGTATGAAATGCCATTGAAAACACATACCGTACTACTTTCTCGTATTTGATGGCTTTACGGAGTGTTTTGATTCGCGATTTTTCAGTTTGCTCTACTTGTTCCAACAGACTTTCCAGTTTTTGTTTTTCATACATGAAATTCGTAACATCCAAATCAAGAACTGCATTATTCGGTACAAGCTTATCTGAACCATCGGGCTGTAGCAATTTCGTGTAGTTCATACTGATTTCTTTAACCACCCCTTCTATATTCCCAATGCGAACATAATCCTCGACATGGAATGGCCTGGAAAAGATTACATACAATCCTGACACAAAATTCTTCACTGCTTGACCAATGGACAAACCGATTGCAGCACCAATAATCAAGGAACTTGCTCCAAGTATAGCCGTGATGTAGGAAAAGATATCAGGTAGGGCAACGACAAAAAGAATAATACCAATGTAAAGAAGACCAAAGCCAACTGCTAGATTCAACCCATTTATGGCATCAGGAGGTACTCCAGCTTTTCTTGCTCTTCGCTTCAGATATCGGCGAATCACCCCATAAGCAACAATTAAAATCGCCCACCCGATAATGAGGCCGATTATTTGTAAAATTCGCAATCCCCCGCTTTCTAACCATACGGTGAATGCTTCAAGAAACGCGGCTAGTGGATCAGTCGGCTGCAATATATTACACCTTCATACGAGATTATGGAAAGATGAGCAAATGCTCTTTCATTTGTTTCATGGACTCTCATTTATTTGTAGTTTGGTTTTCAGTGATATGAGTTCAAATGCTACTTATTTGAATCCAAATAGCCCCAGCGTTACCCTACCAACACCAGCAACCAATACTGAATATTCAATCGGTTATTGAAAATTCCCAAGCACACCACCATTCCTCGGGATGTGCGTCTGGTGGACAACCTAGACACCGAGTTGCTATTCGTGGATCGATTGCTTTCGCAAATTCAGTGTATTCAACCAAACCTACGCCCTTGCACGGAAAATCAGGTAAACCCTTGCGTTTTCGTGCATCCTGGACACGGCATTTTTCCATCCGAAAAATGAAGCGAGCCGGGTCGATCTCCTCAATGGAATGCTTGTTTAGTCGTGCATATACCCGGAACTGCAGTGCTTGTTTCAATCCTTCCAATCCCGAATTTGGTGGAATCTCCATCACTTTCATAATTCGCTGCGCTTCAACAGGAGAAAAACGCCGCCATGATTCAGTATCAAGTTCGATTGCAGTCTTCATATCAAATTTCTTTTCTGCTGCAAGAAACCATGTGCCGTCAATAGCTAGCCAGTTCTTAGCAAACATATCAATGATTTTCAGAAGCATTTCTTGGGAGAGTTCTTCAAAGATAATCGGTTTTGTCAAAAAAAGTGAGACCTCCGCTCACTCCTTTCGCATGCAGTTATTTTAGTCTAGCTTGGTGGGATGACGCTAAAATTCTACAGCGAGATCGAGTTCGCGGACGAGTTCTTTGTAGCGATTACGCACCGTAACTTCAGTGACATGCGCGACTTCAGCGATTTCCCGTTGGGTGCGTCGTTCCCCTTCCATGATCGCTGAGATATACAAGGCCGACGCCGCAAGACCAGTGGGATCTTTACCAGTGGTGAAACCTTTACGCTTAGCATCTTCAAGGATTTGAACAGCCCGGCGTTGCACTCGGCTGCTGAGGCCGAGACTTTGAGCAAACCGTGGAATGAAGTTGGTTGGTTGGGATACAGGCATTCGGACATCGAGGCGACGGAGGAGTAATCGGTAACAGCGACCTAATTCCTTACGATTAATTCGACTCTGCAGAGCGATTTCAACAAGGGTACAGGGAGCTTCGCGAAGTCGACAAGCCGCATACATGGCTGCGGCAATCATGGCATCTATACTTCGACCGCGGATTAGTCGACGTTCTAATGCCCGTCGATACATTACAGCGGCTGTTTCCTTGACTGTGCGAGATACACCAAGTTGACTGCTAAGTCGGTCCAATTCACTCATAGCACTGGCAAGGTTACGTTCGATGCTAGAGTGGACACGTGAGCGACGTTGCCATTTTCGGAGGCGATAGATTTCAGCGCGCCGATTGGAGGTGATTTGGCGACCAGCGGCGTCACGATTCCGCCAGTCGATCATGGTGCTTAAATCATGATCTTGAAGCGCATAGTTAATGGGGCTTCCTGTTCGTGCCCGTTTATCTCGTTCCTCACTGGTGAAGGCACGCCATTCCGGCCCAGAATCAATCGTATTGTCATCTAAGACTAAGCCACAGTTCGCGCACGCGACTTCACCTCGGCTCTCATCACGAATCGCTTGCTTTTCACCACAGTCTGGACATACTCGGTGTTCTTGCGAATCCGCAAATTGCCGATGTTTTTCATGGATTGAGGAATTTTCTTCCATCATACATTCTTCTCCTAATATATGATCAGGGAAGTTTAGGATTCAGACGGTACCTTGCATACAGATTCAAGATGTTTCAGGATGACCAAGAGGTTCAAAAATGGAACCTGAGATAGCAGGATATGTCGCGGGATAGAGTTAATTTCACCGCGATGCTCATCGATAACCTTTTAAACTTTCCCATTATTTTACTACTTGAACAAGTATTTAAATGTATGCTTTTTCTTCGTAGTAATCTGTAAGATTCGCCCGTGGACCCAAGAGGCGGTGTGCAATCTCAATTGCCCATTAGATTTCCACTTGGAGCTGCAAGACCCGAACCATTTCCTTGTAACGATTGCGGACAGTGACTTCAGTAACACGAGCAACAGCGGCAATTTCGCGTTGAGTTCGTCGTTCACCCTCTTGAATGGAGGCAATGTAGAGGGTGGCCGCAGCCAGTCCGGTAGGGTCTTTCCCTGCTGTGATACCTTTGGCTTTAGCTTTGTTAAGGATATCAATGGCGCGACGTTGCACGCGACTTGACAGTTCCAGGGCTTGAGCAAACCGGGGAACAAAGTCTGATGGTTGGGAAATTGGGACCCGCATGTCGAGTTTTCGAAGTAACAGCCGATAACAGCGACCAAGCTCCTTGCGATTAATTCGACTATGATGGGCGATTTCATCAAGGGTTCGGGGAACCTGGCGGAGCCGGCAGCCTGCATAGACACAGGCCGCGATCATCGCTTCGATACTGCGTCCACGAATCAGATGGCGCTCAACGGTGCGCCGATATAGGATTGCAGATGCTTCTTTCACAGGACGAGGAACGCTGAGCTGGCTTGTGATACGGTCCAACTCGCTCATAGCCCGGGCTAGATTTCGATCAATACTAGAATGAACACGTGTACGGATTTGCCATTTGCGGAGCCGATATATTTGAGCCCGAAGACCCGGCGCCAGTTTTCGACCATTAGCGTCACGGTCACGCCAATCGATAGTGGTGCTAAGTCCCTTATCGTGGCGGGTGAAATCAATGGGTGCCCCAGTACGGGCTCGTCTATCCCTTTCTTCACTGGTGAAGGCACGCCATTCCGGCCCCTGATCGACCATATGGGAATCAAGGACTAGCCCACAACTTGTGCAGATAACTTCACCACGAATAGGATCGCGAATCACGTCGGAGGTTCCACAATCGGAGCAATTGACTACTACGGTGTCGGGTGCCTCCCGTTGACGCTGGGAGCGTATGAGTGTGTCAGGCTGGATAGTCTTTGCCATTTGCAATCTACCAATGAGTTTGATGTTGCGCAGAGATAGGTCTCTCCTACATTATGCGGAAACATCTGAGGGGAGATATTACGATAGGTATTCGAACCAGAGGAGAACTCTCCATTACTCATGAAAAGGATCCATGGGGAGAGTGAGAGACGGCGTATTAAATCGAGGGCTAATCCCGCGCAAAGTATCGAAACTTTTTTAAGGTTACGAGTAGCGTTCGACACTCTCTTATCCTATAAAAATGTTATCCTTTTTATCAGTCCAATCGACTAATTCTTGGATAGCAATTCTCTGGATTACACAATCTAGCCCAGGTTGCTAGAAGGATTTTCCACAGGCATTACAAAACTGTGAACCATGGATGATCGTAGCATTGCAGTGGGGACAGCGGGATTGGCCTTTAGGAACCTGTTGGCCAGTCCCCTTCAGGTGCTTTGTGACCTTTCCCTTCAGCGATGAGATGGCTTGGGCGCTTGGTGATCCACCTTTGGATGGCGGCGGTGGAGGTGGGTGAACCTCTTCAACGGGACGGGGTGCTGGCATCGGTGGTGGTGCTTCCATGGGCGTAGGAGGAGCCGGTGGTGGGGGGGGTGCATCGGCACTCTGTGCAGATAAGTAAGCTGGTGCTGCTTCAACAGCTTGTGCTGGTTGGCTGGTTGGTTCAGCGAATGATGAAACTTCAACGGTGGGTTCGGGAGCGGTGGCCACATATAATCCTGGACCACGAGTGAAATGACCGCTAATTCCAGTAATCAGTAATCCAATGAAGCCAATGAACAGAGAGGCCACAAGGAATTGCAGAATAACCGCTAAAACGGATGTACCGCCGGTCAGGGCACTAAGCAAGGCGGCAATGTCAGAGAAAAACGTCAGAAATGGGATAAACGTGTTTACAAAAATCTGAAACGCATCCCAAGCTTGAGAAATTTCGAAAAAGGACAACGGAGGTAGAATTACTCCGATTAGGAGCGTAGAACTCAAAGCGAGAAAGATCATGAGTCCCAAGTAAATTAGGAATGAAATCAGTAACAGGTGCAACACACGAATCCGCCCACCGATTCCAACGATTAGACACGCGATAAAGAATCCCAAAGGGATTAACCACATACGAATCAAGAGTGAAATTAGAGTAACTCCAGCAAGAAGAGTAAACACGATGACTGAAATTGCCCCACCAATGACAGCTGCAAGACTCCGATCCATTGGAAGCACCATATTTAGTGTTCCCGAATTTACTTTATAAGGAGATTGTCGTGTTGCGAGGAAATGAAAAACTTTGGAGAGAATCACAATACCTAAATACAAGTAGGAAGAATGCGCGGGTAATCGATTCGATTGTAATGGAGGTGTAAGCAATATGCCGGTCTCAGTTCGTTTTCTACATTATTCGATTCTTTCTTCGAAGCAGGCATCATTGCTATCTCCGAAGAGAGGCACTAGCTGAACCCGTTTTTGTGGGATCACATCGGCCAATCTCCATTCCTATAACGTAGTATGGAGAACGGCACACTAAAACAAAATCTCGAGTTAGAAAAACAGTGCCGAATACACCAGCACCATACATTAGTAAGCGAAGTATCGCGCAGCGTCAAATGAGTAAAGATGATGGACAACGAGGACGATTGGAAGATCTTCCTGAAATCACGTTGTCGTCTGTGCGAGCGGAAGCTATCGCAACCCAACTGGCCACCGATGTCCATGGCACAATAAGTGCCGGTAAAGAAGCGACGGTCTTCTATGCTTTATGGCGTGACTTTCCGCTTGCATTGAAGGTCTATCGTCTTTATGCCACCCCGCACGCAAAAGGGGGAAAACGTAAGAAAATGGGCGGAGGGAAGATCGGTTTCTCGAAGGACATAATGAGCTATTGGGCAGCCCGTGAATTCTGGATCTTGGACCGGATCTTTCGAGCTGGGGTCAAGGTTCCCACACCAGCCCGCCACATCGACAATATGTTCACTGCCCGGTTCTTAGGTAATAATGGGTCTGCCGCACCTCTTCTCAAAGATGCAGTAATCGAGTACCCTCAGCGGATTTACGATGAGATTATTGAAGGAATCTTTGCACTATACCGAGTATTCATCATCCATGGTGACTTATCCGGATACAACATCCTCTATTTCAACCACGAGCCATGGTTCATAGATTTTCCTCAGGCTATCGATTTTGCATCCAGAGTGGGACGACATCGGACGCTCAAGGAAGGACGGCATATATTACTCAGAGATATTACCAACATTGTCCGGTTCTTCCAACGATATGGAATCTATGCTGATCCCGAAGCCCTTTGTGAAGAATGCATGGAACAGGTCAGTGAAAGCGACAGCTTTGATCCGAAATCACTTCTTCGCTAATCAGAAGTAATCAACAACCGATCAGGGTGTGTGTAGATATTCATCCTTGCACCCCGGACAAAACCAACCAAGGTAATCCCAGCGGCCTCCGCTAATTCAATACCGGATGAGACGCCTGCGCTAATAGAAGCAACATAGGGAATTTGGGCCACCGCGGCCTTCAACACCAAATCGCCAGTTAACCGTCCTGAACACAATAAAATTGATTCCGAGAGAGCCAGATTATTTTGTAGCGCTTTGCCGATAACCCGATCGACTGCATTGTGTCGCCCTACATCTTCAGCTACTTCTTTCAGAGCTCCCTCAGTATCACTTAATGCAGCGCCATGCGTGCCTCCACTTTGCTGATAGATCTTCATCTCATCACTGAGATTCTGAATCCCCTTGCGAATCACAGACAGAGATAAAACAGGTGCGGATTCGATGGCTGGCACGTCACATGCTCGCCATGTACCTAATGCTCCTTCTTCAGGACCACAAATACCCATGATAATTCTTGCAGTTGGACGGATGGCATTGAGTTTTTCACGAAACGCACACTCATCGACCAAGTGAACTTTAGCTAATCGGTTTTTAACCTGCAACTTCTTAATTTCAAATGGCCCGGCGATTATCCGGGAAGTAAATAGTAACCCGATGATGAGTGATTCATAGTCTATGGGAATCGTGTGAATGGCTGCAAAGCTCTCTTCCCCCTGTGAATCGATGAGTACGATTCGCAGCACCGATTCATGTGCAACAACATCCTCCATTTCTTCACACTTAGATTCTTTGCATTTTAGAATTGACACAGAACTGGTTACCTTCAACTCGCTCAACTCTACATGAATGTCGAAGTATTAAGACTCAGATATGTTTTTTGTGGGGATGACGGTTCAACCGACATTGAGTCTATCAAATAGGTACATGAGAAGATCGATAAAATTGGTTTGGGTGCTTTAGAGTCATTAACAGCCCATGGTGTAGATGAATATGTTGATATTAGCTCCCTTGTGGTTATAACAATGCAATTGGTTCACCATCTTGCGTTTTAGCGGCTTAAACTGGTTGAGTTTGTATCATTGCGTTATACGTGAAGATCAGGGGAATCAATACCAGGATAAGGATAGCGGTGTTTAGGAGGACATTGATGGTCACTCCAAACCACAGGGAGATGCTTGTGTCCAAAAGAAACCAAAAGGCGACACTCACTATAACGCAAATCCAAGCCCACCGTTCACGTCGTCCGAAAGGAAACCAGGCAATGAATAACATAGTGATTCCCCACCCCATTACTGTGGCTCCCCAAGCGCCATAGACCCAAGCTTGAAAAGCTTGGGCGGGTAGAGCCACTGGATTCGGTCCCCAGAATACGGGGTTGATTTGGGCATTGAAGAACGCGAACACGATGGTTGTGTTGAGTAATGCCATGATAGCACCAAAGACAATGATGAATATGCTGACAACAAGTAACCAATAGCGCCAGATTCGGTAATATGACATATTGCAAAACCTCTTTTGACCCTATGGTATGTGAGGTGTTATAAGCGTGAATTTGATTGACTTTCTGACAAGTGATGAGTATTGAGGATTCTAGCTTTAAACAGTAGTCCACGTAAAGAGCGAAGTGGCACTGCTACCATCCTAAATCTCTTTTTAGAAGGTGCAAAGGAAGCTGGTGCCGATATTGATTTAGTGTACCTCCATGGACGTGAGATAAAACCTTGTTTGGGATGTTTCGTATGCTGGATTAAGACTCCAGGCATCTGCGTTCAGAAAGATGAGATGGAAGAGTTATTGAGGAAACGTCGGAACGCGGATGCGTTAATCCTTGCCACGCCAGTCTATGTTGATGGGATGACGAGTACACTGAAGGCAGTTTTGGATCGGTCGATTCCGTTGGTGAAGCCTTTCTTTGAAGTCCGTGATGATCACTGTCGCCATCCACCCCGCTATGATCAAGGACCCGACAAAGTGGTGTTAGTGTCGGTGTCTGGATTTACGGAGCTGGATAACTTCGACCCTCTGGTTATGCATGTGAAAGCCTTCTGTAAGAACCTAAACGGAGAGTTCGCAGGAGCCATACTTCGTCCTTTAGGTGCTCAGCTGCCATTATTCAAAAAGATGGGATTGCCAGTACAGGACATCTATGATGCTATTAAGCAGGCTGGCAAAGAGTTGGTTGAGAACGGAAAGATCAACTCGGTTACGCAAGAAATAATCAGTCGAGAAATCGTTCCTCGCAGTGAATATGTGAAAAGGATTAATGAAGGATTTCAACAGGCACTGGATGCGAATAAATGACCTGCACCTTCTCTTCTTTATAGGTCCTATTTGTTCTCTTCTTCATCTTTGCGTCGGATTAGAGGAAAGAGCCGTCCGGCCTGTCTCATATATTTCCGATATTCATCGCCGAATTGTTCAATCATCATTTCTTCTTCCACCCGCATACGAGACGCGACAACGACCAGGCCTAGAAGAATAATAATCAAAAGTATGAGATTGAGCGTCATTAGGAATAATCCCAAATTGAATATGAAATAGACCAGATACATGGGATGCCGAATGTACTTGTATGGGCCGCTGGTTACCAAGTTGTGGCCTTCCTTGATTTCCAGGGTCCCTGAGACCTGTCGGCCTAGATGGATTCCCACCCACATAATTCCAAATATCATCGTGATACAGATGATGAGGCCGATCCCTTGAATCCATGGCAAATTGATAAGGACGATTTGAGAATAGGGAGGAATGAGGAAGGGAAACAAACTCCAAACTAGAACGAATACAATCATTGCATAGACTAGGCCAATGCGCAGAATGACCAACCATTTACTTTCATATTTGACCTGCTCTGCCCAACGCTCTTGTCGGGTTCGTTTCTGTCCAGGAGGACGGGCTTTTCGCCCAAAATATGCACGGACTCCCATAAAGATCAGAAAGAGGAGGAGTAACAACAACCGAAGGAAGAGGTCTTCGTACATGATAACTCCAATCTCCAAGCCTTGAATTCTAGCGAGGTTCGGGCTCTTAAAGAGTGGCTAACATGCCAGGAAAAGACAATGCAAGTGACATAGGCGTTAGAGAAAATCACTTAAAGACTTCAACACCAAAGCTGCATTGCAGTTGAGGTTTTGGAAGGAGTATAATGAAGCGTAAACCGATTCGAGCCTACCGGGGTACCACATTACATTGTAAGAATTGGCAAATTGAAGCTATCCTTCGGATGCTCCAGAACAACCTGGATCCAGACGTGGCAAAAGATTGGGAAAAGCTCATCGTGTATGGCGGAAGTGGTCAGGCGGCTAGGAACTGGGATTGTTATGACAAGATTGTGGAAACCTTGCTCGCGTTGGAACCTGATGAAACCATGCTGGTACAATCAGGGAAACCTGTAGCTGTGTTCAAAACGCACACCGATGCTCCTCGCGCCCTCATTGCCAACTCGTTGATTGTTCCCTTCTGGGCTACTGAAGAGAACTTCCATGAACTGTACAGAAAAGGCTTGACTATGTTCGGCCAAATGACCGCAGGTTCATGGATTTATATCGCTACTCAAGGCATCCTTCAAGGCACCTTCGAAACCTTTGCCTCTGTTGCCGACCGCCACTTTGGTGGGACACTGAAAGGGACACTGACCCTTACAGGCGGCGTTGGTGCGATGGGTGGAGCACAACCGTTAGCCGTGACATTCAATGAGGGTGTTGTCATTGCAGTGGATGTCGATGCAGCAGCGATTGAAAAGCGGATAAGGGCGGGCTATTGTGAATTGAAAACTGATAGCCTGGATGAAGCCTTATCCCTTGCAGAAGAGGCATTGGAAAAGAAGATTCCTCGTTCGATCGGCTTAATCGGGAACACGGCTGAAACCCACCCGGAAATTGTGAAGCGAGGAATAGGGGTAGATATTGTGACCGATCAGACAGCGGCACATGATCCCTTGACGGGTTATTATCCAGCCGGATTCAGCAAGGAAGAAGCAGACCAGTTGCGACAAAAGGACCCAGAGAATTACATTCGCCACTCGAAGGAGTCTATGCTTCATCACGTGAAGGCGATTCTGCAACTTCAAGAACGAGGAGCAGTCGCCTTCGATTATGGGAATAATCTGCGACAGCATGCTACCTCAATATCCTGGGACAATGAAGTGAATCGGTGGAAGTATCCAGGATTTGTTGAAGCGTATGTTCGTCCGCTATTCTGCGAAGGACGCGGTCCGTTCCGTTGGGTCGCCTTATCGGGAGAACCTGAGGATATTTACCGTACTGATGAGTTGGTTCTTGAACTCTTTCCAGACAATTACATTCTAAAGCGCTGGATGAAACTAGCCCATGAAAGGGTGCGCTTTGAAGGCTTACCAGCCCGAGTTTGTTGGCTAGGATTCGGTGAGAGGGCGAAGTTTGGGAAAGCCCTAAACGACTTGGTGGCTAGGGGTGAACTCAAGGCGCCAATCGTGATTGGACGTGACCATCTTGATGCGGGTTCTGTGGCTTCTCCCAATCGTGAAACCGAAGGAATGAAAGACGGGAGTGATGCGATTGCGGATTGGCCTGTTCTCAACGTCCTTATCAATGCGGTAGCGGGAGCGACGTGGGTCTCATTACACCAGGGTGGCGGCGTTGGAATCCCGTATGCTATTTCCGCAGGCCAGGTCTCTGTGGCAGATGGAACCCCTGAAGCTGAAAAGCGTCTTTTGCGGGTTCTGACCACAGACCCTGGCATGGGAGTTGTTCGCCATGTTGATGCCGGATACTCGGAAGCGATCAAGTTCGCAAAGGAAAAGGGTATCAAAATTCCATTCATGAAGAAATGAAACTAGGTGGATGATGATGAAACAAATCGTTGAATGTGTTCCAAATTTCAGTGTTGGTGATGAGCCGAAAACCATTGACGCCATTGTTGAGGCAATCAAACGGACAAAGGGGGTTCACCTTCTCGATTATGAACATGACACCGCATACAATCGATTAGTGGTGACCTATTTTGGTGAACCCGAGGCATGCAAGACAGCAATGCTGGCCGCAGGAAAAGTAGCCGTGGAACGGTTAGATATGCGGAAGCACAAGGGCCAACATCCGCGCATCGGTGCCCTGGATGTTGCACCTTTTGTTCCAATAAAGAACATCACCATGAAAGAATGCATTGACCTTTCCAAGGCGTTTGGAAAAGCTTTTGCACAAGCCCATGAGGTTCCCGTCTATTTGTATGGAGAAGCAGCCGAAACTCCAGAAAAAGGAGATGTGGATTGGATCCGGAAGGGAGAGTGGGAAGCGCTTGAGAAGAATATGCAGGATCCCGCCCGAAAACCAGCCTTTGGACCGAGTAAGCCACACCCGAGTGCGGGAGCCACGATGACGGGTGCTCGTGAAGTGATGGTGGGTCTCAACATCAACTTAGGAACAACGGATCTCCGGATAGCAAAAGCCGTGGCGAAAGCGATTCACAAGAAGAAAGGCGGGTTAATCCGCATTAAGGCGATGGGGTGTTTGTGGGAGGACCGAGGAATCACTCAAATTGGCATCACGAACACTGATTACCTAAAGTCCCCATTATATCGGCAATTCGAATTAGTCAAAATCGAGGCTGCGCGATATGGGGTTCCAGTAGTGGGTGCAGAATTTTGTGGTCTTGTGCCCATACAAGCACTCGTCGACGTCGCCAATTACTACCTCCGCCTGGAAGGATTCAGCATGAAAGACCTCCTTGAGGTAGCTATTGATCGGACACTCGCAGAGATAGATCCAAAACATGCAAGCACACTTGATAGTGAATAAACAAAAATCGCCTAAGATATGCTGATTTATTAGGCTCAACTCCCTTCAGTGGTTCTAATGGAACGCTTGGATCTCGATATGGTTATTCTCAATGCTGCAGAACTCTTGACCTTGGAAGGAGCCAGCCATACCCCCAAAATCAAGGATAACCTCAACGAGCTAGGTATTATCGAAAAGGGCGGCGTAGCCATCCGAGGGAATCAAATTTTAGCAGTGGATTCCACGAAGAACATTAAACGCCTCGTGAAGCCTGGAAGCCGTCCACAAATAGTTGATGCGAAGAACAAAACCGTGATGCCTGGTTTCATCGATTCCCATACCCACTTAGCCTTTGCTGGAAGCCGCGAACATGAATTTGTCCAAAAAATTCAAGGAAAATCCTACATGGAAATCCTTGAATCCGGTGGGGGAATTAACGTCACCGTCAATGCCACTCGCAAAGCAAGCAAAAACACACTTGTTCGGCTGACTCAACCGACCTTGTCTCGCATGCTCGAATACGGGACCACAACAGTTGAAGGCAAATCAGGGTATGGTCTTGAAACAAATCATGAGATCAAGCAGCTACTAGCCCTCCGAGATTTGAATCTCATCCATCCCATTGAAATCGTCCCTACCTTTATGGGAGCACATGTAGTGCCCATCAAATACAAAAACAAGCCAGATGACTATGTCAAATTAGTAACTGAGAAAATGATTCCTAACGTTGCTAAACGGGGTTTGGCGGAATTCTGCGACGTATTCGCTGAAAAAGGTGTGTTTGATATCGAGCAGTCACGGAAAATTCTCCAGGCAGGGAAGCACCACGGTCTTAGACCGAAGGTTCACGCTGATGAAATGACTACCTTAGGTGGGGCAGAACTCGCCGCAGAAGTGGGGGCAGTGTCAGCAGATCATTTGCTAAAAGTATCCAACCAAGGTATCAAATCCTTGGCTGAAAAACAGATTGTGGCTGTCCTCCTACCAGCGACAGCGCTGGTGTTGATGAAAAAGGAGTATGCTCCAGCGAGAACTTTGATTAAGGCAGGGGTTCCGGTGGCCCTGGCAACGGACTATAATCCGAATTGTATGACTGAGTCGATGCAGTTGGTTCTCACTTTGGCCTGCTTAAATATGCGTATGACCCCTGCAGAGGCTATCTCTGCTGCTACTATAAACGCCGCTCACGCCATCAATCGGTCACATCTCGTGGGGAGCTTAGAACCCAATAAACAGGCAGATATCTTAATCATGGACGTCCCGAATCATGCCCAAATTCCTTATCATTTCGGTGTAAATCTTGTTCATAAGGTGATTAAAGCAGGGAAAGTTGTTTTTTCAACTCGGTAAAGAGATTCAAAACATTCTATCGTTTTATGCTAACTAATTAAATGGAAATAACAATAACTACAGCGAAATTAGCATTTTCTACGATGAGAAGGACTTATTGGTTTAGTTTATGGTCTGTAATTACCGTTTCTAGTTTCTTGAAGGCAATCTTCCAAGCTTTCTCAAAATAGTTTCTGGCTTCAATCCATGCTTCAGAACTCCTCCAGCCTGAATGTACTAAGTGAACTTCGGTGCAGAGAGTTGAACCCTCAGTACAATCGACAAAGAGGATGACAACATGAGTTAGTGGGTCAGCAGTATTCATGAACGCCTTGAACGTTATTGGCCCTTTCCATTCAAACGCCAACAATCTGTTTGGTGCAATGGCAGTCACCCTACAGCCAAGAGTACTATTGATTTCGCGATCATTCGGGTCCCAAAATAGCTCATATCTACCGCCCACTTGTGCTTCAATTTCTGCACTGTTGGAAAGCCAAGAAGGCAGCAGTTTGTTATCCGTGAACATCTTAAATGCTTGTTCAGGAGAGCATTTCACTCGAATTGAACAATGAATGACTTTTTCCAATCTCTTTTCACCTCGATAGAGATTTATTACTTTTTGTAACTCTGTTACTATAGGTAATAACCTTTAAATGGTTTGTAACCAGAAGGTAACAAGACTAACCCATGATGGCAATTAAACAGATCAAACGTTGTCCCGTTGAAGTGACTTTGCAGTGTATTGGAAAAAAATGGGCGCTTCACATCATTCGAGACATGTTTCAAGGAAAAACGCGGTTTTCAGATTTCCTAAAAGTCAACCCAAAATTAAGCACCAAAAGCCTCGCTATTAGGCTTAGAGAGCTTGAAAAGATGGGGCTCATTGAAAAGACCATCAAGGATAAAACCCCCCTTTTAATTGAATATCACCTGACAGAAAAAGGGAAAGCCCTTGGAGCGACCATCCGTGAGTTAGCGATTTTTTCAATTAAACATAATCCCTCAGATGTCTTTGAAGAGATGCCCGAATCCTTCGATGATGCCATAAAAGAGGTAACCCAGCGATTCTCATTCCAAAGCGATGCACCTGCATGAGAAGCTTGGTTCCGTCCCCTTATGTATGCAAACGAACAGTTGATTAACATAGTGAAATTAGATTTCTTATTTTTGAAACCCACACACGAAAGATAAGGATTAGTGTAGTGAACGGAGAAAAAGCTTCAACTGAATTGTTGTGTTTGTTTTGTTATTATTTGGAATTCAATTGGCTTTGAATAGATCTTTTCGTTGTACCTTTGATGGTCTTGGGGGCTCGAATCTTCCTAATAACCAGACCATCAACAGTCTTTTTTCAATCACTAGTCAAAACAAGTACCGCTCATGAGATAGTTGGAGTGTGGATTTACTTGAATTTGTATACAGGTAAACTAGTATCTATAGGACTCGACTTGTTTTTGAACGTGATTCACAATTTTTCTTGAGTGCAGCAGTTGCCAGATTTGGTTGATATCATGATGGATCAGGTAATCTTGGGTTAGCCGATCAATCTGAGGAATTTGCATCTTCGAATATCGAGGAATCGTTTTACGAATCACATCATAGGCGATTTGGGAGCCCTTGCCCAAGGTGACAGATTTGTTTAATCTTCTAATATCAATACCTTGTATCGCACACAGTAATTCGATGGCGATAATTTGCTCAACATTAACAAGAATTTCTTGTGCATGCCTTGCAGCAATTGTTCCCATGCTAACATGGTCCTCTTGATTCGCAGCGGTTGGAATTGATCGTACACTGGCAGGGGTTGTTAATTTCTGACACTCAGCCGTTAGAGCTGCGGCCGTAAGTTGAGCCAGTCCCAGCCCGAAGTACACACCCTGGTCAGCGAGAGTAGGGTGAATGAGCAGTAAAGGCAACCCATTGCTTAGCTTATCATCAATTAACCGGGAAATCCGACGTTCAGCAATGGCTGCAATAGTCGTCAATGCGATCGCGAGAAAATCCATAGCACAAGCTATGGGTTGGCCATGAAAGTTCCCCCCTGAAAGGAATGTTTTCGTTTTGGGAAAGATCAAGGGATTATCCGTTGCGGAATTACATTCTATGGTGATAATCTGTTCAGCGTACTTTATGGTATCTCGTACTGCCCCAAGTACCTGTGGCGTGCAGCGAATGGAGTAGGCATCTTGTACACGTTGTGTTATATGAGCAGCATTAATGGCAGCTTCAAAGGCGGCTTTCGAGACTCCCAGCGTCTCAAAGTGTTGTTGGATCTGTGCCCGTTTGGTTTTCAATTGAGCAGCTGATTTTGGTGGTTCAACCGGAATCTGCTTGTCGAGAGCAATTATTGTATGAATTGCTTGCTGTAGAATCGTAGAAAGAGCTTCTTGATCGCCCTCAGGTGTGAGTTCGTCATGGAGTTTTTTCATCGCTGCTTGTGCACGTTTCCTTCGTTGCCGTGATGTCAATACTTGGGAGCTACCCGCCAAAATGGAGGAAAGATTATGGGCTGTTTGCAATTGGCCGGGATGAGGACGCACTTGTTGAATACGTTGATCAAAGGCGTCTAGCACTGCTTCTAAAGCTTCCATTGACAGGGCTGCGGCGATTTCTGCTGATGCGATCAGATTTCTGGCATCAGCAGTTGTTAGGGCAGCAATAGCTGTCATGATTTGGGTGCCGTTAATCAGCGCTATCCCTTCTTTCGGTCCCAATACGATTGGTGTTAATCCTGCTTGTTTAAGGGCATCAGCGCCTAGTAGAATTTCGCCCTTATACTCAGCTTCTCCTTCACCAATTAATACAAGGACCATATGGGATAAGGGAGCAAGATCTCCACTTGCGCCAACAGACCCCTTTTCCGGAATAATTGGGTGCACCTCTTTATTGAGGAGATCAATGAGAAGCTGTAAAGTTGAGAGGCGAACACCAGAATAACCCTTAGCCAAGGTATTTGCACGTAGGAGCATAGCCCCCCGGACTACTTCGGTTGGTAAGGGAGATCCCACCCCCGCGGCATGACTAATGATTAGGTTGCGTTGGAGGACCTGCGCTTTTTCCTCAGAAATTACTATTTCACTCAGAGGTCCAAATCCTGTCGTTACTCCATAAATCACTTCTCCGGAATCAATCCAATTTGATACAAATTGAGCAGCAGTTTTGACTTTTTGTTCCGCTGAGGTAGAGAGTTTAACTTTGGTCCTGTTTCGTGCAACAGATACCAGTTCATCTATTGTTAGGTTATCTCCATCAACGATTATGGCAGGTGGACTCATTTTACTCACCATCGCAAATCATGATTGCCTAACGCTCTTATAAAAACGATTCATTAGTTGAAGTCTTATCAGTTGTTGATGAAGGAAGTGGACGGCAACCAAGAAGGGGAGTGAATTAGTTCTTTCAGTGAAGAGTTAATATAATTTGACTTATCCCATCCCATTTAATTTCCTTCCCTGCGGGATAATGCATTTCAATGTTGATTGAATTACCGTTTTAAATAAGCTCATTTGTATCATTTTTGAATAAACTTGGAGGAAAAAACTGAGGGTTTTCGTTGGGTAATTATTCCTGTCTTAGGTAGGAATGAGCTGACCAACTAAGTAGAATAACCACGAGAAGAATAGTATAGGGGGTAATGAGCAGCGAGCTTACGAGCATGAGTGGGATCCCACTGGGAACGAAGCCAAGCTGAAAGAGTAGAACTGGGATGATGGCTATCCATGAGATGACAGGAAAGGTAATCATAAGAGCTATTGGTGTTTCATTTTTCGCTCGTGATGCAAAGGGATAGCGGCTACCTAATCCCAAGCCGATGGCTGTGGCGATTGGAATAGAGTGGGGGAGGATAGCAAGGGCAATTGGAAGCAGAGAAAGGCTGCCTAAAAATACTGCAAAGTAAATCGCGAAAGGTATGGCTAGGGCAAAGGGGGTTAATAGGAGTTGTAGGTATTTGATGGTGGTGAAGTGTAAAGGAGTCAATGAGGACAAGCGTACAAGATGGAATGTGCCTCTTTCACCATGAAAGGGATCTGATGATGAGATAGCAAGGAGTGGAATGATGACAACAAGCAATACAGCGTAAAGTGTTTCGATGAGCGGAAGATACTCAATAGGAAGAGGGAAAACGGAGCCAAAAGCAGGAGCTAGACCAATGAAAATCAAGGCGAAGACAAAGTTGACGATTAACCCACCCACATAGAACGCTTTACCGGGTTTACGGAGACCAGTTAGGAAATCCTTCTTGAGGAACGCTCGAAAAGGCGATTTTGTAGGAGCATATTTCACGGGGAGTCGACGTAAGGCGCCGATGTTCGTTCCTTTTCGCCGCGCCACCGTAGCGATTTCCTCATAGAGATCGATTGTAATCTTATCCGTGAACCATCTAGTCATAATCACGACAAAACCATAAAGAATGAGCAACTGAATAAAGACCAAGGGAAGAGCAGGAAGGAGGAAGGCTGTAAAGGCCCCATCGGAGCCTGGTGCAGCCCCGCTGAAGAGCATGCCCACAAGCGTATTGGCCATATTAAGTGTCGGTGAGGGTACGTAAAGACCACCGACAACCCAAACCGGACTCAAAAGCAAGATGATGCCAATGATCAAGACCACATAGAACATTGTTCGAAATATGCGCTGATGTGGACGGTTTTGGGAAACAAATTTTCGTAGAGCATAGAGACCTTGGGTAGCAACCGATCCGATTTCTCCCAAGAGAAATACGACAAGAAGGAACAAGAAAAAGATCTCCCAAGTTAATCCAAAGTGTGATCCAAAATACCACAGGATGGGTTGAACAGCGAGGATTACGTAGAGAAACAGCGTTATTCGCCTTGGAATAGCGCGTAGGTATTTTGCGGTATAAAATACATGCCCTTGCATGGGGGCTGGCAGGAGATAATCGGCATCGGCGGGTTCAGTTTCAGAGCCTAAAGGGACGCCTAGGACGGCTTTGATGATTTGCTGAGCGATGAGGAGTGAAATAATTCCATAGACTAGCCAGATGGTGTTGACGCCAAGAAACCCACTGTCAACAATTATCCGATACATTGACCCACGAATTGATGTTGGCATCACGAAGATAAAGACCCAAAGCAACCAAACAACTAGTAGCACTATGGCTATAGAAACGATTTGCAAAGCGATAAAGGCGGGTTGGCGAATTGATTTACGTATGTAATTCCCCATCCGCCGAAATTCCCATCGTGTCACTGTTGCTGAATCAACTGTTTTCAGAGTCGTTCTCGCCCCTTCAGGGTTCTAATATAATAATTCTCTAAAGCGGCACCCCCGCCGACTTCACGTCGAAGCTCTTCAACTGATCCCGAAGCAACCTTCACTCCTTCGGAGAGAATGGTGAATTCATCGCTGACTTCTTCAGCTACATTAAGATTATGGGTTGATAGAATGACAGTGTTTCCATTCTCAGCGAGTTCACGGATTATGCGTTTCAGAACGTAACCACCTTCAGGATCAAGTCCATATAGTGGCTCATCCATGAGTAGAACCTTAGGGTTTCGAATCAACAACGCGGTCAGCAGAGCTCTTTGGAGCATTCCACGTGACAGTTCACCAAGATATTTGTTTAGAAAACCGCTGATTTCGAACCGCTCAATATATTCTAACCGACGCCGATGGAAGTCATCTTCCGGAACACTGAAGAGACTTCCAATGAATATCAGAAATTCATCGACAGTAAGTGTATCATATGCTGCTGGAGTATCTGGAAGAAAACCAAGATTAGTTTTAGCATTCCAAGATTCACGAAGCAAGTCGTATCCCATGATAAAGATGCTGCCCCGATTCGGGCGACTAAGTCCAGCAATTAACCGGAGTGTTGTGGTTTTCCCTGCTCCATTGGGACCAACTAGTGCGTGAACGACTCCTTGTGGAATCTTGAGGGTAAGTCGATTCACAGCCAAAATACCTGGAGGGAAGATTTTACTCAATCGATACGTTTCCATGGCTGGAGTTTGCCCTCTTGTTTTCCTTCGTGCATTTGCCATTCCTTTGACCTCGCTTTAGGCAAGTCATCCAGGCTGCTTTTTTAATCCTTTTTTCCAAGCCTGGATAATATTGCCAAATGCTATAGATTATCCTATTATAACTTACTTAGATGGCAAATATGGGAATATTCGAAAGAACTGATGGTTGTTTGAGGCTCAATTAGCTTGTGGGCTATGCACTGGCTCGAGTAGTGGGGGTGTGGTGTTGGCAAGAACATATAAACCAACAAAAAAGAGGACAATGAAAATTGCTGAAGCAATAAAAAAGAAGCTGGTCTTGAAAAAATCTGAACCAAGAATCGGATATCCTGCTGGCCAGAAGGGAGAGGTCCAGCCAACTGCAAACACAATCGAAGCGATTGTTATGAGAACCATGCCCAGAATCCATCGACCGCGATCAGACCGAGGTTGTGTCATGCTTCAAACCACGTATAAGAAATACTATATGCGGAGGAGTCTGTTTTATCATATTTTGCCTTAACTGTTTCCCTTACTTGGCAGGTAATTTGGGTTTTATGGTCTCTGGTGAACCGCCTGGTTGCTGGGCTCGATGGCGAATGAATAATTTGAAGACCTCGACAACTAAGAATACTGATGCAGACAGTAAAACAACCAGTGCCCAGTCCTGGAGCGTTAAGGGGACCGTGCGGAAGACTACTTGTAGAGGCGGGAAATACACAATAAGCAAGTGAAGGACAATCGATATTCCAATTGCTACGAGAAGATATCGATTTTTCATGAATCCGACTTGGAAGAGCGAAAGATGCCCTGAACGTGAATTCAGTGCATGGACCATTTGGGTCATGACAAGCACTGTTAATGCTAGTGTGCCTGAACGAAGAACCGCTTCATCAGGAGACAGCCCGAGTCCTGAAGGATTTGTAAGATTCAGCATTGAAACGGTGTAGATCCAAAGTGTTGCAAAAGCTATCGTTATCCCCACTATCCATATGAGGGTCCAGACCTGTCTGGTGATGACCCCTTCTTCAGGATTGCGGGGTCCCCGTTTCATTACATCGGGTTCCATTGGGTCCATCCCAAGAGCGAGGGCTGGTAGTCCGTCTGTGACGAGGTTAATAAACAGAATTTGAATAGCCAACAAGGGAAGAGGCCATTGGAAGAAGACGGAAAGGGTAATGCTTGCAAGAAATATTACAAGAATTTCTCCTGCGTTACAAGAGAGTAGATAGGAGACGAATTTGCGAGTATTATCGCCAATTCCACGCCCTTCCTCAATGGCATTGACGATGGATGCATAATTGTCATCCGTTAGAATCATGTCGGAGGCTTCTTTTGCCACATCTGTACCAGTGACCCCCATGGCGATGCCGATATCTGCATATTTGAGGGCGGGAGCATCGTTGACTCCATCTCCCGTCATGGCGGTGATGTGCCCTCGGGATTTCAGTGCTTGAACAATCCGCAGCTTATGTTCTGGTGAAACTCGGGCATAAACCCGGACTTGTGGAGCAGCATCAGTAAGGTCTTCATCAGAAAGGGCATCTAGGGCATTGCCTGTTAAGACAGCATCGTCTTCCTCAAACATCCCGAGTTCATTGGCAATCGCTACCGCAGTATATTGATTATCTCCCGTAATCATGACTGATTTAATTCCTGCACCCTTAGCAATTTTTATGGAATCAAAGACTTCTGGCCGGGGTGGATCCATCATTCCCGCCAACCCAACAAAGATTAGATCAAACTCTACTCCTTCGGGAGAAATGTCGCTGAGGTCTTCGGGGCACACACGGTAAGCCATCGCAAGAACCCGTAAGGCCTTGTTTGCCATTTTATCATTATTACTTAGAATCTCTGCTCGTTGCTCTTTGGAGAGTGGCTGAATGCCATTTCCTGTGAAAATATGTGTGCTCTGGTTAAGCACGACCTCTGGTGCTCCTTTCACATAAGCGATGGTTTCATTTTCTGGGGTGTCGTTCAAGGTTGACATCCGTTTACGTTCTGGATCGAAGGGAAGCTCGGCGATACGAGGATAGTCGTCATAGAGCTGATCGGAGTATCCTGCTTTTTGTGCCGCGACCACAAGGGCACCCTCCGTTGGATCTCCAATGATTTCCCATCCATCGTTATGCTGGCGAACAATTGCATTGCTACACAGAGAACCGATTCTAAGCAGCAAAGCGAGTTGTTCATTTTTCAGAGGCTCAATCTTTTCGTTCTCAAAAAAGAATTCACCTTTGGGTGAATAACCGGCTCCAGTGACAGACACCGAATAGCCTGGTACGAACAGCTCTCGGACAGTCATTTCATCCTTTGTGAGGGTTCCGGTTTTATCTGAACAAATAATATCAGCAGAGCCTAAAGTTTCCACTGCGGGGAGTCGGCGAATTATAGCGTTCCGTTTCACCATCCGTTGGACCCCCAAGGCTAGCGTAATCGTAACAACAGCCGGTAATCCTTCAGGAATCGCGGCTACTGCCAAAGCGACGGCAATCACGAACAAGTCAAGAAAGGTTGAAAAGTCTAGATTCGCCATCAGCCAAGCTACTACAACTTGGACGGTGAGTACAACCATACAGATGATGAGAATGGCAATGCCCAGTTGTCTCCCCAATCGCCGCATTCGTTTCTGTTGCGGGGTTTCTTTTTCCCCGACTTCTGAAATGAACCCGGCAATACGGCCAATTTCCGTATTCATGCCGGTATTAGTTACCACCGCTAGCCCCCGACCCGATGTTATTGCAGTGCTGGCACGGACCATGTTGGCTTGATCGGCTAAGGGTATGTTCCGATCGAAGATTTTGTTGGCCACCTTCTTAGTTGGCATTGATTCACCGGTGAGCGAAGCTTCATCAGTGTAAATGTTATGTGATTCGATAAGACGTGCATCAGCAGGAAGTCGATCCCCCATCTCCAAACGTAGTATATCGCCTGGGACCACTTCTGTAGCGGGTATATTGATCGGTTCCCCATCACGCAGAACATGGGCTTGTGGTGCTGCCATCTTCTGTAGGGCTTCAATGGATTTCTCAGCACGATATTCTTGGGTGAAGCCCAAGATAGCGTTGATTACCACAATGATCATGATGACGATGGCGTCTATGGGTGGTTCGTTGTGGCCTGGGATGGTGAGATTCGCGTATACATTGACAACCAATGAGATGACTGCTGCGAAAATGAGAATAATAACAAGGGTTTCTTTGAATTGTGAGAGAAACATGGATAAGGGGCCAGGCCCTTTGATCTCTTCAAGGGTGTTGGGACCATATTCAGTCAATCGCTTTTGTGCTTCTTTCTGGCTTAGCCCTTCTTCTGTTACCTCGAGTTGTTTCATGACTGTAGCAGCATCTTGGGTGTGAGGAAGAAGCTTTTCTGTCGTCAAGGACACGTCCGTCCATATATCGCAGATCTAACGCAAGCGTTTTTCAATATGGCATTCAGCACGTCTCATTTATTTAACGTTGTGCGTCATAAAGTTTTAAGCTTCAGCTCCGGGGTGAACTTATTCACGGGGCTTTTCAGTTTTCACTTCGATTGGGAAGAGGATTTTGGCAATGGCGTTGCGGTATTTGACGTCAACTTGGGTTAGGAGCGTTTCAACTCGGTAATCGACGGTTATGTTGCCCTCCTTGTTTTGAACCATGACACCGCCAATCGCATCAATGGCCTGTTTTCCAACAGAAACCTTGGTAGTTTGCCCAGCTTGCTTTGAGATTGCTGTTCCGAGACCGGTGATTTTTAAAATAATGGGTTGATCCTCCTTGCGGACAAGGACGACTATATCCCCACCACCTATTTGGATTCCTGCGTTGGTGATGAGATTCTTGAGAAAAGTTTTGTATTGAGCTGACTCCCTTTCTTTCTCAAACTGCTTCCGAGCCTGTTGGAAAGCTTCATTGATCATAGCCGCTTTTGCATTCATGACCCGCATATGGGCATCGTTTCGAGCCTTCCCGAGGATCCGGTCACCAGTTCCTTGAGCCATTTGTTTTCGACGGGCAGCCCAACCAGCTAGATTTGATTGAGCGTTCTCCAAGGCTTCTTCAGTGAGTTGCCGGGCGGCGACTTCAGCGTCCTCAACAATCTTTTTAGCTTGCGCTTTGGCTTCATCAATGATTGCCTTTTCAATTTGATCTGCAGGAGAAAACGCACTCATTTTGCTGCACCCCCAAACGAATAGATTGCAGAAACAATAAAGTCGACCGTTTTCTTAATATGCTTCTTTGCTTGCTCTTCAATTGCAGCAGCTTCATTGTCCGCCTTGGCGAGTATCGTCTTCGCCTGAGTCTGGGCTTTCTTCTCGATTCCCTGCTGAAGGGCGGTAATTTCTTCGGTGAGCTGGCTCCGAACATTTGGTTCGGTTTCCCGAATCTTACGCTCAGCGTCTCGTTTGATTTCCTCAGCTTTACTTTGAGCTTTTTCGATTATTTTCGCCGCTTCAGCTTCAGCTTTTTGTACACCGTTTAAGACCTCGCTCATTCTCAACACCAAAGCATCATTCAGTTTTGTTATTAGTCGCTTTTCAACGATGACCTTTCTTAATAAGCCTTATCATCAGTTAAAATTCCTAAAACCGGATAATCTTCCGAAACCTTAAGAATGGGATAATTATTATCGAACCCTTGTTGAGCTGTATTGATAACCGATTTTGGTGAGAACAATGAGTGATGAACCCCCAAGCACAATGGGTAAAGCATTTCGATATACTACAATTGGATGCGAGATTCTTGTTTTTGCGTTGGTTGGATGGATTGTAGGACCGTACATCTTTGGTCAAAATGGGGATATTATCGGGGCATTGATTGGAGCCCTGATTGGGACATTCATGATGTTTTGTACACTATTCTATCTTGCGGGCATGTTCGGGAGAAGAAAAGAAACCAAGGAATAAGGAGAAGGCTTATCACAAAGAATAGGAGAGAAGAGGGGTAATGTCAGTTGCGCGATATAGTTTCATCAATGCTAAAATTCGGTCTATGAAGGCAGATATCCTTACATCCGAACAGTGGGATGCACTTATTGGTGCTCGTGATATGTTCAGTGCTCTGCGGATTCTTGATTCTACTAGTTATGCTCAACTTGTTCAGGATATGGGTGAGGCAACTTCACCTATAGAAATTGAACGGGTCCTACAATCAGACTTCAACAAGGTGTTAATTGAAATTAAAAATGATATTCCCACTGCAAATCAGACCTTAATGACATGGATTACCAGGAAATTCCAAAAAGAGGTAGTCAAGAGCCTCCTCCGACTATATACTTCTGGATCAAATCAGGCTACCGCAGAAAGACTTCTCATTCCCCTAGAACCGTTTAGCACTAGTCGCCTAATGACTCTTCTCGAGGCGAAGGATTTACGGTCAATGGTTTCTGAAATCCCTGATCAATTCTTTCAACATGAAATAGAAAAAACATTACCTAAATATGAAGAAACAGGAAACCTGTTCATCGTTGAACACACACTAGATTCAATGGTATTTCAGAATCTGTTTCGAGAGGTCCAACAGCTTGAAGAACAAGATCGGGAAATCACTGCAAGACTTGTTGGCACCGAAATCGATTTGCTGAATCTTATGATTACTCTCCGCTCACATTTTCTCGGCCTTTCTTCAACTGAAACAGCAGAATTCCTGTTAAGGACTCCTTACCGATTGCCCTTGGATTTATGCCAAAGAGCCCTGCTGTCAAGAAACTTCGAAGAAAGAATTCGGATTCTCCAATCCAGTTATTATAAGGATCTCATTTCTCGGAGCTGGGAAGCCTATGAACTAGATCAGGGTCTTGGAGCCTTCGAACACAATGCTCATATACTGATCCGAACGGATAGCGAAGAAGCCCTAATTGGGTATCCCTTTCACTTTGGCATTGTGCTAGGGTTTCTTAACTTAAAATGGTATGAAACGATTAACCTAAAAGCAGTCATGAACGGGAAAGCTGACCAGCTTGACTCAAATATAATACGACGAGCCCTAATCCTTTAGGTTTTTAAAAATTTGAGAGGTCGATTTCAGGAAATACATAGTGGGCGAAACTGAAGGTGCTCAAACATGGATAAAAAAGAATTACTTTTTGATGAGAATCTAAGCACTTCTAGTAAAACGCTAGCTGGCCAACTTTATCAATTATTATTAGCCGATAATTGGAAGTGTTACTCTGTCCATGATTTTCCCGAACTCATTGGCCACTCCGATGAAGAAATCATCGCCTACGCGAAACAACAGGGTTGGTCGCTTCTGACCCTAGACAAACGAATGGCTTACCTATCTGTCAAAGACGATGTCCCTACATATCTTATTCTTCATGAAAAGCGTAGTGACGACGAAGAGGAGATCGAAGAATACACCGTGGTCCATCTTGTACCCTTTGCAGCAGTTGAAGCCAGAAAAAGTTACGACGCCCGGCTCTCAGGAACCCGTGAGTAACTCTAAGGATTGACGACTAGATTATCCTTCTTTCATGGACAACCCCAATGAATTTGTCATAATCTCCTTTACTAACTGAGAAAATAAGAGTCTCTGTTCCGTCTTTAGCATCATATGTCAGATACAGTGTCGTTGGACCACCACTCCACCGTTCATAGGCCTGCCCTGTTAGGGCCTCAACAGGAAAAGCACACCTTCGTGTTTTCTCTTTCTTGAATGTCCCCTTAACCTCAAGAAAAACGAACTCCTTCTCTGTGAGAACCAACTCACCTTTGGTCTTTTTCAGTGTACGAAATCCGCTATCATCTCGGATTTCGTGAGTGGCCTTAATGGAAACAATAACATTAGCTCCAGCAAACAAATCATCAGACATGGAGGATTACCTCACAAGCACCGCAACTAAGAAAGATAAAAGCCTTGGGAAGACATCAAACGATCTTGAAACCGTCTTCCCAACGGACTTCTAATTCTTTTTCAATGATTTTTGATGGCGAAAGATAACGGCTAATGAGAGAGAAAGGACAAGCCCTAAACTAATCGCTGCTATTGGAAATCCAGGAACGCCAGGCGGAACTGGCGTCTGGGGGCCATTTGTAGGTGTTGTGGCATCTTCAGAGTCATCGATTTCGATATTATCAATCGCGCAATTGGCGTTACAGTAAAAGACGAAATAATTGGAGGAGTCATGAGTTGTATCTGTAACATCGATTTGTTGGGTATCATTCACTAAAATTATAAAGTGCCCATTGGCGCTTCGAGTTATCTTGATATGTAGCCATCCTTCAATATTCTCAGCGGGATCATACGTGGCGAGAACTGTGTTTTGGTAATTAGTGGATTCTAACAACCGCATATCGAACCGATTGATACGAAGACAGTAGCAGCTTGTCGAAATGCCATTACTAATTTCCCCCGCAATAAAACTGACATAGACCGCTGACATGCCCACAATCTCTGTATCAAAGGTCCAGGAACCATACGCCATCGACGAAGCATGACTTATAGCATTAGCACCATCGGAACCCCGCAAGGATCCGTCCCCAACCGAGAAGGTTCCTAATTCGATAGTCCAGTCACTAAGTTCACCATCTTCAAAATTGTCCGACCAAACAACCGCTGCAGTACAGTAATTCTGTTCATTAAGACAAACAGCTGTTAGGAAGAAAGCTGTAATGAGGAGGAGAAAACCAATAGAACTAAATCGTTTGACATTCATTCAGACACATCCGGTAATGTTATGCGAGAATGATTCTAATAAGAATGAGAAACATTTTCTCATCAAGTTAGAATTATTCCTGGAGTATAAAATCATAACGGTCACTGCAACCCAAGCAACGAACCGCGAAGTGATTAAGCATGGCGAAGGAAAACCCACCCGAACATTATCAAGACATAATCACCTACGAAACCCCTCCAGTGAAGATCATCCGCGACCGAGATGCCATCGACCTCTTTTACATCCCCAATTACTATATCATGATCATTGCCCTACGGCAGGCACCAATGACTGTGCGCGACCTCAAGCAGGCCTTCAAAGACTATGCTGATAGATATGGTGGCATCAAACCGATCGGGATCAAATCCATCTATCGCTACCTCAAAGCCCTCGAAGAAGCCGGTCTCGTCGTCCCAGCCGGGCAACGCGTTGTCCCTGGCAAAATGGTTAACGAAACCCTCTTCGCCCGAACTGGACAGATCTTCCTACTCTTCAATTTGAAACCCGACTGGTGGCTCACCAACGAAGGCAAGCAAATAGCTTTGCGTATCGGTAAACTAATGGCGTTCTCCTTCAACGCTAAACCCCTTCCACTGAAAGCCCTTCAAGAATTGTTCATGGAGTACGAAACGAAACGCCAAAGCGTTCTTGAAGAAATCGCTACCAAGGGCGATAGAGAAATACTCGAAATCCTTGCTGGCTCAACACTTGAAGAACATTTTCGCATCGAAGCCTATGTCGGATCCTTCGTTTCCTTCATCACTCAACCAGCATTACTCGAAAAGCTGAAAAAAATCATGAAACCAGAAGAAAGAAAGAAGCCTGCAGCAAATTCTATTGAAGGGCCTCTTGAATAGTTGCAAGGATTTTGTGGTAAATCTTCTCAGCATCCTTTGCCGATTCAATACCCTTGACAAGTATATTGCCTTCTCCAACTACGCTCACTTCGACACCCTCCGCGTATTGTATCTGCACACCCATATCACTTTGAGCGATAATGGAGAATTTCTCACGAAGCAGTTCACTTGCTCTAGGGATGTCGATAGATACCGGATTAGTAGAATGCACCAGAAAGGTCTCTTCTGTGCACAAGTCCGTGATTTCTAGTTTGGAATCTTGCTGAAGTTCTTTAGGAATCGCCTTGATTCCGCAGACAGGGCAATTAGCATGTGACTGTAGTGGGATCGTGTCTAGCTGAAACAGATTAATATCAAACATGAGAAGTTGATTCGCAAGCAATGGGGGCTTGCCTAGAATGAGATGAAGCACCTCTTGCACTTGGAGATTCGCGATAACCCCCAGGATAGTGGGATAGATGCCGACTGTGGCACAAGTTGGCTGATCTTCATCCACACCACCAAACACACACTCAAGACATGCAGTTTCACCAGGAAGAATAGTCGTTATGTTACCAACGCCAGCTAGGGCTCCTGCAAATACGTAGGGCACTTTCTGACGCACACAAGCTCTGTTAATGGTATATCGGGGCTTGAAACTATCTAACCCATCTACAACCACATCCATTCCCTCAACAACTCGGTTAGCTGTAGCTTCTGTCACAGACAACGCTAATGGTTCAACGTTCACATCCGGATTGATTTGATGCAAGCGATTGAGCGCCACCTCCACCTTTGGCTTCCCTTCATCCTCAGCTGTGTATAACAACTGTCGTTGCAGATTCGAGAGCTCCACAATATCCCGATCAACTATCCGTAATGACCCCACACCGAGTGAAGCTAATTGAAGAGCTGAAACTGAACCAAGCCCTCCAACTCCCACCACCGCCACCTTCGCTTCGCGAATCCGAAACAAACCAGCCTCCCCAATATCAGCTAGGACACGAAATCGACTATACCGATCTTCATCCATCTTAGATCTCACCACTAACCTGAATATCTACTAGTAAAAAGCAATTCTTGACCTTTTCCCAAATCTCAATAATGGTTAAACTCAAGCTTTAAGGAAAAGTTCAGACATCCTTGATAATTAATCCCCACTATCCAGAAGACACTCATCATGGGTTAAAATGATACCTTAGTCATTCATTCAATAGAGGTTATGTTCTAAAATCGAACCGAATGGAGCGGATTCATTCGAGAAAAGTGCACCTTGAGCGTAAATCCGAACTGACAAGCTTCCATGCAAATATAGGAAGCCAAAACAAGTTTAGAAAATATGACTCTCTCGAAACGATCCAAGATTTTTATCGGTATTGGAGTCATCGCAGTGATTGCGGTAGTTATTCCTCTTTCTGCGTTCACATTAGTGAACCAAAACTCAATACAATTCCAATTACTCGACGTTGCAGGAGTAAAGATTGAAGCGTATGGATTGCGTATTTATGTGGATCCCTATAACCTTCCAGAGATTTTTGGAACATTACCCGCTGATATAATTTTGATTACTCATCCTCATTTTGATCACTATCAAATAACGTCTATGGACTTGTTGCAAAAAGAAGGAACCGTGAATGTATTCCCCGAATACATGTCGGATGCAATTGCTCTATATGATGGTGTAGGTGTCAATCCTGGTGATGAACTCGAATTCGAATCTATCCATATCACTGCATTTTTTGCCTACTACCCCTCTGATGGACCATTCCTTACAACACACGCTAAAGAGTATAATTGGACAAGCTACATAATCAATGTTGACGGATTTACCTTCTTTCATTCTGGAGACACCCAGAATATAGACGAATATTCCCAGTTAACTGGCACAATTGACGTGGCGCTATTATGTATAGATTGTACAGATGGAAGTGACACCGTTGACGCTCTAAATGTTATTCAACCACGTTACTTTGTCCCAATCCATTTCACAGGACTTAGTAAACAAAACTTCATTACCTACTATGCGACATCAATCACGAACTGTATAATAGTTAATCTCGAATATTACCAATCATATGCCTTCCCCCGATTTTAACGGAGTCTGAGTTAAGGCCTAACTAGTTTTCCTCAGATTCACATGATGAGCATAAACGCCACATACGCGATGAAAATAGGTAGAACTACCAACTTACGTCCCAATCAAATATCTCAAATCCGCATGATCAACATAAATGACACAAGCAGGGCATAAATGGCGAGCGCTTCTGCCAGCACCACAGGTACCATTGACTTACTAAAGATTCCTGGCTTCTTCGCAATCGCGCCAATCAACCCCGCTCCAGCCCAACCAATCGCAATACCAGCCATCAATGCCCCTAACCCGACCGTTGCCGCAGCCGCCACTCCCACAAACGCCCCGATATCCGTAATCGCATCCAACCGCATTACCAACATAAACGCTGTCAACAAACCATAGATGCCTAACGCTTCGGCTAACACTACGGCGACCAAGCCTTTACTAAAAGACTCCGGCGATGACCGGATTCCCGTGCACAACGCCTCACCCGAATACCCGATACCCAAGCCGCCTCCAATACCTGCGACCCCAATCGCCAATCCAGCACCAATGGCCAGCCACCCCTGGGCTGCAAAAGTGGCTGAATCAATACGCATCACCACCATGAAGCCGACCAATAATCCGTAAATCCCCAACGCTTCGGCAAGGACAACGGCAACAAGCCCTTTACTGAAGGCACTCGACTCCACGGATATAGTCCGAGCCAATGCAGCGCCGGCATGGGCAATACCAAAACCGGCCCCAAAACAGGCAAAGCCTACTGCCAAAGCTGTACCTAATGCCATTAGACCTTGGGTGAGAAGTGTTACCGCATCAATCCGCATTATCAACATGAAACTCATTAACAAGCCATAAATCCCAAGCGCCTCCGCCAAGACCACACTGACCAAGCCCTTGGAAAATACCTCAGGAGCCGTGACTAGGCTCACGCAGAGTGCAGCACCAGCTAAAGCAATGCCAATACCGCCTCCGATGGCCGCAAGTCCGATTGCTGCCCCAGCACCGATTCCGACCAATCCCTGCCCGATAGCCGTTACAGATTCCATCCTCATAAGCAGCATAAAACTTGATAGCAGTCCATAGATTCCAAGGGCCTCCGCCAACACAACAGCAACCAAACCTTTGCTGAAAATCTCTGGACGATGGACTAAGCCTTCCGATAAAGAGGAGCCACTTTTCGCGATACCTATACCTGCACCGATAGCAGCTAAGCCGATGCTCAAAGCTGCACCAGCAGCGAGAAATCCCGGTGTGATATCGGTGACTGTGTCAATACGCATCAAGAGCATAAAACTAGCCAATAATCCGTAAATCCCGAGGGCTTCGGCTAGCACGACACTGACAAGCCCTTTACTGAAGACCTCAGGACGTGCAGCAAGGCTTCGTGATAAAGCCGCCCCAGCAAGGGCAATACCGAATCCAGCCCCAATAGCTGCCAACCCAATGGCTAGACCAGCAGATATGGCTACAATACTCTGACCAATCTGAGTCACGGAGTCGATTCGCATCAGTAACATGAAGCTTGTGAGTAATCCATAGATGCCCAACGCTTCCGCTAAAACAACACTCACCAAACCTTTACTAAACGATTCGGGAGCGTATACGATAGTTCGTGACATGCTGGCCCCTGCACGAGCGATGCCAATACCGGCACCAAAAGCGGCAAAACCGATTGCCATACCCGCGCCAATACCAACAAGACCCTGCGCAATTCCAACTGGGTCGACACTGATCGTGTCGATTCGCATCAAAAGCATGAAACCAGCAAGCAACCCATAGATTGCTAATGCTTCAGCAAGGACCACTCCTATGAGCCCCTTGCTGAAGATTTCTGGACGTTCAGCCAGGCTTTCTGAAAGGGCACTTCCAGCAGCAGCAATACCAATCCCTGCACCTATACCTGCTACGCCTACAGCGACCGCCGCAGCCAAACCCATGAAGCCTTGTCCTAAGCCAGTAATTGTATCAATCCGCATAAGCAGCATAAAACTAGCCAAGAGCCCATAGATTCCGAGGGCCTCCGCCAACACGACACTGACAAGTCCCTTGCTGAAAGCTTCAGGTGCAACAACCAAAGTCCGATTTATTGCCGAACCCGCTTGTGCGATACCATATCCTGCACCGATTGCGGCAAGTCCTATCGCTAATGCTGCCGCTAACCCCACCATGCCCTGACCAATTATGGTAACTGTTTCGATGCGCATCAGCAACATGAAACTCGCGAGCAGCCCATAGATACCAAGCGCTTCAGCTAACACGACACTGACAAGCCCTTTACTGAAGACCTCAGGTCGATCAACAAGACTGCGTGATAAGGACGCGCCTGCAGCAGCAATACCGATACCAGCACCAAATGCAGCTAATCCCACGCCCAGGGCCGCAGCAACGGCAATCAACCCTTGGGCATCGACAGCGACAGTATCAATCCGCATCAGGAGCATGAAACTTGCCAAGAGCCCATAGATGCCCAACGCTTCCGCTAAAACAACACTCACCAAACCTTTACTAAACGATTCAGGAGCTTCCACCAGAGCCTTACTCAGTGCGCCACCGGCAGCCGCGATGCCGATACCTGCACCTAGACCTGCAATACCCACGGCAAGTCCTGCACCAATCCCCACGAGCCCCTGAGTAACAAGGGTTGATGTTTCAATGCGCATCAGCAACATGAAACTCGCGAGCAGCCCATAGATACCAAGCGCTTCAGCTAACACGACACTGACAAGCCCTTTACTGAAGACCTCTGGTCGCTTCGTTAGGCTCTCAGACAAAGAGGCTCCACTCTTTGCAATACCAATACCTGCGCCTAAGGCGGCTAGACCTACTCCTAATGCAGCTGCAATCGCTATTAATCCTTGACCAAGAAATGTCACGGATTCGATACGCATCAAAAGCATGAAACTAGCCAGAAGCCCGTAAATTCCCAAAGCTTCGGCTAACACGACGCCGACAAGTCCCTTACTAAAGGATTCAGGGGCAATAACCAGGGCCTTATTGAGCGCAGCGCCAGTTTGGGAGATGCCAATTCCAGCACCTAGTGCAGCGAGGCCAATCCCGAGTCCAGCCGCAATTGCTACCAATCCCTGCCCAATGTTAGTGGCGGACTCGATACGCATCAGGAGCATAAAACTGGTCAATAACCCATAGATCGCTAAAGCCTCTGCGAGCACCACGGACACTAGTGCTTTGCTAAAGGTTTGGGGTGCAGCTGCGGTACTGGTTGCCATGGCGCTTCCTGCTTTCGCTATGCCGATGCCAGCACCTATGCAGGAGAGGCCAATTGCTAGTCCTGCACCGAGGGCAACCAGTCCTTGTGCCTCATTGGTGATGGCGCCTATCCGCATCAGGAGCATGAAACTTGCGAGCAGACCATAGATCGCTAATGCTTCCGCGAGAACAACGGTGATCATGCTCTTGCTGAAGGATTCGGGTTTCTCGGCGACGGCACTCACCATGGCGCTTCCGCTGAATCCGATGCCAATTGCGGCGCCAGCTGCTCCAAGCCCTGCCGCAAGCACAGCACCGAATGCTGTGAAGACTTGTCCAATGTTAAGGAGGACTGCTTGAAGCATTTTTGGTCACAGTGGTTATGTGGATGTGATGATCCAGTTTTCCCGAAACCGGAGTGGTTGATAGTCATAACCGGTGCCGGCATAGAATTTCAAGAACGCTTCCACCCAGTGGAGACGTAGGGTGTGAATGAATGAGAGCAACCCCTCCATGAGGAGGACGAAGACGGTGCCAAGGATGAGCATGGCGACGAACATGACCAATGTCATGATGCCCCCTGTAGAGAGTTGGTAGATGATTGTATTGATTTCTGCTGCCACGATGCCGCCAAGGAAGAGGAAGGTTTTAGCGAAGCCGGCGTGGGCCATGTTGAGGGCGAGAATCCGGGAGTAGCTGATGGTGTTACTGATGCTTTCAATGAGGTGTTCAAGGCCTTCCATGAAGCCGTCCATGAAGCCGAAGAAAACCATCCCACCTACGAACATTATGATGGCGGGTAAGATGAGGAATAAGACCATTTCCACGATTGGCCACATCATGAAATTGATGCCAAATTGGAAGATCATGTAGGCAAGGCCCCAAAGGAAGAAGAGCCAGATGATAGGGCCGAAAATGGCGTGCTTCAAATCACGGTGTCGAAGTTTGTTGATGGCGGAGAAGCCGATGGCGATGCTGAGGTGAATAAATCCAATCATGATACTCAGGACGAATAATATCCATGTGGGGCTGGCGACAGTGGCGGGTAGGTGCTCTGGCATTTCAAACGCACTGAACCAGATGGGGGTGGTATGACCGTGTGCAGGGTCGAGAATCCAGGCATTATAGGGGCTGAGTGGATCGAGGAACCAATTGACGCCTCCATCGAAGTCAAAGAACTGGAAAAGGGCGAGCAGACCGTTTTTCATGCCTTCACCAAAGGGCGAGTACTTTAGCGCTTGATACACATAAACCCCGTTGAGTTGTAGTCCCGTGATGTCAATCCCCATGAACTCGCCGTATAAGACACCAAAAAAGATCGATGCTAAGGCGATAACCATAATCATCCCAGAACCCTGAATGAAGTAATTAACCATCTCACCCGCGTCGACCTTACGGCGTTTCGCAATGAAACCGAGGGATGCAAACAGGAAGAGTAAAATCCCGTGACCAATGTCGCCGAACATGAGCCCAAATATGATTGGGAAGCCGAGGGCCATGAACCAAACGGGATCGATTTCGGTGTGGTTCGGGAACCCAAAGGCGTTGGTGAGGTTTTGGAAGGAGCGGAGCCAGCTGGGGTTGGTCTGTTTGGTGGGTGGAGCAGTGGATTCTTCGGGTTCAATAGCGCCCTCGAGTGGTCCGGTGTCGCCTGGGTAATGACCGTGCTCGGGTTTATCGGTGTGTTCGAGAATGGTAAGGGCTATGCTTAGAGCCTTTTGTTCTTCAATCGTTTTAGTGAATTTCTTAACCTTGTTGGTTGGAATCCAGCCATACATGATGTAGGTTCGTTTGGTTTTGCCAAAGAGCGTCTTGGTTTCTTCGAGTTTGTGTTCGCGTAGAACGAGTTCTTCCGACCCTAAAAGATCGAAACGATGTTCCTCACCGAAGGCTTTGATTTCCTTTTTTACTGCCTTTGCTGCTTTTTTATCCTCTTTGGCTTCTGCAGTTGTAAGTCTTTGAGTAAGGTCGTTATAATCATCTTCGATGGCTTTGAGGGTTATTTCCATTTTTTGGAAATGAGTCTCATCGGGAATAGCAGGAACTTCTAATGGATCTTTGACTTTGCCTCCGCGATTAATGTTCATTTCAGCGATGAGACTTGTAATACGTGATTGAAGATTGGAGAGGTAGTAATACCGTTCGGAAGCTTCGACAGGGGTAAGAGATTTGAGATGCTTCTTTTGGCTTTCCTTCACATCTGCGAAATGGACAACCCCAGTACTTGCAATGAAGCGTAGTGCTGCATCCATTTCGGTGTCAATGACAACAGCCGTAAGGCAACTCATTTTCGCTGGTAACATCGGAGCCAATTGAAACACCATTAGCGTGATTTTTTGGGGGAACGGAGATACTCCAGTATCAGTGTGGGTAAAAAAGGCTTCCTCTAGTTTGGGCTCTGGTTAATTGCCAACCCATAACATTTATTACACGTCACGGATGCTGTCTGTGTTGGTGAATATCCATGGGGTATTTAGTTTGCTTCCATTAGCCCCTCGGTGACGCCAAGTTCCATCTCTTTTTCTAACATGATTACATCGAAAGTAATGATTAGGCTTAAGGCTAGAATAGGGAAGAGTAAGTGGAGGTGGATTTGGTGACACCGAGAGAGAAACGTCGAATATCCGCCAAACTTCGAATTTATAATTCGTTAACACGGAGCAAAGAGCCCTTTGTGCCACTCGAGTCCAGAAAAGCGCGTATGTATACATGCGGGTTGACGGTGAATTATCTGATGCACGTGGGGCATGCCCGTACATATTTGGTCTGGGATGTGGTTGAAAGGTTCCTTGAATATCTGGGATACGAGGTCAGGCACGTCTCTAACATCACCGATATCAGTGTGGATGATAACATCTTGAAGAGGGTGCGTGAAAGTGGTGAGGCGTTTCAACAGTTGACGACCCGCCATACTAGAGACTACTATCGGGATCGCCAATTGCTGGGGATTCGTGACTCGTATACCTATGCAGTGGCGACCCAGCATATTCAGGAGATGATTGAGCTGGTGCAGCAACTCATCGACCGGGGAGTGGCCTATGAAGCTGAGGATGGCGTCTACTTTCGAATAAGTGCTTTTCCACGATATGGTCGACTGGCTGGTATTGATCTTAGTACATTACAAGCGGGAGCCGGTGGCCGAGTGGACAAAGACGAATACGATAAACAGCATGTTGGGGACTTTGTGCTCTGGAAAAAAGCTAAGCCTGGCGAACCATTTTGGCAGAGCCCTTGGGGACCCGGACGTCCCGGTTGGCACATTGAATGCAGCGCTATGTCCATGAAATACCTTGGAGAAACCATCGACATCTCAGGTGGCGGTGAGGATAACCTCTTTCCCCACCACGAGAATTCCATTGCCCAAGCCGAAGCAGCCACAGGGAAACCGTATGTTCGCTATTGGATGCATGTCCGTCACCTTAAGTTGGGTACTGAAAAAATGTCCAAGTCCACTGGGAACTTTCTCACTATTCGGGATGCCATCGACCAGTTCGATGCCCCCACCTTACGGTTGTTCCTCCTGTCCACCCATTACCGTAAACCTATCACCTTTGCGACTGACTCTCTACAACGAGCTCAACTGCAGGTTATCCGGCTACGTCAGCTGCTCAGTCGGCTTACAGCCATCATAGCACATTCGACCAATGTTGCCGAAAATCAGTCCAAAGAAGACATGTTAATGGAGAAAGCAAGGTCCCAGTTTGAACAGGGCTTATTGGACGATTTCAATACTGGACGCATGGTGAGCCAGCTGTTTCAAGTTGTCAACCATCTACAAAGGAGATTAGAAGCACAAGATGGATTGGATCCCGCACAAGCCCAGGTATGGCTTAAGTTCTTCGAAGATGTGGGTACAATTTTGTTTGGTGACCTCTACGTTTCTGAAGTCTTACCACAGATTGACCCAGTTGTTGTTTCACTTGTTGAGTTGTTGCTTAGTACTCGGGAACGGTTGCGGGAAGAAAAACGTTATGAAGAGGCAGATAAGATTCGTAGAGAGCTTGAACGAGCTGGATTCGAAATTACGGATACAAAGACAGGCACTAGCTGGTGGACTAAGTCTCTAAAGCGCGAAGAAAAATAGGAAGCGCCCAAAAGAAATACGGGCGCTGGGGTGTAATCAGGGAACAGGAAATAGTGGTCCTAAGGCCCCATATGCAGCTTGTGTAGCGAAGTCGAGGAATAAGCCGGGGAAGAGACCAAGAATGATGATGAAGAGCATGAGGACGCCAATGACGAAGAGTAGTGACCAGTGTGGGCGTTTCGCGGTGGCAGCTTCAGGACTGGGTTCGGCGAACATCAGAATTTGGATCATTCGGAGGTAATAGACAACGCTGAAGGCGCTCATCAGGACCATGATGATTGTTGCTAGATAGGTTTGGGCGACGATGGAGCCCCAGATGATGTAGAACTTACTGTAAAATCCGACCAGGGGGGGGACACCAGCGAGGGAGAGAGCAGCGATGGTGAAACAGAACATCACAAAGGGCATTCGGCGACCCACACCTTGGAGTTTGTCAAAGTCTCGAGTGCCCATTTGGTGTAAGAAGATGCCGGCGATCAAGAAGAGCATCCCCTTGGCCAGCATATGGGCGAAAATGTGGGCTAAGCTTCCAGTCACTGAATAGAGTAGAGCGTTTTCAATGGTGGTCGAAGTGGGAAGCCAGAGAGCAAGGGGCATCATGGCAATGCTAAACCCGAAGATAATGAAGCCAACATTGACGATGGTGGAGTACGCCAACAACCGTTTCAGGTCTTTTTGTGTCAGGGCCATTAGGTTTCCATAAATCATAGTGAAGAGAGCGAACCAACTTAGGACAGCGCCGAAGTAGGTGAATGTGTAGGGGTCGAAGAAGAGGACGAGGAGGCGGATGAGGGCATAGGCGCCAGTCATGATGACGACACCACTAAGCATGGCGCTGATGCCACTGGGAGCAGCGGGATGGGCGTCGGGAAGCCATGTGGAGAGTGGTGCGATGGCAGCTTTGACACCAAAGCCGATAACAATGCCGACAATAGTGAAGATGAGCAGACCATAAATCCCCGCTGTTGCTGGTGGTGAACTTGCTAGCAGGGCGTTGATGGCGGCTCCGATTTCGTAAAGGTTGAGTGTGCCGGTCAGTCCGTAGAGAATAGACATGGTGAATAGGATTAGGGTTGACCCAACGGCGCTGAGGAGCAAGTATTTGATACCCGCTTCAAGAGGTTCATCTTCATCGCGGCGGAAGGCAACCAAGACATAGCTGCTGATGGACATGGTTTCCCAGAGGATGAACAAGGTGAAGAAGTCCCCAGCAAACACGACACCAATCATTCCACCAATGAGTGTCAGTAAAAGTGCATAATACAGGGGAATCCGGGTATCGTGCTCCATGTACTTGATGGAGTAAAGGGATACGAAGAATGCCAGGAAGAGGAAGATGACTGCCATGTAGACTGAGAGGATGTCGATACGGAAGAAGGTGGCACCTGTTGCGGCGTCAAAAGCACCTGGGGGCCAATACCAGATATCGATTGGTGTCCAGCTATTATGGAAAAGTTGCCAATACAGACCATAAGTTGATCCCCAAGGTGTCACAATTTGGAAAGGCCACAATACCATAACCAGGCTCAAGATGAAGAAAACCGCTGCTAGAATGCCAAGTATTGTCTTTCGTCGATCTTGCCAGAATCGCCCTAGCAAGGCAATGATGAGTGCTCCGATGAAAGGGAGCCAGAGAGGTGTGAGTTGAATCCATTCTAAAGGTCCGATTGCCATCTTTTTTCAGCCTCCATTATGGGGTTAGGGGGAACCCTGTTGGGTTAAGTGGGAAAGCAAAGGGGAACTGCTGTGTGAGTCCAATCAAGATCGGGTTGAGCACAATGAAGGGCAAAACACCGATGATTATGATGAGGGCAGCAAGTAGAAGCATGGGGAGTCGCATGGTCCATGGACTCTCTTCGATTTTTTCCATTTCAGTGGGCGTAGGTCCAAAGAACACACGTTTAATGAACCAGAGGACATAAGCGGCGGTGACAGCTGATCCTGCTACAGCAAAGATCACCAACCAGATCGTATAAGCAAAGGCAGCTCCAGCAAAGATGAAGAATTCGGAGAAGAACCCAGCCAATGGTGGAGTGCCCGCGATGCTAAGGGCAGCGATTAATGCAATGGTTGCGGTCCAGGGCATCTTCTTGGCTAGACCACCCATGGCGTTAATGTCACGTCCGCGCTCATGGCCTACTTTGACGATGAGGACGCCGGCGACCATAAACAAGAGACCTTTACCTAGGGCATGAGTGAAGATATGGAAGGTTGCTCCTGACACGCCAAGGAGCACTGCGGTTCCAAGTCCGAAGAAGATGTAACCCATCTGGGATATCGATGAATAGGCAAAGAGCCGTTTAGTATCCTTTTGGGCTAGCGCCATGGCTCCGCCATAAAACATCGTTATGAGCCCAAAGATCATAATAATTGGTATGAAGGTTGCGAAAGCAGGTAACAGATAACCCATCAGGATTCGGACAATCGCGTATGCGGCTGTGGCAATCATGACTCCGGATAAGATGGCACTGATAGGAGTAGGTGCTTCAGCGTGTGCGTCTGGAAGCCATGAGTGAATGGGAAAGATAGCCATTTTCACAGCAAACCCAATAGTGAGAAGAATAACCAAAATCTTTGTAATTTCAAAGAACGGTTGGGTAAACAAGGTGGGTATGCCACCGGGCCAGATCCAGTGCAAGTCGATTGTTGGGGTTAGCCCTGCTTGCGAGAAGTCATAAAGGTTGAGGGTCGCAACTCCATTGTAGGCTGAAAGGGCATACATACCAGCGATTCCGACAATGATGAGAACGGCACCAACATGGGTATAGATGAAGTATTTGAGGGCGATATTGGTGGATTGGGGTTTTGTTCCCCATTCGGCGATGAGGAAGTAGCTGGGGATGAGCATGAGCTCCCAGAAGATATAGAACTGAAAGAGGTTGGTAGCAATGACAACACCAAAGATCCCGGCGTTGTATAGAAGGAGCAAGGCGTAGTATTTCCCTTTACCATGTTCATCCTTCATGTAGGCCAGCGAATAAATAGTGGCCGCCATCGTGAGAATGATGACTATTCCCGCAACGGTGACACTGAGTCCATCCAAGAGCCAGCCAAAGTGGAAGGGTCCCCAAATAAACTCTTCGAAATAGACGCCGCCGTTGATGAGATATTCATTCCATGCTAGGATATAGGTGACCATGCTGGCGAACATTATCAGGATCGCGAAGAAACCAGCAGAGCGTCCGTTTCGCCGACCAATAATGTATGCGATGATCGAGCCGATTAATATGAGCAACATAGTAACTGTTAGCCAAGGTAAGAGCGCCATTTTGTTTCACCTCATGGTAAGAAGGGAATGGGTATCATCAGCACGCCTCCTAGAAACTGAAACAGCAACAGGAGGATGATGAATAAGAGGGCACCGATGAGCAGCAGAATCATGTTCCAACTGTGGACACCGGTTTGAATTCGACGCCACCGACGGCTCAACCCAACGGAGCCGTAAGCGATTGCATAATTTGCACGGTCAATACCTTTGATTTCAACCTTATTGAACAGACCTCGGGCAAACCAGAGCCCGCCATTGACGAAGATCTTGTACATCAGGGCATTCCAATACCAACGACGGTCCAAGAACTTATAGAGCCCACCAAGGGCACCGCGGCCAACGAACTCGGGACTCCAACTTCGACGGATATAGAACATGTATCCAAGAAGGCCACCTAGCAGGATAACCCCTAAGGAGATGAGAAAGGTGGGAGAGATGCCATAGACAGGATTGGTGAAGACATGTTCGAAGAAGTAAATGTAGTCTTCAATTATTGTGCCAAAGTGGGGGTAGCCAGGAATCAGGTTAAATTGGTCGTGCCAGAAAGTGAAGAAGTACCGTTCAAACAGGGGTTGTAAGAATCCAATCACCAGGGTAATCCCGGCAAGAATGGCCAGGGGAATCCACATGACCCCGGGGGGATCGTGAGCGGGATGACCTTCAGATTCCAGGGACTTAACATGGGCACTGGGTTCACCATAGAAGGTAAGCCCAATCATTCGGAATGAATAGAAAATCGTCATTATGGCAGTGATTGCACCAAAGGCGAGGAAGATCCAGCCCCAGATACTGCCCATGGCGCCAAGTTCCCACGCTGAGGCGAAGATGAGTTCCTTACTCCAGAATGCTCCAAAGGGTGGAACGCCACTAAGTGAGAGAACACCGATGAACATTACTATGAATGTAATAGGCATTAATTTTCGGAGCCCACCCATATCGGTCAAATATTTGGAGTGGACAGCATGGAGAACGGCACCTGCAGAGAGGAAGAGCAGGGCTTTGAAGACAGCGTGGGTGGCTAAATGAAAGACACCAGCGGTATAGCCGATAATTCCGTCAGCTGTGAAAGCGAAAATGCCTAGGGCCATGAACATGTAACCTAACTGGCTGATGGTGCTGAATGCCAAGACCTTCTTCAGTTCCTTCGATGTCAGGGCCATCGTTGCAGCCATAAACGATGTAAAGGTTCCGATGATGGCGATGATGAGGAAGAAGTTATTGAGCACAAAGGCAGTAATGGTCCCTGAAGTGGCAATAAATGCTGAAACCAGTATAGGTGCCATTCGCGCCACTAAGTAGACTCCAGCTTTGACCATGGCCGCGGCATGGATAAGGGCAGATACGGTGGTGGGTCCGGCCATGGCTTCAGGGAGCCAGAACTGAAGTGGGAACTGGGCACTTTTTCCAATGGGTCCCAGGAAGAAGAGTAGAAATACACCCATAAGAAGTAGCCCGTTTAGGATTGCAGCCATATTATACAGCCAGGTGAAATCAGTCTGAAGCACCTGATAGTTTAGGGTCGGATTTCCTGCTGAAACTGTGAAGAATGCAATGAAAACAATCGAAATCAGGAGCCCAACGTCTCCAACTCGGGTAACGATGAAAGCCTTCATTCCACTGTGAGAGTTAAGTTTTCCTTCTGTCACTTCACCGAGTTGATCGTCCTTTACCATATTCTTTCGGTTATACCAGAAACCAATCAGGGCATATGAACAGAGACCGACGATTTCCCAGCCAATGAATGTTACAAAGAGGGAGTTAGCCATCACCAACAAGGTCATTCCGCCAATGAACAATTGCATCAGGAACCAGTAACGGGTAAGGGATTCATCTCCCTTCATGTAGCCTAGGCTGTAGACGAGAATGAGAAAGCCAATACCCGTTGCGATACAGGCCATGAAGACTGAGAGTGGATCGACAAGCACCCCAAACTGAATTGAGAAGTTAATGACTGGAACCGTAATCCATTCAATAGAGTGCTCATACCAGTAGAGTGGGGGGGTGCCGATCCAAGCAGCGCCACTCCATATGAATGGCACCATGGCAAGGGCCATGATCATGCCTAATGCTCCGAAAATAACAGCTCCAAAGTCTCGGAGCCGCGGGTGTATTTTTGCGAAAATTGGTGTCAAGAGAGCCCCAATGAGTGGAAATAAGAAGCAAAGCCAAGCAATATAAGGAAGCATTTTTTCTTTTCACCCCAAGTTAATGGCGCAGTTTGTTGAGTTTTCGGATATCGAGGGTTCCGAATTTATTGTATGCTCGAATGAAAAAGGCTAAGGCAATTGCTATGACTCCACCGCCAATACAGATACTGACGATGACAATCGCTTGAGCCATTAAGTCAATGTAAAAGCCCGACCAAGCCGTCGCAAATGTGATGAAGTTCAAATGGGCTCCGTCGAGTAGTAATTCCAACGCGATGAGGAATTTAATCATGTTCCGTTTCGTTGCCATCCCGTAGATACCCACAGCGTACAGGAAGACCGCCAAGATAAGAAATGCTTGCAATGGGACGCCTAAAATATCAAGATATGTCATCGTATCTTACTCCTTTTCCTCTGGTTTCGTCGATTCTTTCTTTACCTCGTAGAAGAACGCAGAGCTAGCTAGAGCAGCTGCCAGCAAAAACACACCAAGTAGGACCATATCGATCCCACGGAAATGCCAGAGCATATTCCCGAGCAACTGAATCATTGCATAAACATTATCAGGAGATGGGACAAATCGGTGGACCCAAGATGCGGGGTTAACCACTACACTGGGATCCAAATAGAACCCAGTGGCCATTGCAATCACCCAGGCAGCAATAACGCCAAATAGGAAAGTGAGGATACAGCCAGCAACTTTGATTCTCATCGGACGTCCTCCTCTTCAATCTCCCCAGTGCCACGACGGGTTGTTAATGAAATCCCAGAAATAATAATCACGGTAACAGCCCCAGCATAAATCGCAAGTTGAAAGAAGGCGACCCAGATGGCGAAGAGTAGCAGGTAAATGAGAGCTAAGGTTATGGCTGAGCCGGCGAGGTAGAGGGCGGCATGTAGGAGATCTTTATCTTCAATGGCGAGTATAGCGAAGACAGCGGTCATGACAATGAGGATATAGATGGTCATAACTCGGAGTCCTGGGATGAACTGGTCGAGTGCCACAAGTAAAATCATAATGATGCTGAGAAGTATGAGGCCTAGTAGGCCAACGACCGCGGTACGTGATATTGACATCGTTGGGTCTCTCCGTCACAGTGACTGAGGTATAGACCCGCCTTTTGCTGTGTTCTGCTTAAAAGTTTGACTACAAGTTTGAACTTTTGTCGTACTGACGGGAATCGGGATTTTTCTTTGGTCATTTAATGAAAATGGTTATACGCGAAGAGCCTCCCATCTTCCTGAAGAAGCCTGTGTTCGGGAGGATTGCTGACAGTATCGTTACCACCAACCATCTCAGTGTTTGGATACAAAGATTCGGGTAAGACTACAGTAACAACACACATTATTACTCACCTCGTTAAGCAAGGCCGGCGTGTTCTAAGCGCTAAACATGTTGGTGAACCTGAATTTTCACTTGATTCTCCAGGAACTGATTCATTTCGTCATTTAGAAGCGGGTGCGGAGGCGACATTTCTTCACAGTAAAGCTTCAACGACCTTGCTGCTTCGCCAACCCATTGCCGATTTAAGACAACTTCTTCAGTATAGCATCTCGGTTGTACCTGCAGAGGTTGTTGTGTTGGAAGGATTTCGAGTTTGGACCCAGAAAGACCCACATATTGCAAAGATTATCTGTATCCGCACAATAGAGGAAATCGCTGAATTCCAGACAGAAACTGTGAGTCCGATTCTTGGCCAATGCACTCTTGATCCGAATATTACATCAGTGATTCATATTCCCGATGAGTTTCCATTCCTTTTGGAAGCAGTTGATAAGTGGCTTCTAAAAGCTCCATCCATTCCTATAGGTGAGAATGAATGACATCTGATGAGAAAAAAATAACCCTGGTTGTATTTGGTCGTGAAATTGGTCTGAACGAGTACGTTGACAAGCTCTTACAAACGGTGGTTCTGGCAGTAGTATCCACTCTTCGAGCACCCAAACCGAAGGGCACAGAGAAGGTCCGTATCGAAATCAGTGATTAGCTACAAGACTGAGCTTGAAAAAAATTCCTGCGGGAGCAAGCCTTTTAAACAAAGCCATACCTTGAACTGCTAACGAGCCATAAAACCTGTGGTGAACGCTACAATGCAGGATTATTTCAGCTGGCTAAATAACATCAGCAACGTTGGCTGGTTCCTGACGGCCTTTGGCGTTGTCCTTCTCATTGTTCTTCTTATGTATTGGATAGGTAAACGTATTGCCCCTAATAATCCGACCAAGGAAAAGACCACTACCTATGCTTGCGGTGAAGACCTTGCCCCATCAAAGGCACAATTTCACACGCACCTACTCCGTTACGCTGTCTATTTCACGATTTTTGACATCGTCGCCTTTGTGTTGGCGACATCAATGGGCGTCCTCGGATGGGTTCCAATTATCTTCCTGGCTGTCGCGTTTCTGGCGATTATTATTCTGCGAAAATAGACGAAGAGGTAATCGAAATGGGTATCGTTGAAAAAATCGTAACCTGGGCTCGCATCAAATCCCCCTGGGTGCTTCATTTGAACTCTGGTGGATGCAACGGATGCGACATCGAAATTCTTGATGCGCTGACTCCCCGGTATGACTTGGAACGCTTCGGCGTCCTCTTGAAGGGTAGTCCACGTCATGCTGATGTACTATTGTGTTCTGGTCCAATTACCAAGCAAACGGCCAAGCGGTTTCTGCGAATCTACAATCAGACACCCGATCCGAAATTTGTTGTAGGGATCGGTTCCTGCACGATGTCCGGTGGAGTGTTCCGAGAATGTTACAATGTCATCGGTGGATTAGATGGCGTCATTCCGGTGGACGCTTGGATTCCCGGATGTCCCCCGAAGCCTGAAGCGATTATATATGGTGTTGCTGCTCTACTCGGGAAATTAGCTGGTTCATGAGTCTTTTACGGAATTGATGGAGGAAACAGATAATGGCAAGTGAAGAGAAACCCCCAAAGAAGCCTACGAAAAAAGAAGGCGAAATGATGGCCGAGTTTGAAAAAGCCATGGGTAATGATTTTGTTTCTTCAGAATTTCTACGAGAACATAGCATCTATGTGACCGTTAAAGCTGAAGCTGTCCGAAAGGCTGTTGAATGGATGAAGACCGAATGGGGACTTACCCATCTTTCCACCATTACCGGCATGGATCTCCGTGGTGAACTAGCGGTCATTTATCATTTTGAGGTCAAGGCTGTCTCAGTGAGCTTACACATACAGGTACCCACCTCTCATCCCGAAGTTGATTCTATTACCCCCCTAATTCCTGGTGCAGTCCTTTATGAACGCGAGGTCCATGATTTGCTGGGAATCAAATTCAAGGGACACCCAAACCTCGCCCGGCTCATATTGCCAGAAGATTGGCCTAAGGACGTTTACCCACTTCGCAAAGATTGGGAATCACCACGACTTGATAAACCGGACAAGTAAACAGGCATGTCCATTAGTATCATCAGTCGTTTTTGATGCGAGTCGATAGTGATTAGAAGTTAGGGACAACTGGTGAGTCTATTTAGTTTTCTCGGGTTTGGTTCCAAGTTTTGTGTGGGTGCCAACTGTTCCATTGTTGAAGTGCGGTGAGCGATGTAGGTTATCACCATATTTTTCAATTTCCCGGGCTTCATCCGCAAGGAATGCGGCGGAGCGCATCATTTCATGGGCACTCGCTACGAGGGGAATGTAATTGGCATGGTCTTTTTCCTTGAAACAACCCTTCACGTTGATAGGGGCCACTGCAACCGCCATTTCGTACGCTGCCATTGCTTTTGCCTTTGCGTAAGGATTGGTGAAATTGCCAGCATTGACAGCGCTCGCAGCATTAACAACAAGGGTTGGAAGCTTGGGAACTTTCCCGGCCGTGATGGTAGCGATGACCTCGTCTAGGGCCAGTTGTACTCGTCGAAGGGCACCAGTTGCTGCTAAAACCCGAATCACATCCGCATTGAAGAGAGCCATCTCAGTGGGATCCAAGAATTCCCGTCGTGCTCCAATCATCGAGTCAGCAGGAAGGAGGATATATCCAAATCCCGCCTCCGCAAGGGATTCGCGTTGATCCTTGGGTAATAAATCAGAAAGTAAGATGACAGGGATGCCTGCTTCCTTGACGAGATCTCTGGCTTTCGCCGGCCCTTTGAGGGCCGCATTGGGGCTTGGAATGAGTACGAGATGCGGTTTTTGTTCGATAAGCAATTTCGCGCTGCGTTCTGCAGCAGCTTCGTCCATTTTGGCTCCCGAGCCAATTAATACAACGTCGAAGTTTTCACGTTCTGCTCGTTCATCGAATAGAAGTTCGAGTAATGGTGATGCTCCGATGTTACCGAGTTTGAGGACACCGAGGAGAAAGGGTGAGGAACTCAATGTTTAACCACCAATTAATTTTGATTAATTGTAGGGACTAGAAGCTTCTGTCGTGGTCTAATGAAAAAAGTGTTTACCTTCGAAGGAATAATCAGAGTAGAGTAAGGTTTAATGAGAGGTCTTGATTTTTGGCGTTGCGATTTTTCGTAATCGGTTCAGTCCTTCATCAGCTAGTTCATCTTGCAACAACAGTCCTTTAGTGATCATCTCTTCAATTACGGCTTGTCCTTGCTCAGTACGGATGAGAACTGAAGACCATTTGCTTGGAGTGCCTGCTCCACCTACGGAAATGTCAGCGAATTCGGAGGCGAAATCCTTGCATCCATGACAGCCTGGGTCAATCCAGCCCTGCGCCTCAGTCAATGGGATTTCCAGCGATCCTTCGGCACCTCGAGGATAAACAAGGAGCTTGCCCTTGATATCGAGTTTCCGTAGGTTCGTCAAAGGAATGCCGAGTTCACCGACGATTTTGTCTTCCATCAGCTCCTTGAATTTGAACGTTTCACTGCAGAATAGCCCGATGGTCATGACCACGGTGCGATCGACCTTCTTTAGTGGGGCTAGCCGCATTCGTTGGATAGCCTGGATATGACAGGGTGTGCCTACGACAGCAACTTGTTTGAGTTTCAGCTCTTTCATCGCTTCCTTAAGGGCTACAAGATTTGGTGATCGTGTGTATCGTGACTTGGTCGCAGAAATGATGGCTGTGCGGGTCATGGCAACCATTGGTTTGGGTTTCCAGGGCTCGTCGGGATGAATTCCAGAAACGATAGCTCCCTCAATGGCGCCGGTCTCAAGTAAGTGAAGGAGAATTGCGGTAACGACGCCACCATCTTGGGCTCGTTTTCGTATTGATTCATCCGCGTTTCGTAGGGCATAAGCTTGACGAAATACACCAAGGGCTGGATCCCGATTGACATTCTCTCCATATACAACTGGATAGATAGTAGAATAATCGGCGATCATTCGGGGGCAGGATTTCCAGCAGAACTCACATTTCGTACAATCTTTCACAAGTGTAGGGGAAAGATTTTGGAGTTCAATGGCTCCGATGGGACAGGCTGCTTCGCAGCCACCACAACTGCAGCATTTTCCAGAATCAATTACATTGGCTTCGAGGTGCTCAAATCCCAGCTTTTCCTTACTCAACGGTTTCACCCTATTGCAAAGTGTTATTGTTCAGACAAAAAGGGTGTCGGCCTACTTAAACCTGTTAGACACACTGAACACGATAAAATCAGGCTAATCAAGTTGCATTATCTTCGGTTCAACATGCACGGTGCTGGCCACTGATCGGGTTACCTGACAGTATTTCTTGCTCAAGGCTACTGCTCGTTTGACTTGTGCAAGCTTTGCTTCTTTGGGTATTATGATGTTCATGGTAACGTAAATGTCAGTGAAATGCCATCCTCCTTCAGGATGCGGACGTAGTATGGCCCGTCCCAAAGCCTGATGGGCAGTCAGTGGTTGTTTCATACGTTTCATCATAGTGGCAAAAGTTGTGATGTAACATCCGGTGACTGCTGACACAAAGAGATCCTGTGGTGAATAAGCATCGTGTTTCCCCTCCCAATGAACAGGTGAGCTCAGAGGTAACTCCGTTTTCTCATCTAAGTTAATGGTGCCTTCCTTACCTCCAGTCCAAGTGACAATTACATCAAATTCAATAGTTTTCGGTGTCTCGTCACTCATTGATAATCCCTTTCTCGGCACTGACTTAGTTGAGGTTTTTAGCTCTTCGGGAGATTCGAACCACTTGTAAAGATGCAATTGCGAAAGAAGTATTAGGTATCCTGTTTGACAGAATGTGTAATTTAAAGAGAATTAGAATCATTGAGGAACTTACGATGACAGGAAGTTTCGCTAATATGGACCCCTTGGAGGTGCAAAAGGGCTTCCGAGATGCTGAGCTAGCTCGGAAAGCGGCGCAGAGGATCAAAGAACTAGCGAAGACGCGTCCCTTCAAGTTTATGCACCTGTGTGGAACACACGAGTATACTATTACACATTCAGGGCTTCGCCAGCTGTTACCCGAGAACGTGGAATTAATCGCTGGTCCAGGATGTCCTGTGTGTGTCTGCCCACCTGAAGATGTCGCATTGGCAATTATGGTGGCAAAGCAGCCCAATGCCCTACTCACCACTTACGGGGATATGATGCGGGTCCCAGCAGGCGACCTTGGATCATTGAATACATCACGCACCAAAGGAGCCAATGTGCAAGTCGTTTACAGTATGATGGATGCCATTATCGCCGCCAAAGAACACCCCGACAAAGAAGTCGTCCATTTTGCAATTGGCTTTGAAACGACCACACCTCCAACCGCTGCAGAAATTCTGGGAGATCCCCCCGCAAATTTCAGCGTCTTGGTGAGCCATCGTCTCATTCCACCCGCTGAAGAGTTTCTGCTTGAGCAAGGCGAGGTCGGATTGCACGGTTTTCTTTTACCAGGTCATGTATCTGTCATCATTGGTGAACAGGGATATGAGCACATATCCAAACGATGGAAAGTCCCTCAGGTTATTGCCGGGTTTGAACCCTTAGATGTGTTACTCGCCCTTGTGATGTTGTTACAGCAAGTCGAAGATGGCCGTGGAGAAGTTGAAAATGAATACACGCGGGCCGTCACCTTCGAAGGGAATGTCCGCGCCCGAGAAATGATCGAGCAGGTGTTTGAGCCAGTAGACTCACGGTGGCGTGGAATTGGTGTCATTCCAGAGTCGGGTCTAGCCTTACGTGAAGAATACATGAATTTCGATGTACGAACACGGTTTGAGATAGAAGTGGAACCGCAAAAATATGAAATGCCTCCTGGATGCAAATGCGGTGAGGTGCTCCGTGGTATTATGCGGCCTGAAGAATGTCCACTCTTTGGGAACAAGTGTATACCGGAAAACCCAATTGGACCCTGTATGGTTTCTATGGAGGGGACTTGCAGTGTTGTTTATGGAGCGCAGATGGTTCCTTAGGTTTATTCGAATGAGTTGCGGGAATGGTTTTCTGAAATCCTGGACTCTGAACCCATTTTTCTGCTAGCCGTTCAACTTCAACCACCTTTTCTCGGAGATAGCGGTCGACAATGATCTCTTGTCGAATATTTGAAATCCCTTTATTTTGCCAGAAGGTGTCCCGGATTTTTGGTGTGATTGATTGTGGAGTGTTGGTATTATCTTGCTCTAAGGTAAACCGGGCTAATTGTGCAGCGAGGAGCTTTGAGTCGGTGTAGAGAATTCTACCACGAATCCAGAGTCGACATTTAGCACGTCCTACGCAAGGACCATTTGCAGTTGGGCAAAACACCACAATAGATCACCGAAAGGTATCGTCGCAAGGCCAAAGATGAGATAAAACTCTTCTTATGATGGTTTCATGTCCGTTAGCCAATAGGCCAGTAGATATCTTCTGATGCCGTTGTCGCTTCAGCAAGATCACGCATCAATGTCATGAGGGTGAAGATGTCATAATTGATGCCTTCTCCGATTGTGACAAATCGTTGCGATTCATTTGTGAATGCTGTTTCAGGACGCCAATCGGAAGGCCAAGAAGGAACTGTTTCTAGTTGAATGATGGTTTGTTTTAAGCCATCAACACAGGTGACAATCAGGGGGACAGTTGGGAGTCGTAGAAGATAGCTCTCAGGTCGTAGGATATCGTCGATGCCGCTCCGCACGACTTGGATGGGAGGAAAGAAGCGTTTTCCCACCTCGCGTTCGATGGGAAATGGGATGAGTTGTTCAAGGGTGGCTACATCACGAAGGCTCAAAGAGCGAGTCTCCAAGGATTCACGTAGCAGCACCGACGCGGTAATAAGATCATTAGGTTTGGTAGCATGAGCTGGAAGGGTCGGTGCAGGCCCACGGGATGCGTTGAAGGCACCATCTGGATTGAAACCTTCATGTGTGATACCTGGATGGCTAGGATTGAGCGTCAACCATAAAGCAAATGGCAAGATAGGAGGCTGACTTGTGAAAATCGTGAGTTTGAGCTTATTGGAGAAAGGTCTTGTAAGATATAGGGTGTTGAAAGGTTCTTTTGACGAAAGGGGAACAACTAGCGTATAACCGCTGAAATCAATGGGCTCTGGCGTTTTTCCACGCATCTCTAAATCTACTGTAGCTTCAGAATATGATTTGATGCGGTCTAAGGCGTTGGGCATTAGGAGAAGATGGGGAGGTTCTTTAGTGTAGGGTTTGAGTTGTTCGAGGAAGGAGGAGAGTAATTGATTATGCTGATCGGTAGCTACACGGTCTAAGAGTTTGAATAACGCTGGCTCTTGTTTTCGTAGACTTTCCATGGTTCCATCCTACTTGGATCGCAGGAATCCTTTCTTCTTATAAATCAGCGAGTCCAACTTTTTTAAGGGCAACGGCTGAAGGACGACCCGTCTTCCGATCCCAGTCTCGGTAGGCATAGTAGTCATTTAGTTGTTTTTCAATGTCAGGAACCATACCGCGCGTTCCACCATCGGGAAGAGGTTGAAGTAGAATTTTGGGGAGCCGGTCATCCTCTGGCGTGAAACCCAGATTGAGGTTGATGAGCCGTTTCAGTGTGATAATCCGGTCTCCAATATGAAGCAATTCTTGGGGAGTCGTTTTGTGACCAACAACGAAACTATAGAACTGTGCGATCTCACCTACAGTGAAGGTTGGGAATTGACAAATTATTAACGAGTTGGACACCTGTCGCCAGCTTTGTGACTTAGCTGCAATTTCACCCATACCTTCGTCGGTTTGAGGGTCATCAGCGTCGATTCCCAGCTCCATTTGAACCTGGCCTTGGAGAACCATGTACAAATCGCCGTCAAGATGGGTTCCTCCCCTTGGACTCGTAGCATAGCTAGTCGCCATACCAAAAAGTGCACGGGGATCCCAGCAGGATATTTCAAGACCCTTGACATGGGCCGCTAAGTCTTTGGCATCATAACGTTCTCCCATCGATCGCACGCCTTCAGCGAGAATATCACCAAAGCCTTCCCGATGAGCGATCTGCTGGATCAGGTCAATAACTGGACCAGGGTTGCCCCATTCGAGGAGCATCCCTACCTCTTTTGATGTCAGCTTATCTTGATCCATAAGGTAGTGGGCAAACCCGATGGAGTTTCCTGTACTAATCGTATCTAAACCCAAGTCATCACATAGGTGACTCATTGTTATTACAGCATCGAGGTCATCGATGAGTAGCATAGAGCCCAGTGCTCCGAGTGTTTCGTACTCGGGTCCAGATACTCGAGGAAGTTTGTATTTCCCGTCTGGTACTTCAACAACGCGGCCACATTGGATAGGACACCGGTGGCAGCCATCACGACCTACAAGCCGTGTTTCAGACATGGTGGCTCCGCTGATGTTGTCATGTGTGGGAAATTCACCTTGAGTGAAGTATTTGTTAGGCATTGAACCGATTTCCTGTGAAGGACCTACTGCAGTTGCTGTGCCCATCCTACGGTAGCAGTCTGGTATGAAATCTTCCATCATAACTTTGTTTGCTGATCGAGCTAGTTCTACAATTGCACCATGATTTGCCACAGGAACTGCCTGATTTCCAACTACGGCCAAGGCTTTGAGGTTTTTACTTCCCATCACTGCGCCAAGCCCCATGCGTCCGGCGGCTCTCCCACCTTCAGACATCATGTTTGCGTATTTGACAAGATTTTCACCTGCAGGACCAATACTAAGGGTGAAAAAGCGTTTTTCATTGATGTCTTTACGCACCATTTGTTGCACTGTAGAAATGGTCTGAGTCCAAAGGTGGTCTGCACTGTGTATTTCTGCATTGCCGTAAAGAAGTGAAAGATAGACGGGCTTTTCTGCTCGTCCTAGAATGAGAATCCCGTCATATCCTGCTTGTCGCATTTCCGCACCGAAATATCCTCCAATATCCGATTCGCCCCATAACCGAGTTAATGGCGAACGGGCACAAATTGCCATGCGGCCAGAACTGGGCACTGCTGTTCCAACACAGGGTCCTGCCATCAACAGCATAGGGTTGTTAGGACCCAACGGTTCGGTTTCCTTCGATAAGAGAGGATAAAGTATCCGGGCTGCAAGTCCAGCACCACCAATGAACTGGTCAGCCCAATTTAGCGGTGTGGGTGTGTCTTTCAAGATTCCCCTCGATAAATCGATGTGGAGCATTTTTCCGGTGAAGCCATTTCCCTTCTTCTTTGGCATTGGATTCATTCCTTCTTAGAATTTGAACCGGAGTAATATTTACAGTTAGAAATCTATGGACTTGCCTTCATACATATAGTGCCAGAAGCGTTCAATATCCTCGTTTGTCGGTTCGCGACAGTTGAATATATTGACAGCTGATTCTTGAGTGAATCGGATTAAATCATCATAATGTTTCTCGAATTTCTCCTTTGATATCCCGTAGGCTTTGAGGCTACGTGGAACTTCTAGCTCATCCATTATCTTCCACACAGCATCACGAAGTTTTAAGGTTGCTTTTATGTCATCGTCCTTTGAATCAGCCACGCCGATTGCCCGGGCAAGTTCACCGTACAAATTAGCACTCGTTTTCAGGGCAAACTCGATGGAGTAGGGCAGCACTATTCCTACGGTAATTCCATGGGGCATTTTGAAGATGGCACCCATAGCATGTCCAAAGGAGTGTGTGATACCCAAGAAGGAGTTGCTCCATGCTAATCCGCTGATAGTAGCCGCATTATGCAGTTTTTCACGTGCTTCGGAATCATCCGTGTTTTCATACACTTTGGGTAAATATTCCATGATCATTCGCGTGGAATGGATGCATAAGGCATTGCTAAAGTCATTCCGCCATTGAACAGTAAAGCCATCGATAGCCTGACCCAGCGCATCCATGCCTGACGACGCAATCACCTTTGGTGGCAACGACTTTGTTAGCGAGGGGTCTAGAATTGAGATATAGGGAATCAATTCGGGGTGGGTTAGTTCCATCTTATTACCATCCTTAGTATCTGTAATGACAGCAGCCCAAGTCGCATCAGCACCTGTACCAGATGTCGTTGGGATGGCAACAAGTATCGTTTTTGAAATGGTAATCGGGGTGAGAGGGGTGATGTCAATAATTGGATGATCCGGATGTTCGTTTAAAATCCGGGCGACTTTTGCGACATCCATCGCCGAACCACCACCCAAACCAATGATAATATCAGGATCAAATGCCCGAACTTGCCTTGCACATGCCTGAGCTACTGTATCTGGAGGTTCAGAAGTAATATCATCGAAGTAGGCTACTTCTTTTTCGCTATCTTTCAACTTTTGCAGAACCTGCTTTAGAACGCCCAATTCTGAAAGGGTTTTATCCGTGACAACAAACACCCGTTGCCCTTCGAGTTCCTTGAGATGATCCAATGCATCTTCACCAAAGACGATGAGTCGTGGAGACCGGAAATACCACATAATTTACAACCTCTATCGTTTCATGAAATGATCACGAAGTGAATCCTTCGAGATTTGCATTCACTGCTATGTTCCACTAAAAAAGTGAATAGGATAAGGAAATGCTAAGACCCTGTGAGTGCTTCCCAGATTAGAATTCTGTTTTGATCATTTGTGCTGTTCTAACAAGTTCTTTTGCAGCTCGTGTTGCTCGCATGACTTTGGCACGATCACCGGTCAATTTCATCTTGCGTGTGAGCAGGGCTTTGATTGGATCTAATCGACCTTCGATGATTTCCTGCCAGTTCGCTAGTTCACCTTCATAAATGAAAGCGGTTTCTTTTACACCCCGGTTCGATAATAGGGCGTGATCTCTGCATTTCCCATGCCACAAATCCATCCACATCACCACCTCTTCATCAAAGCCAGCTTCTTTGTTTGGCCAAACAATGAAGAGGAAGTCACCTTCCCATGTTTCAGCGGCTTCAGCATAAGCTTCATTTTCGTTGAGGGTTTTAACAAATTGATCTATCCATTCAAGTGTACCAAATTGCACCAACTGTTTTCACCGGATTTTTCCAAGACTTAAAGAGCATTTAGCAAAATATGTGTTTAAATCCTGGGCTTTGTTCGAATAACTTGACCCGAATTGATTAATAGTAAGTGGAAAGGATGTTTGCAAGTTAAGTGGTGTGATTAAGATGGCAAAATATACAATTGTCCAAATATCCGATCTACACGTGGGGGAATCTGGATATCGAAGAGACATGATTGTTTCTGCGGTTGATGAAATTAACAAGATGAAACCCAACCTAGTGATGGTATGTGGAGACCTCACTTGGAATGGCGTCCGAGAACAATTCAATGAAGCTCGTGATATCCTCCAAAATATTGAAGCCCCCATCATATACACGATGGGTAATCATGATGCATCCAATGTGGGCTACTTGATTTTCGAAGAACTCTTTGGACCACGTTTCGTCCAATACCAAGACGATACTATATTCCTAATGGCGGCAGATAGCTCAGAACCTGACCTAGATACCGGCCATATAGGGCGTGAGGGTAGATCCTTCATTGACAAAAGCTTCTCAGACGTCAATGAGGGCCTATTAAAGGTGTTCGCGTTACACCATCACCTTGTTCCGGTACCTCGTTCAGGCCGGGAACGAGATAATATGGTGGATTCTGGGGATATGTTGGAGTTATTGATGCATAAGGGTGTTGGTTTGGTGCTGAGTGGTCACCGTCACTATCCGTGGGTATGGCGCCTGGAGAATATGGTGTTAGTGTACTCGGGGACCTGTGGTAGCATTCGACTTCGTGGAAGTCCCTGTCAAAATTATAACATCATCACTATTGGAAAAAGCACACTGGAAATTTCCACTAAACTCATTGGTGGTCCTAGTCGACGACGCGGTCGCTATCGATGGGGTAAACGCGGTATCACCTCGCGAAGTGATTATTCTTTGGAATACAAAGACAATCCTGAAGAATAGAATAAAGAGAGGAAAGTTATTTCTTCAGTTCTTGCGTTTTCTCCATGACACTAATTTGAGGATTGAATGCTCCCACATTACATAATAGTAAAGAATCGAAGAACCGATGAGGAAGATATTCGAAAAATCTCAATCTATTCTCTTTCTAAAAGGACACCCCATTCAGTGATTCCCACAACCCTCCAACCATATTTTGCCATCAGATTTGCTGCCTTAATGGGATTCGCTGGTGCGACGCGCTTAAGACCTTCGGCATGAACAAAGACATACCGTGATTGAATTTTACCAGGATCAATTTTTCCAGAGAGAATATCTCTATCGTGGAACGTGACTTTTTCATCCATTTGAGTACCACTTTCCAAAAGTAACGAGGTTTCTACTTATTAGGCTTATTTTGGAGTAATTATGGATTTTGGCGGAGGATTGGGAAATGAATAGAGTTCTATGTAGCAGAGTAGGCATTTTGAATGACCAACGGAGCTCCGATTTATTAGTGCAACTTTTATTTAACTACATTTAAGCTCGAACAATGCTTAACGCACGAACAATTAATCGAACGAAAAGAACCGTACACATAATTTTTTTAAATTCAAAAAATCAGAGAATTCTTGTTGTTCTGAGGAATGAGTGAAGCTAGAGATGGTGGTTTTTCCAATGCCACGGGGGTTGTCCTATATACTGCGGATATGAAACGATCAGAAAAATTCTACACAGAGATTCTAGGACTGAAGGTCGTGGAGTCGAAACCTTCATTCGTGACCTTGCAAGCAAAGAATCTAAGACTATATCTGCACATTGCTGAAAAACCCCCAAAACATATGATGCAAAAAAGGTGAAAATCTTTCAAGTTACGTTTCAGATCGACGACATAGATATGACCTACAGGCATCTAAAGCAAGCACAGGGGAACATCACCCACGGGATTGTCAAATA
>JAEOUH010000034.1 GCA_016839365.1 Candidatus Hermodarchaeota archaeon
CTGCGAAGATAGTTCATCGTGTGTAGCGCTTGTGAGGGCTTCAACTCGTTATTCTTATAGAATTCTTGGAGGCCTTCTTTCGTGTCGATATCGGGCCATTCGGGTAACACATGGATCTGTGTGGGTTTTGCATCGATTTTTGCGAAAGTTTCCTGAAATACGGTTGCGGTGCCCCAAGAAATGTCTTGAAAAATGTTGGCAAAGGGAAATTCAGAGGAAAAGCCGATTAGATAATAGCCTCCATCAGGTGCGGGTCCAATTACAACCTTGTGTGTTTGAAGGGTAAATACTGCCGTTCTTAAAATCTCAACGGGTAGATCTGGGCAATCACTTGCGAGGGCGATTACCAGATGATATTGTTGCTTAAACATCATAGTAAATCCATTCTGGAGTCGTTCACCGAGATTCGTCCCTTGTTGGGAGTAGTATCTATATGAGGGTCCAAGCCATTGGGTAAACTGTTTCAGAGATTCTGGAGGATAAACGGCAAGGTGAAAGGGAGTATTGAGAGATTGGACAGTTGTGAGTATGTCTTGAATAAAAGTCCGATAGAGGCTCGCAGCGGCTTCCGCTCCTATGGCTTCTGCGAGTCGTGACTTCACCTTTCCCGCCTCTGGATACTTCATCATAATGAAAATCCCGGGGCGCAAGGTATGCGTAGACATGTTTAGATTCGTCCCCCGTTTTTCCCTGGGTTATTGCCCGATGGCGCCTTCACAAGAGGATCCATATCCTGCGGTGCAGCCAAAACAGTGCGGACCAGTTACTATCTTGCGGGTTCTATGGGAACGGCGATCAAAGCGATCGATATGGTTTGGCTTAGTGGCAACCGGAAGTTTGAGAGCAAAATTAAAGTCGCAATCATAGATTAGTCCATCCCAGCCAACACACACTTGATGGCGGCACATCAAGTTCTCCACGGTTTCCGGATTGAACGAGGCTTCGAGGAGCTGTTGATACTGGGTGGCTTGTTGCTCGGCTTCCAACAGTTGTTGAAATCGGCCTATTGGCATATTCGTGATGGTCAACAAACGATTGAAATGGATATTATATTCGGTTGCCATTATTTCTTTGTAGGTGCCTTCTAATTCGGATTGTTTCGGCGGCAAAAAGGCACTTTCCGGATTAAAGACAAGATTCAACTCTAGCTCGGGATGAACTCCATATCCTAACTTGTTGAGCATTTGGAGAACCTGGATGCTCTTCTTAAAGACACCCGTCCCCCGCTGCCGGTCCACATCAGCTTCTAGATAGCAGGGAAGGGAGCCAACTAGTCGAATCTGAAGATCACGATACAGCTCCATAAGTGCTTGTAGATCTCGATCCAAGAGCACGGTAAGGTTTGTGCGAACTTGAACCCTGTAACCTTTTTTCTTTAAAGATTGAAGAAACCGGGAAAGTGAATGGTTCAATTCTGGTGCTCCACCTGTGATATCCACGAGTTCGGGATGTATCTCATCTGCAATGTTAAGAACGTGTTCCATGAGCTTCCAGCTCATTATATCTGTGCTAGTAGGTGTGGCTTGCAGATGACAATGGACACACAGCTGATTGCATCGATTTCCCACATTTACCTGTAACGTCTTCTGAGTTAGGCCCATTAATTTGGACCCAGTTTCCTTGAGTAAGCGTTGATTGAACGTTGTTATTTTTTGCACCATCACAAAGTGAATTTTGCTTTACTTGAAAATACTTTCAAGCAATTCGCATATACTCTTTTCCTAAGAGCAACTAGTTTAACAATTTGATATCCGCTGTTGGCTTGATTTTCGAAGACATATCTGCATTTCCGATCAAATGATGTGAAAGATGATTTGCTTCACATAAGCATGTATTTAGAGTCGGTGAGTGAAATTATATTAATAATCACATTCCTGGAGATGAAATGATGAAAAAGGCACTCGTCATCTTTGATACCAAATTTGGTAATACCGAGAAAATCGCAAAGGCGCTTGCGTGGGGATTGGAGGAACAGGGGATTGCCGTTGAATGCATTAACGTCGAAAATGTTTCAATTGACAAACTCCCGAATTATGATTTACTGGCAATTGGTGGACCCACTCATGGGTTTGGCATGTCTAAACCTGTGAAAGAATTGCTTAAACAACTTGAAAAGATCGATCTCCGGGAGAAACACGGCTTTGCCTTCGATACGAAAAATCCTCCCAGATATTGGGGAAGTGCGGCAAAAGGGATTGAAAAACGGTTAGCAAAATTGGGAATAAAGATTGTACGGTCTCGTTCGTCAGCATTTGTAAAGGGGTTGAAAGGACCCTTACATGAATACGCTGAAGAGACATTTAGGAAGATTGGCGTTGAGATTGCAGAGCTTCTGTGAACTACCCTTAAGGGGTCTTGGTTAAAGCCAATCTTGCTTAATTGCGCTGTATGGGAGATATTGTTTCGGGTCGAGTTGGGTGAGGATTTTACCCGGTTTCATCCACATTTGCATGTTTGTTGTATAACCTGCCATCAGAACCTCTACGACGGGAATTTCATGTAAGGGATCAAGATGGGATTCACCGATTTCGAGTTTACCTTTACCATATTCCTGTTTGCCCCAGTTGGTTTCATTCTGCTGTCGAATAAGGAGCGGTGGTGAATCAAATCCTTCGCCAGTTGCACTGGGAAAGGCTTTGATAAGGTAATTTGGTAATGAAGGAAGTGTTCCAGAGAAAGGACCAACTAGCTCAACGACCAACTTGAAGATCGTATGGCCGCGCCGAATGCATATGCCGGTAGCGACATTTCCTTTTCGTGTGACCTGAATTGTTTCAGCGATTTTTTTTGGAAATCCATACCTTTCTCGCCCGCCCCACATGGCGTTATCTTCAGTTACCGGCATCGACAGGCAATAGTAACCGAGTTCCCCATTGTACTGTGCGGACAGGAAGAGGGCGGCTTCATTGTAGGGAGACCCAAAATTGGTTTTAGGAAATTCCGCAACATATACACTAGCCGTTGGATTTGGTGAGGGTTCCAAGGGAGGTGGGAGGAGGCGTTTAACGACCTCCGGATCCGTCCGGAACAAGGCCATAACCATGGTGACATCATCGTAAAAATAGCCCCTAGCAAAACGCTTCCGCATAAGAGCGAATTCTTCTTCAGAACGCACAAGTTTCAAACCGTTCACCTCATTGGTTATAACGGAGCAATGTATCTTAAAAGTTGCATAGTGAAACTTAGAGCAAGCTATTTTTCCTGCTATTATTTGCTTTTCTGGTGCTATTCGAAGACATAAGTGCGGCTCTTATCAAAAAACCTGAAAAATGATTTGCTTCACAATTGTGGGTTTAGTCTTCCATGACTTCAAGGCGGAAAGCCGTATCACAGACTTCTTCGGGATTCAACGTAACCACGTTTATTGCGATAGCTATTGGTTGTTTAAGTGGCTCTTTCCAGTTCCTCTTCACCTTTGAAAGATGGGTCTGTAAGTCCTTGATGAATTCTTTGAGTCTGGTATCTAATCCGCCAAATTGGCCTTCTTCAGCTACATGAAAGCCAATAATTTTTGTGATCCTTTGACAGGTTTCCTGATCGCCGAGGGGTGTCGTGTGTCTCATGGAGAGCATGAGCCTTGTGGTAAGTTGGTTGAGTTTGAGGGGAACGGTTTCCCAAGCCTGAGTCCATTTGGTTACAAGTTGTGGCTCGTTGTTCTCCTGTGCGTGTTGTGCTAATCCCTCGGTTCTAGCGTTTTCTAGCAATTCTCCAAGTGTTTGGTGAATGTAGTAGTGTGTGCGATATCGTCGGTCAGAAACGGATGGATCTTCTTCCTTTGTAAGAAGACCTACTCTTGTCATCACGGCTAGACTTCTGAAAACGCTTGCATGCGCTAGGTCGGTTTTTTCTCTGAGTTCTGATGGTGTAGTTTTACCATGCAGTTGGAGGTAAGAGTAGATGAGCAAAGTCGAGTCTTGGGTGATGACTTGTATGATGTCTTGGATTCTTTTGAGTTTGACATCCTGGGTTTGATTGGGAGGAATTGGTGTTCACCTCTGGGAAGCAGGTGGTGAGTTATGAATAGCGAGGGTGCTTCTCTGGACCTAGTTGCTATTTGGGCTTTTGAATATATCCTGTATGATACAGGTTGATGGCTGGAAACTGTATGCTATTTTATTGAACCAACGCAAATCGGCGATTGGGATAATCGACAACTAGTGTGTAATTTTTCAAGAAGGGATATCCAAGAACGCCATAATCAATTTTGTCACCCCTCGGAGAAATTACATTGAGGTCTATTACGCCTACATCCATGTTTTCCTGATGAGCTGTACCCACCGAAAGTTGATTCAAGTTTGTGCCAAATCCTGTAGCTACTCCTGTAGGTCCTACACACACTCCCTGAGAGCAGCCTTGGGCTTGCATGTTTTTCTGCTCTTCATTACATTGGGAAATGTCTTCTTCGATTCCTAACCGAGTTGCCAGCGCTGGAGTGATAACTGTTCCCGAAGCGCCCGTGTCAAGGATTAGCTCAAAGGGACCTTGACCGTTGATGTGAACAGGCACTCTCATGAGATGAGTGTCTTTGACGTATTGGAATGGAATCCACTCAATTCCATCATTCTCTAAGCCTTTGAAATCTTGGAACTTTTCGAGTGTGACGGTTAGCTTACGATAGTCAACTTGAAGGATGTAATCTTTCAAAATGTCGTGGCCAAGAACACCCGGAGTAAAACACCTGCCTCCAACTGTTGGAGGCAGATCAATTACAACGACTTCCTTGTTATGAAAAGTTATGCCTCCCACTTGGAGGCTTGAGGCCGTTGCCATTTGAATGGGGATCGGCGTTCCTCCCACTCCTACGGCTTTAGCTTTCACCCCGTTGTATGTTTCTATGCCCAGTTGGTTGGCAAAGGTCTTGGAGATTACGGTCATTCCAGCTCCAGTGTCCAGTGTGAAGTCGAATGGACCTTTCTCGTTC
>JAEOUH010000035.1 GCA_016839365.1 Candidatus Hermodarchaeota archaeon
CATGTTCGGGGTCTACCCGTCCCAAAAGGCTCATCCCATTGGTTATGACAAGTCAAGCACCGAAACCACCGGGTTGTTGGCATTTCAATTGGTCCTCCTTCAATGCGAAGGGCTTTTCCATTCACTAAGGCATCTGCTATCTTCAAGTGTGCAGATTTTAGTATTCGGTGAATCGTAGTCTGGGAGACCTTCAGTTGTTCAGCTGCTTCGGTTTGAGAAAGGCCTTGGTAGTCATAAACTCGAATAGCTTCGAACTCATCCATGCTCAGAACGACCTCCGCGATGGTCCCGATGGGGATACCTCGGGGCTTGTAATAACTCACGTTGGGTTCTGCACGGACAAACCTGCGCTTATATGGTCTTGGCACGTTATGAATATATATTCATAACTACCTAAAAAAGTATCCCATGTTTATCAACCAGCACAACATAAGAAGGCAAAATACACAATAGTCAAAAAATCGTACTTTCCTGCGGAGACGTGATGCTGTGCCCATTTCAGGTGGAGAAATTCTTGCCCAATGCCTTGCCAATGAACATGTGAAATATATCTTCGGTATCATTGGGGATCAATGGAATTCTTTTTTTGATGTACTCGCTCGAAAAGGTGACCAATTGGGCATCGAATTCATTACGACACGCCATGAAGCCTCTGCTGCTCACATGGCTGATGCCCATGCCCGATTAACCGGGGAACCTGGCGTTTGCTTGGGAACAGTCGGACCAGGTGCGGCAAATCTTGTGGGCGGGGTATACGCGGCCTATGCCGACAGTGTTCCACTTGTAGTCTTGACTGCCCAGAACCAGACTTGGCGGATTTATCCAGATACAGGGATGACTCAAGGTCTTGACCAGATCAATCTCTTCAAACCTATTGTAAAATGGAATGCAGTAGTGTGGACCATTGACCGTATTCCTGAGCTTGTCCAACAAGCCTTTCGTCGAGCCTTAACGGGTCGACCAGGACCAGTGCAGTTGGATATTCCTTCAAACATTCTCTACGGAACTGTAGATACACCGCCCCCCCTCATCCTGCCAAGTAGATACCGACCGACGAATCAGCCAACGGCTTTTCCAACGCTAATCGGACAAGCGGCACAAATGCTCCTTGATGCCGAGTTTCCTCTCATTCATCCGGGAGCCGGTGTGTTATGGGCAGAAGCATCAGAAGAACTTGTAGCGCTGGCAGAACATCTTTCGGCAGGCGTAACTGTGAGCCCTTCTGGACGAGGCACAATCCCAGAGGATCATCCGCTCGCATTTGAACCTGGACTTCAATGCGGGGCATTTGTGCAAAATTGTGCGGATGTGGTTCTACTTGTCGGTGGCCGCTTGGGTGATCTTGATTTTTGGGGAAAACCACCCGGATGGAAGACGCCTGAAAATCAGAAGCTTATTCAAATTGATATCGCAAGCGAGATGATTGGGGTTAACCGAGAAGTAGATTTAGCACTCGTCGGTGACGCGAAAAGTACTCTTCAGTTTCTGCTTTCGGAAGTCAAACGGCGTGGTGAACCCAAAGCTCCTTCTCCTCTTCTTGAGCAGTGTCAAACCTCACGCCAGTCTTTTTATCAATCACAAATGGAGATTGCTGCAAAAGACACTGAGCCAATTCATCCTCTCCGTTTAGCGAAAGAGGTTCGCGATTTCTTTGATCGAGACGCAATCATCTGTGTAGATGGGGGTAATTCCATCCTTTGGAGTCTCCACCTGAATCGAGTTTATGAACCCCGTTCCTACCTTTATGCCTGTGACTCAGGCCATCTTGGGGTTGGACTTCCGTATGCGATAGGAGCCAAACTTGTGCATCCTGACCGTCAAGTCTTTCTAATCACTGGTGATGGCGCTTTTATGTTCAATATTCAGGAATTGGAAACAGCAGTTCGACATAACGCACCGATGATTGCTATAATCGCCAATGATCGACGATACGGAATGATTGCAGGAGTTCAACATCTATTATTTGAAGACAGGTTCTATCAGGTCGATTTCACCGATGTTCGATATGATAAGATAGCGAAAGCGATGGGTTGCTATGGAGAACGTGTTACGAAGCCGAAGGAAATCCGACTTGCTCTTAAACGAGCATTAGACTCCAAGTTACCCGCCGTCATTGATGTTATTATTGACAGGGATGCCAACCTGAACCCACCTGAACTTGCCCTCGTGGGATCAGTATGGCTTGAAGGGTGTACCCCACCACCGGTTGAAGAAGAGAAAAAGGAAAAGAAAGCGGTCACCGAAGTCGTTGCAAGCTAGATAGACAATGGGGGGAATAGCCGTGACAGATTCGAAGATCCAGCCCTGGAAATGTCTCAGTCAAAGAATGGTCTATGAAAACCCGTGGATGACAGTCTACGAAGACCAAGTTCAACTTCCGAATGGACGAACCACAATCTATGGGATAATGGAAACGAAAGAGTTTGTGGGAATAGTGCCATTACTTGATGCCAATACAGTAATACTGACTCGACAATATCGCTACATTCAGGATGAAGTGACCTGGGAAATCGTCTCAGGAGCCATCGATAAAAATGAAACGCCTGAACAGGCAGCCCAGCGTGAACTCCGTGAAGAGATTGGCTATCAAGCTAATACGCTTAAACTGATTAGTGTTATGCGATCAAACAAATCACTCATGCGTGATTTTGGGTATATTTTTCTCGCTCAAGGGCTCACAAGCTGTGTGAAAGAACCGGATGAGACAGAGGAATTTGAAACCGTCACAATGCCATTGGCGAACGCGCTTGATATGATAAAACGTCATGAAATCACAGATTGCGTTTCCATTATTGGGCTTCTCATGGTAGGAAGCCAATCCTAGCTCTACGGGTCGAAATGGGAATCTCTGTTAGTCGATCTGAACCTGTCGTTGGCGTTTCTTTTTGAGGACATGGATCTCTAAAAACCCCTCATTGAACTCTGCCTTGATATGCTCTGGATCCGCATCACGAGGAAGTGAGACCTTCTTCGAAAGGCTCCGAAACCGAATTTCCCGTTGAACCGTTCCCCACCTTTCGTAATGAACCTCTTCACGCATTTTTGCTTTAACGCTAATATGCTCATCAGTTGTAGTGAGTTCGATATCTTTCTTGTTCACCATTGGCAAATCCAAAGTAACGATATATTCGGTTTCAGTTTCTCGAACATCACCCAAGGCTTCAAGGCAACATGAATCTCCATCCCAAAGTGTTTGAATCCTTGATTTGGAACCCACTGGTGAACCAAAGAGTTCATCAAATCTACTTTGCAAGGCCTTCACCGATTCGTCTATTCTCTCAAGTTCATTCTTCCGTTTTTTGGGCTGCTTCGCTTCAGGCATCCTTTATCCCCTCCTTATGAATAGAAAGCAGGAATTTGGAACTCCTGCTCTTTACTACTCGTCTGCATTGTTGTTGTTGTTTGGTTCATTAAATCTCGAACTCGAACGCGAACCTCTTCGGCTCCTTCGATAAGAGCCTTTGTCGAAATGGGAATCTCGGTTAGGGTAGACAAAGTCTTCACCGTTTCTGCTGCTGCACCAGGATCCGGGAAATTCAGGAAGGCCTGTGCCATGATATAGGCAATAGGGATTCTTTGTCGCTGGGCTTCAAGGAGTATAATCGCATAAGCCCCGGCTACAATCCCCTCATCCAGGAACTTGAGTTTCTTATCCATAATTCGATCATATACCGACTCTGTTGTAGCGACTGCGTAAACTTCGGGAACCTCAATCTGTGATCTGAGGGCCGGGGGCAACGGTGTGCCTCCAAGGGCAGTTATCGATTTGGGCTCTACCTCCTGAAGATATTGTAAAATAGCAGTAGATACTGGTCGCATCGCCTCAGCGGGAAGGGGAATCTCAGATACAATTAGCAGGAAATCATCATTTGCATACAACTGGATGGGTGGACGAGCCTTACGATTATGAATTACAGCAACTGGAGGCATAATAGCGGCGTCAATGTAACCGACCAACTCCATGTTGAGTGCTTGAACCAAATGCATCCCTGCAATAGTTCCCACCAAACCTGCATCAGGCAACGCAATGATGGCGTGTTTCTTACCTTTTGGTTGTTCAACGAGCTCAACAATCTCAAAGAGCGTTTCCTGAACGACCATGACGTCTTTATCTTCCATGACCTCATCAGGCATACAGGAATGTAAAAAAGTTACGGGCACAAAGGAATCTGAACACCAATGGCAGATCAGGGGCGGTTCATTGGCGAACGTATCTCCGTTGATGTCGTCGATTTAGAAAAACCTGTTAGTTTTACCTGGCGTAACCAGAAACATAAAATCATCGAAATCGAAGCGAGTGACAGACGCCTGGACCTGCAAAGTACATGGTATCGAAGAAAACACCGAGACTATTTCATTGTCAAAATCGAAGGTGGAAAACGCTTCGAAATCTACCGCCATCGGGTTCCTGGAAAACCCTACTGGGTGTTAACCCGCGAACTCCCTAAACCCGATTAAAATCTAACGATTACCCTTCTGTTTTTCAGGTAATTCAAACACGATCACCTTATACATCGGAGTCCACGGAAGAGTCTCAGTAAAGGTAAATCCCAAGGGTTCCAACCTTGTAGCAAACCAATCTGCATTTCTGATAGGAGTAACACGAAAGGTTTGGGGGGCGATCCGAAACGCCACGCGTCCCTTTGACTTAAGAATTCGATGAATTTCTTTGAACAGGGTATTGGGTGTTTTCAAACTATTCAGTAATCCAGTTACCGATGTAACAAGGGTAAAAGTAGAATCACCAAACGGGAGAGGGAGTTGGACATCTCTGCATAGGAATTCGACATTCTTTTGTGTTCCCTCTAATCGCGTTTGGCGTTGGGCCTCGTGAATCATCTCTTCAGACCAATCAATGCCAACGACGCGACCACGAAACCACCGCTGTCTTGCGACGAGACGTGGTAGGTGCCCAGTTTGTGTGCCCAGATCCAAAATCTCTTCCGCGGGGCTAATCTTTAATCGCTTGATTAAGTGCTCCCATAGCTTCCAATCATTGCGCACCTCAAATGAAACCGATCGACGATTATACCCCCATCGCATGAGACGTTTACCAAAATAGCGTCCCTCGGTGGCTATGATAAAAATAAGAAATGCGGTGACTATGCCACTGATTGCTAGAACTAAAAACAAAACCCACATAGTGTCAATGCTATAAAGGACTGCATGGAACTTAACTTCTTTTAGGAAGAAGCATCCATAATAAGGAGATTCATTAGGATGGATGCATAATGGCATCAACTGCCAAAAAAATCGGAAAACTAGCAATTCCACTCGCTCTTATCATCAGTATGTCAATCCTCCTCGTCATTCCGTTGGATATCATTCCGCCACTTGGAGGACTCATCGACCCATTCACGGGAATCTGGACAGTATACGAAGATGCGGAACATCCTCCTTTCGCAATGGCTCATATTCCAGGCCTATCCGAACCCGTAACGGTCATCCGAGACAACTGGGGCATCCCCCACATCTATGCCGCTAATGAACCTGACTTATACTTTGCCTTTGGATATGTTCAAGCCCAGGACCGACTCTGGCAAATGGACATCACCCGCCGACAAGCCCGCGGTCAACTCGCAGAAATTCTTGGTCCAAGCTATCTAGTTGCAGATCGATTTCTGCGAAATCTGGGAATGGAAAGGGCTGCCCAACAGACGATTGACCAAATGTATTCCCAACAAGATCAATACAACATCACATTGAGGGAGAATCTCGCATCCTTCGCTGATGGTGTAAACTTCTACATTTCAAATATTGGATCAAACCTCCCCTTGGAATTTAAACTCCTTAACTATCGCCCTCACCCTTGGACACTTCTAGATTCCATTTCAGTTGGGCGAATCCTTGACTATGGTCTGTCTTGGTCTGACTCCGATCTACGATTTGCCAATACGATTGCAGAGTTAGGAAATGATTCAGCCTGGGAACTCTTTCCCCTAAATCCGCCTTTCCAGACTCCAGTAGTCCCAGAATATGGAGTTACCACGGTTCCTCCCACCTCTTCCGCTCTCGGCAATTCAGAACTCCCTGAATCCTTACAAAAAACCATCAAGACCTTCCTCTCATGGACCGAAAACATACCTGATCCAAATAATGTCCTCTCACGATGGCAATTGGACTCTTTGGGCTCGAACAATTGGGCGGTCAATGGCACCAAATCTGCCACAGGTAGCCCAATACTCTGTAATGATATGCACCTTCCTCGTGATGTCCCAGCAATTTGGTACCAAGCTCATCTCGTAGCAGCGGATACTGGACGAAATGTATATGGATTTGTTCCACCAGGCGTTCCGCTAATTATTGCAGGGCACACCGAATATGTTGCCTGGGGGTTCACAAATGTTGGCGCGGATGTGATTGACTGGTACTATTATTCGATTAATCCCGAAAATGAGGATGAATATTGGTATGACGGAGCTTGGCAACCCTTTGAAGAAGAAACCACTACCATCTTAGTAAAGGGAGAAGCACCCTACTACCATACAATAAGACGAAGTGTTCATGGACCTGTTATGTCAGATGTTGGATTCTCCTACAATGACTATGTCCTCGCTCAACGATGGACTGGTGGGGAACCAAGCTATGAAATGATAGCCCTTGACAAAATGACAATGGCGCATAATTACACAGAATTCATTGAAGGGCAAAAATTCTGGTGGACAATTTCACAAAACATCGTGTTCGCCGATATCTATGGTAATATAGCAATTCGCCCAACTGGTCATTGGCCCATTCGCGATGGATGGTTTGGTGGCTTACCACACAACGGCTCGGCGGGAGAAGGTGAATGGACTGGCTTCATCGACTTCGATGCCTTACCTTTATCCCTGAATCCTGATCGCGGCTGGGTTGTCAGTGCCAATCAACTAGCCGCAGTGCAGGGTCCCGGATTCTACCCCTATTATATTCACCAAGGTTATGATCCTGGGTATCGGGCACGACGCATCATTCAAATGCTTGAGAATGACAATGCCATCACCGTCGATGACATGAAACGAATCCAAAACGATGTACTCGATACCGCTGCTGAGGCTTTTGTACCATACTTGATTGATGCCTTTGATAATGCTGGTTCTTCGATCACAAGCGATCCGATATTGTCTGCCGCGATTGATCAATTGCGCACCTGGAATTATACCATGCTCAAAGAATGGGTGGCACCGACCATCTGGCGAGCCTGGTTTGACTACTATTGGGAGGATGTCTTTAGCGACGAATATCCTTCCGATCGTGGGGGGCTCCTCTGGCCTTCTCCAGTAATATTAGAAAACCTCACACGGTATAATCCAAATTCGCATTGGTTCGACGATATAACTACAGGAGCCGTTGAATCCCGTGATGATATCATAATTCGGTCATTTCAAGCAGCTATGACCCGGTTAGGCGACGAAGAAGGATCTGACGTCAATGAATGGACTTGGGATAAATTCCACTTTGTTGTCTTTTCTCATCAGGTGGGTGGAGCCTTGGGACACGCTCCTATACCTGCTGATGGAAGCGCTGTCACTGTGAATCCATCACGGGTAGATATGTGGGCTCGTGAACAAGGCGCCTCACGGGGTGGAGCGAGCGAGCGTCTCATTGTTAATTTCAATGATCCCTTGCACGCAGTGAGTGTAATTCCTGGAGGTGAAAGTGGAAATCCGCTTTCACGACACTATAGCGACCAACTCTTTCAACTTTACCTTGTTGGAGACTATCATGTCGACTATCTCTACTTCGATCAAGAGGATCTCCTTTTCTCTGCGTTTCGAGTGGAATCCATCCTGATACTAACGGGGTGACGCCAAATGTCATTAGCACAACGAATCTATGATGCATTTGCCCAACAAAATCTCCTGAAAACCTTTCTCCTCATCATTGTTTTATCCGTGGTTCTGCTTTATCTAATCAGTTGGCCTGGGACAATAATTGCTGCTGCAATTTCTGGCTTCTTCGTGAGACGATATTCTCGAGCAGCATTAGTGGGCTTTCTGGGTGGTTTGACAGCGTGGGGAATCCTTGTAGGTATCCATGCTGCCTTCGGAGGAATCGCGGTCCTTAATCTCTTCGGGGCCATTGCAGGATTAGAAGGGATGGGGGTCGCGCTAGCAGCAATCATTATCCTCATCGGAGGCGTACTTGGACTCGCTGGAGCTCTCTTCGGAAATGCGGTTTTTAGTTTTCTCGACCAATACTTCGTTCCTAGCCCAACAACTGCAGAATAATTTCATATAGGTATTCAATAGGTGTACTCGGTAAGTACTGGATATGCCATAGGATGGTAGGAGTAATCTGAGCGCGGTTTGAAGTGGCAATTCTAGTATTCCCCAAACGCTTAAAAAAATTCAATTGTATTGGTGGCGAAGAAACGACACCTTGAGGCAAATTCTCTATGAAGAAACTGGTTCATCATGGCGTTCGTGTAGCAAAACTGCCAGCAACGACTGGGATGGTTCTCACCATCAGGGGTACAGACTATACACTGAATGCACGGCAAGAAGAAATGATGCGAGCCTTCGTTTCGAAACGCCATCTTGGTTACTGGGAGGATCAAGTCTTTGTGCGCAACTTTCTAAAAGATTTCAGCAAAGCCTTGGGTATCAAACCTGTTCTGAAACCCCAAGAAGTCAATCTAGAATCTTTGTTTCGTGAAGGTATCACCCAACGGGAACATGAACTGCAGCAGAAAGAAGCCATGACCAAAGAGGAACGAAAAGAATTAGCCGCACAGCGGAAAGAAATCCGGGAAGCCTTACGTGCTAAGTATGGGTATGCGGAAATTGATGGTGAGCGCGTGGAAGTGTCGAATTGGACCGCGGAGCCCAGCTGTATCTTCATGGGTCGAGGTACACATCCCCTTCGTGGACGATGGAAACCAGGACCCCAAGAAGAGGATATTACGCTAAATTTGAGCCCAGATGCACCCATGCCTGAAGGGAACTGGGCTGGGCGCCTTTGGCAACCCGATAGCCTCTGGCTGGCAAGATGGGAAGACAAACTCTCAGGAAAAGTCAAGTACGTCTGGGTATCGGATACCGCTACGATCAAACAGGATCGGGAAGCCCAAAAATTCGCGGTAGCCCAACAGCTGGCGAAGCGTATCAATAGCGTGCGCCACTCAATTCAGAATGACTTGAATTCCAATCAGCCTAGACGACGAAAAATCGCCACCGCTTGTTATCTGATTGATGCGTTAAGCTTGCGTGTAGGTGATGAGAAAGACCCCGATGAGGCTGACACTGTAGGCGCTACCACACTCCGACCTGAACATGTCACAATTAGAGAAGATGGGGTAGTCGAGTTTCAGTTTCTTGGAAAAGATTCCGTACCTTGGCACAAGACCGCGAAACTACCTCCTGAGGTTGTAGACCAATTACAGGTGCTGATAGATAATGCCAGAGCACCCCGCTCTGGTGATCGGCGCGGTCATCCGAGCCTTGACCGCCCCCAAATATTTCCCGATGTGAAGAGTCGTAACGTTAACGCCTATCTTTCCGAAATCCTGCCGGGACTTACCGCCAAAGTCTTCCGCACATACCATGCCAGCAGCACTGTTCGGACTTCCCTCAGCCGCGCAAAAGTAAAGCCCGTCGACCCGAATTGGATAAAGAAAGATGCCGCAAAGCGGGCGAATCTGGAAGCTGCAATTGTATGTAATCACACTAAACAGGCACCTAAAGGTTGGAACGCCCGGCTCCAACGCTTTCGCGAACAGCAAAAACGCGCAAACGAACGCATTGCCAAGGCGAAAGAAAACCTAGCAGCTCGACAAGCCCGTCAAAAAGAACTTGAAGCCAAACAACTGGCTAAACTCAAGCAATTACAGGAGAGAGGCCACCCTATTCCCCGGGGTAAGAATCGGCCCTTCGCCAGTTCAATTGCCTCAGCTCGAAGAAGCGTTGAAACTGCCAAAGAGCGCCTTGCACGTGCCATGGACGCAAAGGCGAAACTCAATTCGCAGTATGATATTGCCAAGAAAACCCGCACCTGGAATCTGGGAACGAGCCTCAAGTCCTACATTGATCCGCGCATCTATCGCGACTGGGGTCGCCAAGTTAAGTACGATTGGAAGGATTTCTACCCCTCAACCTTACAACGAAAATTCGCTTGGATTGACAAAGACGACCAAAACAATGAATGCTAGTCGACTTTGTTTCTCGGTGTACGTGTAAGTTTACGGATTTCTGTTTGAAAAGCCTTTGCAGCACGGGAAGGGCTCTTCGCCTTGGTTATCCCTCCACCGGCGATCACGATTTCGACCGGGTAAGCCAAGATATTTGGTAGGTCAGCTACTCGAATACCTCCCGCCACAGCCAAGCAGGGATGACCGCGTAATCGAGAAACTTGGTCTAGCTCCGATAAAGGCGAGCGTCGTGCGGCACGTCGATCTAACCCACTGTGAACCAAAGCATAATGGATCTCTGTTCCTTTATACTCTAAACCAATGATATCCGCTAGCCGACTAACAGGAATCCGGGATACAATTAAATCGGCCATAACCTCAATGCCAAATTCATGGGCGGCTTGCAACGCCCCAATGAGCGTTTCATTATACGCATCGGCAAGAACCGTTACGATATCAGCTGATGCTCGGGCTGCCATGTGCACCTCTAAATACCCCGCATCAGCGGTTTTAAGGTCCGCACACAACGCCTTGTCGGGGTGTGCCTTTTTGATCGCTTTCACAGCTCCAATCCCTTCCGCTTTGATGAGCGGCGTTCCCACCTCCATGATATCCACATAAGGGGCAACCTGTTCTGCGATTTTGAGGGCATCAGCGAGATTTTCATAGTCCAACGCAACTTGCAGCCGTACCATGGTGAGCACATCCCATACACATCCCTGAGGGGCTCCTATAAAAGCACCCATCACCCTTTCTTTTCCACCAAGAGGGAAGAAATTCCAAGGAATTGGTTGCGACACTGGTCGCTTCAGTGACACGAAAGGATAAAAGGCGCAAACTAGTCTACTGTCACATATGAGAGCGTTAACTTGTATTGCGATTCTCTTTGGAATCATCGCCATCGCTGCGGGATTCCTCGGTTTGATGTTCTTCATAGCCACAGTCGGTGACATCGTCGCCAATCAAACGACTGCCCTCATGCTCTTCGGTGCAGCAGGGATTATGATAGTCGTCGCCATCATTCTGGGCTATCTTGGCCAACGGCAACCAGAACGGGTCGTCGTCAAAGCCCAAGTCGATCTCCCTGGTGACTTTGATGTTAGTCAGGTTAAATGCCCCCATTGTGGTGGTTCACCCGATCGTGAACACCTCGCCTACGATCCCCGAATTGGTGCAGTTGTTCTCACCTGCCCCTACTGTAACAGAGTCTCCCAACTTGTCGAAGATGTCAAATGGTAATCTCATGACTAAAAACAAAAAAACCCGTATTGCGCTAACACCCTCACGAACTTCCAATACTGTCCTTTGAGGACCCAGACTGAGCTGAAACCGTAAATGCCCCCAATACCGCCTGAAACACCTTCCAAGTCAATGTCGTCGGACGACATTGTAAAACAGATTTCAAAAGTATTAGAGGACTTGAAGAAAGACGGAAAAATCATCCGAATACGAATTTGTCCCAAATGCAAATCCCCGAATATACGAGGACAAGAAACCTGGTATGATATTGGAGGCGCTATGGGAATTTCACCGCCCAAATACCGCTGCCTTCAATGCGGGTACTGGGGGCGGGTTATCCTCGAAGCTACCAACGAAGACTTTGATGAACGGATCCTCGATGAACTCAATCGCACAGATGTTCAAAGCGCCCAAAAACTCTTGAACGACATCAACCAACAAGCAACCGAAGAAGAAGATCAATGAATGGATGTGCACAACTGTTGACACGAATCAAACTCATGCCTCTCACTCTTCTGGCATTACTCTTCCTCATGCTCGCTAGCCCTTTCATGTTCACACAATTTTCTGCAGTGGCTGACACACCAAACAATACCACTCTTTCGAATCGATCGAGCCCTATGAATTATGATTTCCGTGTCCTCAATGAAACCGTGCACGTCATCCCCCAAATGGATGCGTCAGTAATCATTAATTATTCCATCTCCTTCGAAAACTATGGCACCGACTTCGACTACATCGATATCGGTCTGCCGAATTCCTACTACGTGCTTTCCAGTTTCCGAGCCTATTGGTCCCTCAGCAATGCACCCTATGTTGAACTTAGCGTCGCCCCCTCTGAGGCAATCGCCATTGGTATTGAAATCTTCATCCCGGTGGCTCTCCGACCCGGAAACGGTGAAAACGGGACAATTATTGTTTGGGGTAACCAACAACGCATGGTCTATCTTGACACCGATCCAGCAACTCCTGGTTATGTTGGCTACGAATTCATTCCCACCTGGTATGGGTCCAGCTATAACCGTGGGACCGATTATCTCGGCTGTCACCTCCACTTCCCCAATGGGTTCAACAATGGCACCCTCGCCAAATACCACCACACAGCACCCACCACCTACTACTGGACTAACACCAACCTAGTCTACCTATGGGAATACACTAACCTCCCCAACTATCAAGGACTACCCCACGGCATCAGCTTTCCCTATGACGAATCTTACATCACCACCTACTTCACCACAGGAGGAGGCATCGATTGGGGCGGGATTTTAGAGGAATACTTTGACCTCATCATCTTTGCCGTCATTGCCATTGTCATCTTTGGCGCCTGCTGTCTCAGCATTACTCGAAGCGTCCGAGCAGGTGGGACCGCTCGTGGCCTGGTCAAACGCGGCTATCTACCCCCCGCTGTGAAAGTTGAAGCACTGGGAGTTCGCCGTGGCCTCACCGTCGTAGAGGCGGCGGTACTTAACGAAGTCCCGCTCAACCGGGTGTTCACCATGATTGTCTTCGGCCTTCTCAAGAAAGAGCTCATCACCATCCAACGCGAAGGCAAAGCTAAACCCACCTTTCACCCCGACCAGGCCAACATCGCCAAGGCTGCTGGTAGCCAAGGGCGCTTCCACTACTACGAACGCCTCTTCATCAAAGCCATCACCTCCCAAGGCAACCTTGACAAAACTGCAGTTCGCACCATGCTCAACACCCTCATCAAAACCACCGCCCGTAAACTCGAAGGCTACTCCCGCACCGACACCAAAGCCTTCTACACCCGCATGATCGACCAGGCCTGGCGCCACATCGACCAAGCCACCACCCCCGACGCCCAAGCCAACGCCCTCAACGACTACGCCGAATGGCTCCTCCTCACCCCCGACTACGACCACCGCATCAAACCCTACCACCACTACCACGTCCCCGGCTGGTACTGGTGGTGGATCTGGGCCAGCCACCCCCGCCCCCACGTCATCACCCCCACCGTCCCCACCACCGCCATCCGCCCCACCACCCCCATCACCCTCACCGACTTCGCCAACGCCACCGTCCTCGGCACCCAAAACTTCGCCAACAACGTAGTAACAGGATTCCAGAACCTCGCCAACCAAATCGCCACCGCCTTCCGCCCCCCACCACCCCCACCCCCCAGAAGCTCATTCAGCGGCCGCAGCTGCGCCTGTGCCTGCGCCTGCGTATCTTGTGCGTGTGCTTGTGCGGGGGGAGGGCGTTAGCAGGCGTGCGTATGTCAAGAATGTTAGGCATTCTGTGCTCCTAGAGTAATACCGTGGTTTCGTATGGAGAATTATTTATAGGTGATACGCTAGGCTGTACGCCGAGGTTATGGAGGAATCGTGGTCCCTCGGAGAACCATTGCGATATTCCTTCTTCTCCTTCTTTGTCTTGTTGTAGGATTTGGGATAGTACAAGTGTTAAAAATTCTAACTGCCGTGCTTGCGCTGGGGGCGGCAGATAGTAGTATTCCAATAAAAAAGGATTCTAAACTTCTTATTC